>JBCCIK010000005.1:0-56812 GCA_039028255.1 Pseudomonadota bacterium | reverse complement strand
GAAAGGCGCTGGGGCCGGTATCGCCGACAACGACTGATCCGAGGACACCATGACCCAGACGAAAACCCTGACCCTGGATGAAATCCAAGACATCGCCTTGCGCGCTCTTTTGGCGGCGGGAACGACCGAGGCAAACGCCAGGCCGTTGGCGATAGCTACCGCAGCGACCGAAGCGGATGGCGTCGCAAGTCATGGTCTGGCTTACATTCCGATTTACTGCGAACACGTGGTCTGCGGAAAAGTGAATGGGGCGGCACAGCCGGTGCTGTCGCATCCGCGCCCAGCCTATCTGAACGTGGATGCGGCGACCGGGTTTGCACATCCGGCCATTGAGCTGGGGTTTGAACATCTGGTTCCGCTGGCAAAGGAACAGGGCATCGCCGCGCTTGCAGTGCACAACAGCTATAATTGCGGTGTGCTTGGGTATCACACGGCCCGATTGGCACGATCCGGTGTGGTTGGCATTGGTTTTACCAACGCGCCCGCATCCATCGCCCCGTCCGGAGGATACCGGCCGGTGGTTGGAACCAACCCTTTTGCCATCGCCGTTCCGGGCGAAGGTGGCGAGCCTGCGCTGGCCATTGATCAAAGCGCCAGCACAATCGCCAAAAGCGAAGTTATGAAACACGCCCGCGAAGGCAAGGCCATCCCCGAAGGATGGGCCCTGGACGCGCAGGGCAATCCGACGACGGACCCGGACGTTGCATTGCAAGGGTCCATGGCGCCTTCGGGGGGGTACAAAGGCGTTGGTGTCGCCTTTTTGGTTGAAACGATGGCGGCAGCTCTGGCCGGTGGCCAGCTTGGTATTCATGCGTCCCCGTTTTCCGGCACCGCCGGCGGCCCCCCGCGCACGGGACAGTTCTTTATCGCCATTGATCCGTCCGCCGGTTCGGGTGAAGTTTTTGCCAGGCGTACGGCAGACCTGGTTCGCGCAGTTACAGATCAGGACGGTGCGCATTTGCCAGGCGATGGCCGGCGGGCTGCCCGACAGCGTGCAGAACGCGGCGGTGTCGCTGTTTCTTTGGCAACGCTGGAAAAGATCGACACCATCATCGCACAACGTTTGCCACTTGGTTAGGGTGGTCTGACGATCAACGTGTGACCGAGGATAGCGGAATGCCGGATACCACTATGAAAACACTGACTCTTGATCAGATCCAGGCGTTGGCGCAATCTGTTCTGAATGCCGCGGGCATGGATCGTCAAGGCAGCGATGTTCTGTCCGGTCTTGTGATGAAGTCCGAACGGGATGGTCCGCGCAGCCACGGGTTGCGCATGTTGCCGGTCTATGTCCAAAGTTTTGTGTCCGGCTACGCCAATCCGCAGGCGCAGCCCAGGGTCGACCACATCGCCCCAGCGGTGCTGCGCGGTGACGGGGACAACGGATATTATCAGATCGTTCTCGCACAGGCACAGGACCCCCTGATCAGGATGGCCCACGCCAATGGTCTTGCTGCATTCACCTGTTCTAATTGCCACCACCTTGGGGCATTGCGTTTTGATACCGAGCCCTTTGCACGGGCAGGTCTGGTGGCGCTGGCCGTAGTGAATTCTTTGTCGATGATCGTTCCGCATGGCGGACAGCGGCCGGTATTCGGCACCAACCCTATGTCATTTGCCTGCCCGCATGACCGAGGAGAGCCAGTGGTCTGGGATCAGGCCTCGTCCGTAGCTGCCCTGATGGATATTCGCATGGCCGCAGCCGAAGGCGTGAAGCTGACCCATCCCGCCGGTCTGGACAGTAACGGCGAAGCCACCACCGATCCCACTCAGATTCTGGAGACCCGCAGCCTGTTGCCTTTTGGCGAACACAAAGGCGCTGCGATTGCCTTTATGGTCGAAGTGCTTGGTGCCGCGTTGGCGGGTGGGACGCTTTCGGTCGACAATGCGGATCGCGAACAGCATGGCGCGCTGAACATCAAAGGTGGCGCAACGCTGATTGTTGTTGATCCGGCCCGCTTTGGCAGCCCGTCATTTCGTGACTATGTCAGCCGGATCTGCGCCCAGATCGAAGGCAACGGGGACGCTCGCATTCCCGGTGATGGACGGTTGGCCAAACGTGCAGCCGCGATCCAGCATGGGGTTAAGGTCAGCACAGAAGTGCTGGATCAGCTAAACGCCATCACAGGTTGATCCCCGACATCCAGAACATCATGGCAATCCTGCCGGGCCAACCGATGGGTTTGTCTGACGCCGTCATTGCGCGCACCAAATCCCAACCTGATCAGTCCGGTCCCTCAGTACTGGTTCAGACCGCGACGCGGCATCCTTTCACGCCCTCTCCCCACCGGTTCAAAGTTTAAAACCACCGTCGATCTTGATAACAGCGCCGGTGATGAAACTGGCTTTTGGATCGCACAAGAACGCGATGACGCCGCTGACATCCTGTGGCAATCCAACCCGCCCAAGGGCCGTGTTTCCAGCGATATAGTCCCGTGCGCCAGGGATGATTTCATCAAAAAGGCGGGCGTTGAAATCACCGTCAAGACCACCGGGAGCCACCGCGTTTACGGTGATTTGGCGCGGGCCCAGAATTTGCGCCCAGTAAAGCGTCATGGCCTGCAAAGCCGCCTTTAACGGCCCATAAGCGATCAGTGGCGGGAAGACACCGTTGGCCAGACCCGAGCTGAGATTCACGATACGCCCGCCCTCTGCCATGTCGGGCAAAAGGGCTTGCGTCAGCAAGACAACGCTTTTGAAGTTTGTGATGTACATGGCGTCCAGGTCTTCAGCGGTGATCTGGTCGAACCCTCCTATGCGCAGTGTTCCGGCGTTGTTCACCAGTATGTCGATAGCATTGGCGTCCCAACCGGCCAGCGCCGTTTGAACGTGTGACTGCATTTCCGCCACACCGCGATCTTCTGAGAAATCCGCCTGTATTGCCGCTGCCCTGCGTCCCAGATTTTCAATTTCACCTACGACTTCTGCCGCGGCGTCGGACCGTGTGTGAAACGTAAAAATGACATCGGCGCCCTTGGCCGCCAATTCTAACGCTGTTTGACGCCCGATGCTGCGGCTGCCGCCGGTCACGATGGCAATCTTGCCCGCCAGAGTTTGATCCATTTCAAGGTCTCCTACTTGTGTGCAAGCAACCTAGTGATGAAAATTAGCGTGCATCAGTCGTTGAATTGACAATTAGGTGTGGACGAAATTACAACACTTTTATGCACAGCCTGGCCGAACTTGCCTTTCTGAAAACCATCGAACTGGGGTCCATCCGGGCCGCATCGCGGGCGTTGGGCCAGGACCCATCGGGAATTTCGCGCCGCATCACACAACTTGAACAGCGGCTTGGCACCAAGCTGGTCGACCGGACCGGCAAGGCAACGACACCCACAGCCAAAGGTCAGGTGTATTTCGAACGTCTGTCACGGCTGGTCGATCAACTGCACGCTCTGGAGGCGGAGGTCAGCGGTGATGACCTGGAACCGGATGGTCTTTTGCGTGTCACGGCGGCAATCGACTTTGGTCAGGAGTTTCTTACAGACTGGCTGTTAGAGTTTCGCACCCTATACCCAAGGGTCGAATTTGAATTGACGTTGGCCGGAGGTTTCATCGATCTGGTCGAGACCGGTGTTGATGTTGCGATACGTGTTGGTCATTTACCTGACTCCAGTCTGATCGCGAAAAAACTGGCCGAAGTCCCGCGCGTGCTGGTCGCATCAAACGGATATCTGGAACGGGCAGGGGTGCCCGAAACGCCTGAGGATTTAGCCAATCATGATTTTGTCCTGTTCTCGGCTCAAAACAGAACTCAGCCGCTTGTTCTGCATGACGCGGCAGGCAGACAGTACAGGATCAATCGGTCGGGCGGTGTCACCGTCAATGCCGTCAGATCAGCCGTTAAGGCCGTGCTGGCCGATCAGGGCATTCACAGCGGGCCGCACTGGGCGTTTGCTCACCAGATCGCAACAGCAGAGGTCGCGGTGATCCTGCCGGACTTCACACAAGGTTCATTTCCGCTGTATGCGGTGCGGCAGCCTTCCACCGTCGTACCGGCCCGTATCTCGCGGTTTATTGAATTCATCGGGCAAAAGGTCAGAACCATAGACGGTCTGTCTTTTTGGGCCGCGGGGCCTTGAACATGGGGGGCGGCATGGCGGCGCAAAAGTGAACCGCGATCAGTTGCCCCGGTTACGTTCCGCCAACCTTTCCAGATTGACCACGGTGGACAGCATCAGCCTGTCATGGGTCCAGTCGCTGGTTTGTCGCATCGAGGCCGATCCGATGGCAAACGTGACCGCCAAGACCATCGCGATGCCAAAGACCAGAAGCTGCGTGGGATGCCCGCACGACGGTGTTTCGGTCAAGGCTATCATGCGTTGTTTCAGGACATGTTTGGCCCGCCCTCCACCGACCAGTGCCACATTCAGAACTTTAGCATTCTTGCGCGATACGGTTTGGGCGCAATAATCCAAAAGGCATTTGGCGTAGTCGGCAGAATTCAGGTGCCCCCGGGCCACAATCGACTGGTCGCACCCCAATTCGCGCAGACGTTCGAATTGATATTTCAGAATCAGAAACGCGGGGTTCCAGAAAAATAGAGGGCGAAGAAACTCCATCGCCAGCTCCCATTCGATGTCGCCGGCGCGAATGTGCTGAAATTCATGGGCCAACGCGAACCGCAGATCGCGCGGCTGAGCGACAAGATGACTGGGCAGAACAACATGTCTGCGGCGCAATCCACGGACCGCAAACGGGACCGAGATATGGTCGGAAAACCGGATATCCACCTTGTTCGATTGCCGCCACAGAATGCTGGTTGCAATCGTTGCCTGTATGCAAAGCGCGGCCTGCGCAATGCGCAGGCTCAGCAGCACGGCACCGGCAAGCAGTCCGGCAAGGAGCACAAATGCAAAAACTGATCCGCCGTTTAGCAACGCATCAACCCAACGTTCCCGCGTTTGCAGCAGATGTTCCAGTTGCGTGGCGGGCATGGCGATGTCGCCGCGCAAATAAGCCGCAACCGCAATGTCGCCAATAGCCACCGGACGATCCGGCGACACTACGCCCAGTACCGCCACAAAGCCTGCGGCCAAAAGCGGGCTCAGGACAATACACAAAAGTAATATCTTAAGCACCCGAAGCTGCGCGAAAAAAGCCATGCGAAACGATGTTCGTTCCAGACCCCAACGCACGACCAGCCACACGATCAAAGCAAGAAAGATGACCAGATTCAGTTCGAGATACGTGTCGAGTACCGGTTTAACTGCTGTCATTTTGCAGTCTCCTCTCTACCAGTGCCCGAATGTCCTCAAGATCGGTTTCGCTCAGCCCTTCATCGTCGACCAGACGCGCCACCAGCGAGGCGGGCGTGTTATCAAACAAAGTCCGAGACAGGTTTTGCAGCGAACGCACCTGATATCTGTCTTTTTCCAGAAGCGGGCGGTAGATCAGCGCCTTTCCGTCCTTGCGGCTTTCGACAAATCCTTTTTCGTCGAGAATGCGCAGGATAGTAGCACCCGATGTATACGCCAGATTGCGGTCTGGTGGCAGGCGGTCCAGAACATCACGCACCGATCCCTGTCCAAGGGCCCAAAGCTCGTTCATGAACTCCAGTTCAACCTCGGTCAGCAGATTTGTCGTCTTTTTCTTACGCATTTGTCTTGGTGTCGTCATGATGTTCGTGCCTGATAGACAAGCATCCTTTCGCAGTTTCACAAAGCCTAAACTTTCCAGAAGACAAAAATTCCCCAGCCCATCGACAGGAACAGCGGCACCCAGACGGGCTGTCCCACCAGTCCAAGCCAGGCCAGGAAGATATAGGTCGAGCCCAGAAGAGTAATGAACAACCGATCCCCCAGCGTGGTGGTCAGGCCCAGCACGCCGCGCCGTTCGATCCCGTCGCGAAACCTGAACCCTTCCAGAATTCCGATCAGGGCAATGGCCGAGAATATGCCAACAAACAAGGCCAGCGTTGCCGGCGTCCAGGCCATCCAGAAATCGGGCCATAACGGGTCGGTCCACGAAAAGCCCTTTTCCTCTTGCTGGCCGACGCTGCCCCATCCGGCCTGTTGGGCAAAAGCCACAGAGGGCAGGAAAGGAAGAATGAGAACAAGTTTACGCATTTCGAACCTCACACACGGCCCATCGCGAAACCGCGCGCGATGTAATTGCGGACAAACCAGATGACAATGGCGCCGGGGATAATGGTCAGCGTTCCAGCAGCGGCCAGCAGGCCCAGCTCGTACCCGGCGCTGGACGCGGTTCGGGTCATTACGGCGGCGATAGGTTTAGCCTCAACCGCCGTCAGCGTTTTGGCCAGCAGCATCTCAACCCATGAAAACATAAAGCAAAAGAACGCCGCGACGCCGACGCCTGCTTTGATATTTGGCAGGAAGATCGTCACGAAGAAACGCGGGAAGGAATAGCCGTCGACATAGGCCGTTTCGTCCAGTTCCTTCGGTATACCGCGCATGAACCCTTCCAGGATCCACACGGCCAGCGGCACGTTGAACAGCGTATGCGCCAAGGCCACCGCCAGATAGGTGTCGAACAGGTGGATTGACGAATAAAGCTGGAAGAACGGCAGCGCGAACACAGCAGCCGGGGCCATACGGTTGGTCAGCAGCCAGAAGAACAACTGCTTGTCACCAAGAAACCGATAGCGCGAGAACGCATAGGCCGCAGGAAGCGCCACACAGACCGAAAGCACCGTGTTCAGCGTCACATAGATGATCGAGTTGATGTAGCCCCAATACCATGTCGGGTCGGTGAATATGGTGATGTAATTCTCCAGCGTAAAGGTTTGGGGAAAAAGGGAAAAGCCTGACAGAATTTCATTCGTTGTTTTGAAGGACATCGCCACCAGCCAATAGATCGGCAGCATCAGGAACGCGATGTAAAGGATTGGGATAACAGATCGCTTTTTCATTGCGCATCATCCTTTGTCATCAGTGTGTAGAAGACCCAGCTGACCAGCAATGTGATGGCGAAATAAATCAGGCTCATTGCTGCCGCAGGGCCAAGATCAAACTGTCCCAGCGCGATTTTCACAAGGTCGATCGACAGCAATGTGGTTGAATTGCCAGGGCCGCCACCGGTCAGCACGAAAGGCTCGGTATAGATGTTAAAGCTGTCCATAAACCGCAACAGGATGGCGATGGTCAGGACGGTTTTCATCTTGGGCAATTGAATATAGCGGAACACAGACCATGGGCTGGCACCGTCGATCTTGGCCGCCTGATAATAGGCATCCGGGATCGACACCAGGCCCGCATAGCACAGCAGCACGACCAGCGATGTCCAGTGCCAGACATCCATCACGATGATGGTGATCCACGCCGACAGCGGCTGTTGAGTCATGTCATAGTTGATGCCCAGAACGTCATTCAGAAAATAGCCCATCAGACCGATCTTAGGCAGGGTGAAGATGTTCCACATCGAGCCCACCACGTTCCACGGGATCAGCATCGGCAGGGCCATGAGCACCAGACAGACCGGCACCCAGAACCCTTTGCGGGGCATGGACAAGGCGACAATGATGCCCAAAGGCACCTCGATCAGCAAGATCATGAAAGTAAACAGAAACTGTCGTCCCAATGCAGCCTGAAACCGGTCAGACCGCAGAATCTGTTCGAACCATCCCAGCCCTTCCCAGAAGAACTGGTTGTTGCCAAAGGTTTCCTGCACCGAGTAGTTGACCACCGTCATCATCGGCACCAGCGCGTTGAACGCGACCAGTGCCAGAACCGGCAGGACAAAGAACCATGCTTTTTGGTTTTCGGTTCTCATTGCGCCCGCTCCTTGGTTGCGATCCAGCCATCACGGTAGACGCGGGATTGCTCGGGATTGAATTTCAGAAATACATGCGAGCCAGGGTTGGGTGCATTATGTTCAGCGACCGCCTTAACCGGGATCTCGCCGACCATGGCGCTGACCACATAGTGACGACCGATGTCTGCAACCTTTGTGACATGAGCCGGGATTCCGGTTTCAGCAAAGGTGATGTATTCCGGGCGGATACCCAGATCGGTGCGGCCTCCGTCGCCATGGGTCGGGCCTTCCAGCATCACCTCGTGGCCTTCGAAAATCGCGCGATCACCTTTGGCCTCGCAAGGCAACACATTCATACCGGGCGAGCCGATGAAATGGCCGACAAACGTGTGCTGAGGACGTTCAAACAGGTCGACCGGCGTGCCGATCTGAACCACTTCGCCTTCTTGCATCACCACAACCTCGTCGGCAAAAGTCAGAGCCTCGGTCTGGTCGTGGGTCACGTAGATCATTGTGGCCTGCACCCGCTGATGCAGCTCTTTCAGCTTGGACCGCAGCTTCCATTTCAGATGGGGGTCAATCACGGTCAACGGCTCGTCAAACATAACCGCATTCACGTCGTCCCGAACCAGACCGCGTCCCATCGAGATTTTCTGCTTGTTGTCCGGGCTCAGACCCGAGGCGCGGGCGTTCAGCATATCCGTGACATCCAGCATCTCGGCAATCTCGTCGACGCGGCGCTTGATTGTGGCGGCATCGACGCCACGATTTTTCAACGGGAACGCCAAATTTTCACCTACGGTCATCGTGTCGTAGATCACCGGAAACTGGAACACTTGTGCGATGTTGCGCTGGTCCGGGGGCAGGGCAGTGACGTCGCTGTCATCAAACAGTATCTGTCCCTCGGACGGGGTCAGCAGCCCCGAGATGATATTCAGCAGCGTCGACTTGCCACAACCTGACGGACCCAACAGCGCATAGGCGCCACCATCGCGCCAGGTCACATCGATTTCCTTCAGCGCATAGTCTTCGGGGCCTTTTGGCGTGGTCATGTAGCTGTGGCGCAGGTTTGAAAGCTTGATCTGTGCCATGTCAGGCCACCCTTTGGCCGTCTTGGCCGAAATACCGGCAATGAGCCGGATTCATGTAGAAACTGTGATCTTCGCCCACCTGATAAGGGTGCACCCCTGCCGCCAGCGAGACCCAGTCATCGGACCCATGCCGGAAATGGGCGCTTGAATCCGAACCGGACAACTCGGTCACGATCACGCGGCCTGTCAGTTCGACATCCGCATCCGAGGTGCGAAACGGGGTCACGCGGTGCGGGCGCACGGCGACCATGTAATCTCCATCCGCCATGCCAGAGACAGCCCAACCGCCGCCGCCAGCCAGCTTTGCCTGTGTGCCGGACACGGTGATCCGGCCCACATTGATCGGTGGATCCGAAAATACGCGCGCAGCGGCGATATTTTCGGGGTTGCGATAGATATCGGCGGTTGGCCCAAACTGGGTGACCTGCCCGTCATCCATCAAGGCAGTGTAACCACCCAACAGCAGCGCCTCTTCGGGCTCCGAAGTGGCATAGACCACCACGGCACCGCGCCCGGCGAACAGATCAGGCAGCTGTTCGCGCAATTCTTCGCGCAGCTTGTAGTCCAGATTGGCCAGCGGTTCGTCCAGGAATACGGCCCGGCTTTCTTTGGCGATTGCGCGGGCCAAGGCGGTCCGTTGTTGTTGCCCGCCCGACAGCTCGTGCGGACGACGGTTCAGCATCGGTCGCAATTGCAACAGGTCGGCGGCCTCTTCCACGCGACCTTCAATCTCGGATCGCGTCATGCCTGCCACCCGCAGGGGCGAGGCGATGTTGTCGAAAACACTCATATGCGGATAGTTCACAAAGAACTGGTGCACCAGGCTGATCTGACGTTTCTGCGTGTTCAGACGCGTGACGTCCTGTCCGTCCATCAGCACCTTGCCCGACGCGATCGGGTCCAGCCCGGCCATCATCTTGATCAGAGAGGTCTTTCCTGAGCCCGTGGCACCGAGCAACACATTGAAATGACCGGTCTGCAATTTCAGGTTGGTGGGCTTGATATGGATGATATTGCCAACCCGTTTGGTGGCATCGTGAAGTTCGATCATCAGGGAAACTCGCGGGGGTATTCTGAGGTAAGCCGGGCTGAAGCCCGGCTTACGATTTTGCTTTTTACTGAGACTGCCAGCGCTGAACCAGTTCGTCATAGTTGACGGTCTGGCCTTGCGGCTTTTCGTTCTCAAGCTTGGCCTTGGGCGAACCGGACTTCTCCAGCCAGAACGCGGCATCCTGCGGCTCGTTCAGACGCGGACCGCAGCCACCGTAGACACCGGCGCTTTCATCCGCAGCCTGCATACGGGCCATGGTGATGTCCATCTCTTCGGCCAAACGGTCCATCGCCTCTTGCGGCGAGAAGGCGCCCGAGTTCACGTCACCGATCTGCTGCCACCAGATCTGGGCCAGCTTCGGATAATCCGGAACATTGATGCCTGTCGGCGACCAGGCCACACGGTCAGGCGAGCGATAAAACTCGACGAGGCCACCCAGCTTGGGCGCACGTTCGGTGAACGACTCGTGGTTGACGGTGCTGTCGCGAATAAAGGTCAGACCCACGTGGGACTTTTTCACGTCAACCGTCTTGGAGGTCACGAACTGAGCATAAAGCCACGCTGCCTGAGCCCGATCCGACGGGGTCGATTTCAGGAAGGTCCACGATCCAACGTCCTGGTATCCGACCTTCTGGCCATCTTCCCAATACGGACCATGCGGGCTGGGCGCCATGCGCCACAGCGGCGTGCCTTCATCATCCACCGTGTTGTTGCCTTCGGACTTCGGCTTCACCATGTCGGCGGTAAAGGCGGTGTACCAGAAGATCTGCTGGGCCACGTTACCCTGGCTAAGTGCTGGCAACGACTGGTAGAAGTCATAAGACGCCGCACCCGGAGGCGCATAGTTGCGCAGCCACTCATCCCACTTGCGGATCGCATAGACCGCAGCCGGGCCGTTTGCCGCACCACCGCGCGAGACGGACGCCCCAACGGGGTTGCAGGTGCCCGCTTCCATGCGGATGCCCCATTCGTCGACCGGAACACCGTTCGGCTCACCCACGTCACCGGCACCGGCCATCGACAGCCAGGCATCGGTCATGCGCCAGCCCAGATCGGGCGCGCGCTTGCCATAGTCCATATGGCCATAGATCGCCACGCCATCGACTTCTTTCACATCATTGGTGAAAAACTCGGCGATGTCCTCATAGGCCGACCAGTTGACCGGAACGCCCAGATCATAGCCGTATTTTTCCTTGAACGCGGCCTTGTTATCCTCATCGTCGAACCAGTCCTTGCGGAACCAGTAAAGGTTCGCAAATTGCTGATCGGGCAGCTGATACAGTTTGCCATCAGGTCCAGTGGTGAACTGAATGCCCATGAAGTCATCCAGATCCAGCGTCGGCGAGGTTGTCGCCGCCCATTCACCTTCCATCATGTCGGTCAGCGGATAGGCCAGTTGCAGGCGCGAATGCGTACCGATCAGGTCGCTGTCATTGACATACCCGTCATACAGGTTTCGACCGGTCTGCATTTGGGTTTGAACGGCTTGAACCACCTCACCTTCGCCAAGGATCTGGTGATTGACCTTGATGCCGGTGATTTCCTCAAACGCCTTGGTCAGAACCTCGGATTCGTAAGAGTGGGTGGGGATGCCCTCGGACAGGACGTTTATTTCCATGCCCGAATACGGTTGAGCAGCGTCAATGAACCACTTCATTTCGGCCATCTGTTCGTCTTTCGACAGGGTCGACGGCTGGAATTCGTCGTCGATCCAACGTTGTGCTGCGGCTTCGTCGGCCCACACGGGACCTTGCCCCGCAATGACGGCAACGGCCGCCACAGCGGAAAGTAGATGTCTCCGCATCTGTCTCCTCCCAAAGATTATGGATTCCGGTCGAAACCGGATAGCGCTAGCATCAGCGATTTTTTGCCTTAGTGTCAAACTAAAAATTTAGTAATAAGATAACTATATGAAGTAAATGTATTTTTTATCCTCAGCAGGTTGATTGAACCAAGGTTTCAAGTGTGCTCACCTATCCGCAAACAGTCCCGGCCCGCCGGCACGGACCTGCGGCCGGGTAAGATCGGATCAGGTTTTCACAGGTTGAAGTTCAGGTAAGACCTAATCGCATCCCGGCTGCCGTTTTGCCAAATGCGGTCTAGCCAAGTTCCAAAGCTCTGCGCGAACTGGTCATTTTCGACCAGCGTTCCGTAAATACCGGCCTGTTCGATCCAGGCCCGCGGGCGGTCGCGGGCCGCGATGGCCGCATGCTTCAGTTCTTGCCAGATCGGGTCGTTGGCCTCGATTTCCGATCCATCCTCTCGCGTGCCCGCGCACATGCGGGCCCAAAACGCCTGAGCCAGCGCAAGACCGGTGATCGGGGCACCGGCCTGGATCGCCTCGCGCAGTGTCGGCAGCAGGAAACCGGGATGGCGTGATGATCCGTCAAAAGCCACTCTGCGGGTCGTATCGTGGATCGCGGAATTGGCGAAACGGCGCTGCACCAGGTCCAGATACGCCTGCGGTCCGGTTTCCGGGACGGGCGCGACAAATGGCAGGATTTCTTCGATCTGCACTTTACGAAAAAAGGCGAGGACCTCGGTGTCCTTCATACAATCCGATATGGTTTGCAGGCCCAGAATCTCGCCCGCATTCGCAACCAGTTGATGCCCGCCATTCAGAATGCGCAGCTTCATCGCCTCGTACCGATGTACGTCATTGGTGATTGTGACGCCGGCGCGTTCCAGGGGTGGGCGTCCGGCGCAAAAGTGATCCTGAATGACCCACTGGCGAAAGTTTTCATGTGTGACGGCGACCGGATCATGAATCCCGAGCTGTTTGGCCTGTTCCACAACCGCCGGCGTTGTGGCCGGGACAATACAATCCACCATCGAGTTCGGAAAAGCTCCGTTCTGGTCGATCCAGTCGGCAAGGCCCACATCCGACAGCTGCGCCAATTGTACGACGCATTGACGCAGAATTGCGCCATTACCCTGTAAATTATCGCAGCTGAGCGCCGTGAAGGGTTGCAGATTCCGGTCGCGGCGCAGTCTCAGCGCGGCCACAATTGCTCCGAAAACAGTGTGAGGCCGATCAGGATTTCGTGCATCATGTTGAATGTCTGCGTGATCGGCATCGAATTCGCCGGTGGTCGCATCCAGATAATATCCGCCTTCGGTCACGGTCATCGAGACGATGCGAATGGCCGGATCAGCCATTTGTGCGATCAGCGCGGCATTGCCCGTCTCTATCGGCAGATACCCGGTCATCGAGCCCACAACCTCCGAGGACATCCCGGCCGGGTCGAGCTCGATAAGGGTTGTCAGGCAGTCCTGCGCCAAAAGCTTGCGACGCATGTCCGTATCATAAGGACGTACGCCAGCCCCGATAATCCCCCAGTCCCGCGCCAGGCCGTCCTGCATCAGCCGGTGCAGATACCATGCCTGGTGGGCCCGGTGGAAGTTTCCTATGCCGATATGCACGATACCGGGCGTCAGATCCGAGTGGTGATAGCCGGGGCGACCGGTGGCGGCGGGCAAGCGGGACAGCGTGTTCCAACCCAGCGAGATATGATCATGTGCACGCGACATCGACCCCATCAGCTCGACCTGTGATCGCCATCGGCACTGCACATGTGGAACGTCGGCTCAAAGGCAACACACGATGCCGGCCACCCATGCATGCAACATGTGGCCATCATCGCCCCGCTGACCACTGCGGCGTCGTAGAATACTGCCATTTTACGCTCACGCAGGTTCATTCGATGCGCAACCCCTGTGCATCAAACCGATGAATGACATCGGCCCTTGGCGTCAGATGAATACGGTCCCCGTGGCGGAACCCGACCTCACCACCAGCCCGCACTGTCAGCGTTTCGGCCAGACCGGTTTCGTGGATATGAAAGAACGTGTCGGATCCCAGATGCTCGGACACGCCGACAACACCCGACCATGTGCCTTCGCTTTCTGAAACAGCGATGTGTTCAGGACGTATGCCGATGGTTTGCGCGTTGTGTTTTGCCGCTTCCTCCCCTTGGATGAAGTTCATCTTGGGCGATCCGATGAAGCCTGCCACAAAAAGATTACGGGGGGTGCGGTACAGGTCCAGCGGGCTGCCGACCTGTTCGATGACACCCGCCTGAAGCACAACAATCTTGTCGGCCATGGTCATCGCCTCGACCTGATCGTGGGTGACGTAGATCATCGTCGTGGCCAGACGTTCATGCAATTCACTGATTTCCAGCCGCATCCCAACACGCAGCGCAGCGTCCAGATTGGACAACGGTTCATCGAACAGAAACGCCGCCGGTTCGCGCACAATCGCGCGGCCGATAGCAACCCGCTGACGTTGCCCGCCAGACAGCTGGCCGGGCCGCCGATCAAGATAATCCGCAAGGTTCAAGACCTGCGCCGCGCCTTCGACGCGCTTGTCGATTTCTGCCTGATCCAGTTTCGCCATACGCAGTGGAAACGCGATGTTCTTGCGGACGGTCATATGAGGATACAGCGCGTAGGACTGGAAAACCATGGCCAGACCCCGTCGGGCGGGCGGCACGTCGGTGGCGTCCTCTCCATCAATGTCGATCGAACCTGTGGTTATGTCTTCCAGACCCGCGATCAGGCGCAAAAGCGTGGACTTGCCGCAGCCCGAGGGGCCGACAAAGACGGTGAACTCTCCGTCTTCGATGGTCAGGTCCAGAGGTGGAATGACCTCTACGTCGCCAAAGCTTTTTGTCACGGACTTGAGTTGTATGCGTCCCATGATTGGTGTTCCTTATTTCACAGCGCCAAAGGTCAGGCCGCGGACAAGTTGTTTCTGACTGAACCAGCCAAGGATCAGGATCGGAGCAATTGCCATGGTCGATGCCGCGCTGAGCTTGGCAAAGAACAAACCTTCCGGGCTGGAGTAACTGGCGATGAATGCGGTAAGCGGGGCTGCATCCACAGCGGTCAGGTTGAGCGTCCAGAACGCCTCGTTCCAGGCCAGAATGAAATTCAGCAGAACCGTCGAGGCAATGCCGGGAATGGCCATCGGCGTCAGGACATATAGGATTTCCTCTTTCAGCGTTGCCCCGTCCATCCGGGCGGCTTCCAGAATTTCGCCCGGGATTTCGCGGAAATAGGTGTACAGCATCCACACAATGATCGGCAGGTTGATCAGCATCAGCACCACCACCAGCCCGCCGCGGGTATCAAGCAGACCCAGCCGGATAAACAGCAGATAGATCGGATACAGAACACCCACCGCCGGCAGCATTTTGGTGGACAGCATCCACAGCAGAATGTCCTTGGTGCGCTTGGACGGCACAAAGGCCATCGCCCACGCGGCAGGCACAGCAATGATGACGCCCAGAATCGTCGATCCGCCCGCTATGATGACCGAGTTCCACAGGAACCGCATGTAATCCGAGCGTTCCTGCACAACGGCATAATTTTCCAACGTCCAATCGAAATTCAGGAACAGCGGCGGGCTGGCAATGGCCTGCGCCTCAGTTTTAAAGCTGGTCAGAATAGTCCATAGGATCGGGAAAAAGATCAGCAGGCCGACGGCCCAGGCCAGGGCAGTGTTCAGCGATTTACGGCGGGGCGTGACAGCGCGGGTCATGGTCTTACCTCCTCACGCGTCCAGGTTCTTGCCGACGATGCGCATCAGAAAGATCGCAACGATATTGGCAAGGATGATGGCGTAGACACCTCCGGCCGATCCAAGACCGACATTCTGGCTTTCCAACACACGCTGGAAGATCAGATAGGTGAGTGTGCGGGTGCCGAACGCGCCGCCGGTGGTCACGAAGATTTCGGCGAAGATCGACAATAGAAAGATCGTCTGGATCAGGATCACGATGGTGATTGCGCGGCTCAGATGCGGCAGGATGATATGGTAGAAGCGTTTCAGGACAGGCGCACCGTCCATCTCGGCGGCTTCCAGTTGCTCGCTATCCAGTGACTGAATCGCAGTCAGCAGGATGAGCGTGGCAAAAGGCAACCATTGCCATGAAACGATGATGATGATCGAAGTCATCGACGCCTCGGACAGCCACGAGATCGGCTCGGCCCCGAAAAAGCGCCAAAGATGGGCCAACAAGCCATTGACCGGGTCCATGAACATGTTCTTCCAGACCAGTGCGGATACCGTGGGCATGACGAAAAACGGTGCAATGACAAGAATACGAACCACACCTTGCCCCCACATCGGCTGATCCAGCAGCATTGCCAGCAGGATACCCAGAACAACGGTGATGATCAGAACACCGCCGACGATCATCAGTGTCGCTTGCACAGCAGGCCAGAAAGAACTGGATGAAACGAACCGGATATAATTGTCAAAACCCACCCAGCCCAGATCGCCACCACGCAAAGGCAGATACTTCTTAAAGGAAAAGTACAGTGTCATTGTCAGCGGTACGAGCATCCAGCCAAGCAGCAGGACCACTGCGGGTGCCATCATCAGGCGGGCAACGGATCGGGAATGTTGGGTCGCCATGTCGCAAAACCTCTCTGTTCAGGCGTAGCTTAGCCTGCGAGAAAAACGCGGATTTAGGAAGTGGGGGGTGCGGGGGACAGATGATCTGCCCCCCACCGGGAGGAATGCCTCAGTAGCCTGCGGCTTCCATTTCTTCCGAGGTGAAAGCCTGCGCTTTCTCAAGTGCTTCTTCCACTGTCTGTTGCCCGGCGTAGACCGCCGAGAACTCTTGGCTGACCTGCGTCGCGATGCCTGCAAACTCCGGGATCGCAGCAAACTGGATGCCAACGTATGGAACAGGCTTGACCGTCGGGTTGTTTGGATCCGCGGTCAGGATCGAGTCCAACGTCATCTTGGCAAACGGAACCTTCTGGTATTCCGGGTTCTCGTACAAGGACGAACGCGCACCCGGTGGGACATTTGCCCAACCTTCGTTTTCAGCGACCAGCTCGATATAGTCTTTGGACGTTGCCCATTCGATAAACTGCTTGGCTGCGTCTTCTTGCTGTGTCCCGGCTGGAATGGCCAGTGCCCAGGCCCAAAGCCAATTGGAACGCTTGCCCAATCCGGTATCGGGTGCCAGCGCAAACCCAACATGGTCCGCGACAGTCGAGTCATCGGGGTTGGTCACAAATGACGCCGCAACCGTGGCGTCGATCCACATGCCGCATTTTCCTTGCTGGAACAAGGACAGGTTCTCATTGAACCCGTTTGTGGCATAGCCTGCCGGGCCGGATTCTGTCATCATCTCGACATAGAAATTCAGCGTATCGGCCCATTCGGGCTGATCGAACTGAGGCTTCCAGTCTTCGTCAAACCAGCGCGCGCCGAACGAGTTGGACATCGCTGTGATGAACGCGCCGCCTTCGCCCCAACCGGCTTTGCCGCGAAGACAGATGCCGTTGATGTCTGCGTCACGGTCAGTCATTGCTGCCGCAGCCTCTTTGATGAATTGCCAGCTTGGCGCTTCGGGCATTTCCATGCCCGCTTTTTCCATCAGGTCGGTTCGATACATGATCATCGAGCTTTCGCCATAGAACGGTGCCGCAAAAAGCGTTCCGTCATGGCTGAGACCACCAGACATGGCGGGCAAAATGTCACCGACGTCATAGTCCTCGGACAAACCATCCAGAGGAACCAGCCAGCCGTTCGCACCCCAGATCGGGGTTTCGTACATGCCGATGGTCATGATGTCGAACTGACCACCATTGGTGGTAATATCGGTGGTAACGCGCTGGCGCAGTACGTTCTCTTCCAGCGTCACCCATTCCACATCAATACCGGTCGCTTCGGTGAACTTGTCCGTATAGCCCTGCATGCGGATCATGTCGCCGTTATTAACGGTCGCTATTGTTATGGATTGAGCATGGGCGGCTGCCGTGGCGACAAACGTCATCGCCGTCGCCGCACGAAGTGCGTTTCTCAGATACATCCCTGTCCTCCCTGAGCTTGGATGTCATTCTGAGAGGGTAGGTCAGTTATTGTCGCGACGTCAATAAAAACTTTACGCGCGTTAAAAATAATAATGGTGCCAACGATCAATTTCATGCACGAACTATCCGATACGTATACCAAATGATCTGAAATAATCCCTGCAAAACAGCGCTTTGTGTCATCGCCACAAGGTAGCCAATCGCGCAGGGCGACCCGCGCGACCTTTGGCACAGACATTGCCATTGACCTTTCTTCAGCACCGGCTGGGATGGCTGAAGGCGGCGAAAGGGGCCGGGTCAGCGCGAATCTGATGTGACTAATTGCCTTTGGATGTACGGCCGCCGGTCTGTTTGCGCATGGTCAGCCCGATGCGTTTGCGGGGAACGTCCACCTCGACCACGCGCACCTTGACGACCTGACCGGTCCTGACGATCTCGTGCGGGTCTTTGACAAACCTGTCGGCCAGTTGACTGACATGAACCAAACCGTCCTGATGAACGCCAATGTCGACAAACGCGCCAAATGCGGCGACATTTGTGACGGACCCTTCCAGCAGCATGCCGGGTTTCAGATCGGTGATGTCCTCGATACCGTCCCGGAATGACGCTGTAACAAATGCGGGGCGCGGATCGCGACCGGGTTTTTCCAGTTCAACCAAAATGTCCCGTACAGTCGGCAGGCCAAAATTTTCATCGACGAACTGTTCCGCGCGCACGCCTTTCAGCGCTCCGTCCCGGCCCATGATCTGGCGGATATCACGACCGCATGCTGCGACCACTCGGCGAGCGACGCTGTAGGCCTCGGGATGCACCGCGGAGGCATCCAAAGGCTCAGGCCCGTTTCGTATGCGCAGAAATCCCGCACATTGTTCAAACGCACGCGGACCAAGCCGGTCAACCTCCAGCAGATCGCCGCGCGTCTGGAACGCACCGTTCAAATCACGATGCTGCACAATCGCCTCGGCCAGTCCCGGACCCAGACCCGAGACATGCGACAGTAATTCGGCTGACGCCGTGTTCAGGTCGACGCCCACGGCGTTCACCACATCCTCGACAACCGATGCCAGCGCGGTTGACAGCCGGTGCTGGTCGACATCGTGCTGGTATTGCCCAACACCAATGGACTTGGGTTCGATTTTGACCAGTTCGGCCAGCGGGTCCTGAAGCCGGCGCGCAATCGAAACCGCACCACGCAAGGATACATCCAGATCAGGGAATTCGCGCGCAGCCAGTTCCGAGGCAGAATAGACCGAGGCACCAGCCTCGGACACCACAACCCGGGCCGGCGGTGACGTGGGACCAGACATCAAGGCCAGCGTATCGGCGATCAGCCGTTCCGTTTCCCGGCTGGCCGTCCCGTTTCCGATGGCGATCAGTTCGACATCATGTGCCGCGATCAGGCTCAGCAGGCTTGACTGTGCGCCGCGCACGTCATTTTTGGGCTGAAACGGGTACAGCGTTTCGGTTGCGACAACCTTACCGGTCGCGTCGACAACCGCTGCCTTCACCCCGGTTCGAATGCCGGGGTCCAGACCCAGGGTTGCACGTGCACCCGCAGGGGCGGCGAACAGCACGTCTTTCAGATTTCGCGCAAACACCTCGATCGCCTGATCCTGTGCCCGCGCGCGCAGATCGGCCATCAGATCGACCATCAGCGACAAGGACAGTTTCACCCGCCATGTCCATCCCGCAACTTTGCGCAGCCACACATCGCCGGGGCCATCCCCCTGTGTTTGCAGACAGGCCGCCACCATAGTCTCGGCCCGGGGGCTGCCGGTGTCGGGATCGGGGGCAATATCCAGCGTTACGATCCCTTCTTTCGAAGCGCGCAACATCGCCAGCGCCCGGTGTGCCGGAACCTTGGCCCACAGTTCGCAATGATCGAAATAATCGCTGAACTTGATCCCGTCTTTTTCCTTCCCTTTGATGACTTTGGCGGTCAGCACAGCCTCGCGATGCATGAACGCGCGCAGCTGACCCAGCAGGGCGGCATTTTCGGTCAGGCGCTCGGCCAGAATGTCGCGCGCGCCGTTCAGGGCCTCCTTGGGTGTTGGAACCTGCGCGGACAGATACGACCGGGCCGTTTTGCTTGGATCGGCATTGCGGTGCTTTAGAACGGCGTTTGCCAGCGGCTCCAGCCCGTTTTCCCGCGCGATCATCGCCTTGGTCCGGCGCTTGGGTTTGTACGGCAGATAGATATCTTCCAGCTGCGCCTTTGTGTCAGCCCGTGCGATGGACCTGGCCAGATCGTCTGACAGTTTGCCCTGGTCCCGGATCGAGGTGACAATCGCCTCGCGGCGCGCATCAAGCTCGCGCAGGTAAACCAATCTGTCCGACAAGGTCCGCAATTGGGTGTCGTCCAGGCCGCCGGTCACCTCTTTTCGGTAACGAGCAACAAACGGTACGGACGCACCGTCATCCAACAGCCTTGCCGCAGCACCCACCTGTTCCGGGCGGGCGTTGATCTCGGTTGCGATTGTGCGGATGATACGATCCAAGGCGGCCTCCTGACACTTGGCTGGAGGCATGTCTTAACCACCACCGTCGCCAAGGAAAAGAGGATCATCGCGACAATCCACAACTCTGCTTTAACCTTGCGACTGGTCCGTCAGAAAAGCGATGAGATTCACGATGTCCTTATTTTTCTTAAGTCCTTTAAACTGCATCCGATTACCGGGAATTGTGCCACGCGGATCCGACAGAAAATCAGTCAGGGTGGCGGCTGTCCAGACAATACCGGATTGCTGCATGGGGCCGGAATAGCGGTAGTCTTCGGCGGCACCTGCCGTAGCGCCCATGATCCCGTGCAACGACGGGCCGACGCCATGGCGACCCGGCTTCAGCTGATGGCAGGCCTGACATTTGCGAAACACTTTTTTACCCGCGCTGATATCGCCATCCAAGGCTGCTGTTTCCTGCGCGACAGGCGCGGCTGGTGCCACTTGCGCCTGCGTGCCGTCTTTTTCAAAGATCAGACGCGCTGTCACAGGAACGGTCCGGGTGATACCCGGCAAGCCGGCCAGTTCCATCAATGTGTCGACGCCAGCATCAACCCCTGCATCTTCGGTGCTGATGAAAACCATGTCATTTGTTGTGACGAGAACCGAGGTTTCGCTGAGGCGCGCGACGAACATTTCCGCATCGAACTCCACATCCACGCCCACCAGTGACAACACGGCTTCGGCATCGATCAGGGCGAACCCGCCGATCTTCAGATCCGAAATTGTGCTCATGTCGAACGCGGCCGTCAGTTTTGCTGTGCCGACATTGCGGAACACATGTTCGATCATGCGCGCGTTGCGGATGTCGATATTGGTTTCGACCGATGACAGATCGATGGTGATGTCGGCCTGACCGTCCGGGCCGACGCGACCGCTGAGTGAGGTAAAGCTGTTGACCTCGCCCACCACATCACTTTTGACTGTTCCGTACGCCAGATGAGAGCCTTGCGGCACCAGGGTCCATCCTTCGGCCAGGGTCTGGGTTGCAACAATTGCAGACGCAATCGTGACTGCCTGTAAAAGAAAACGCATTTCATTCCTCCGGTGTTTGTGTCAGTCCTGACCGCACGGGCCCGGTCCGTTACAAACCAACACACACAGGTCGATTTTTATTCGATGACGGATGAAAACAGCTCTGAACAGGCCGTGCGCAATGCTGTGCAGACGCATTCAAGGCGTGTCTGGCGATTTGCGCTGGCGTTGTCCGGGGCGTCGGATGTGGCCGACGATCTGGTTCAGGCCACATGCCTGCGCGCGCTTGAACGTCATCATCAGGTGACATCACATGACAGGCTGGACAGCTGGCTGATGACGATCTGCCGCTCGATCTGGTTGAATGAGGTGCGCTCGCGTTCGGTCCGGCGTGCTCAGGCATTGTCGGTGACACCCGAGGCAGAGCTGGTTGCAAACGAATCTGACGCTGAAACGAATATTTTCGCGGCTGAGGTGTTTACCCAAGTGATGCACCTGCCGGAAGCGCAGCGGGAAACGGTTATGCTTGTATTTGTCGAGGGATACAGCTACCGCGAGGCCGCTGCGTTGCTGGCGGTTCCCATCGGCACAATTATGAGCCGGCTGTCAAACGCCCGGCAAAAACTGAAATCCGTGATGCAGCATGATGCGGCCGAAACCGCACTACGGAGTGGCAAATGACGTTTTCCGACGAGACGCTGCTGGCGTATCTGGAAGGCAATCTGGACGCAGACCAAAGCCGCGCCATAGAGGCTGCGGTTGAAACCGATGCCGAGCCTGATTTGGAGCAGCGGTTGATGGCGCTGGATCCATTCGCGCCGGCTGTCAGGCAGGTTTTTGAAACCTTGCCGGCACAAGCGCCCCGCGTGGACATGCCTGAAACTGTACCGCACTCTGACCAGGGTGGCGGCTTTGTGCGATTGGTGGCAGTGGCCGCAACTGCGGCGGTGGCCGCCGTGGCGATCACCTTTTGGGCAACCCGTCCAGCCGAAATGGGATGGGCACAACAGGCGGCAATCTATCAATCGCTTTATGTTCCGCAGACGATTGCCTCTGTGGACACCTCTCCTGCAACGCTGGATCGTCAGTTTGCCGAGGCCGAAGCGGTGCTGGGCCGGTCGTTGAACCGGGACACGCTTGAGGCGCTGCCGGGGCTGGATGTAAAGCGTGCACAGATCCTGTCTTTCAAAGGCAAGCCGCTGATTCAGGTCGTCTTTGCCAACGAACAGGGGCAGCCCTTTGCGTTCTGTGTAATCCGGCAAGGACCGCAAGCACCCAATAAGGATATCCGGCAAGCCGTTCTCAGCGGTCTGGCTACAGCCACCTGGGCTGCGGACGGATATGGGTACATGGTTCTGGGCAACGATGCGCAGACAGATCTGAGACCCGAGCTTGAAGTTTTGGCCAGCACATTCTCGGGCTGACAGAAAGACCTTGTGAACCGATGGAAATGCCCGAACAATACCGGGCATGAAGTCGAAACCCGACATGCCCCAACAGGATCAGCAGGCCGAGGATCTTGGTCCTGCCAGCATCTATGACACTGATCCGCCCGAGGATGAGGACCTTTGGTTCCTGCCGCCCGAGGACAGCGCGGCCACCGATGTGTTTCTGCCGACCGGCACGCGCGCCGATCAGCGGCAGTTGTTTGACCCGCGCGACTGGCAGGCCGCACAAGATGGATTATCGGCCGAGCTTGCCGATCTGACACTGATCTTCGGGGCGCTGGATGAACGTCTGCGTGCTGGTCCGGAAGGATGGCATCATCGTCTGGCGCTGATGGATGTGTCTGATCTGGGCTGGTGGACCGGGGACCGGATCAGCGTTGATCGTCTGGCGTTGTGGACAGGTTTGCGCATCGGTGCGACCAGTGATGATGTCCAGGCCCTGTTTCGCGCCGGCTGGGCGGTGCGGCGTCTGACCTCGGGCATGTCCCCGTCGGATGGCGGGTGGGAGCCCGGGCTGACCGCCTTTCTGGATCGGGCAGCACAAGGTGCCGATGCGGTGCCGGAAACTGTCGCTGATCTGGCAGAGGTTATGGGACATGCCAAAACCTTGCATCCGGTGACGCAGGCAGCAATTGCCTTTCACGCCTGGCGCGCCTTGTCACAGGCAATTGGACAAGACACCGAAGCCGCCATCATAGCCGCCCGCCATGCAGCCAGGATGGGGCGGGGTGGGGCGTTGTTCATGCCTCTGGCCTTGTCCGGGCCGGGGGCGTTGCGCGGTACAGGCGAGCCGGACGAGAAACTTGCCGCATGGATACGCGGAGCCGGGCAATCGGTTCTGGCAGCCTTGCTGCATCTGGACCGTGTCAGCGCGTGGCAGGCGCGTGCGCAAGAGGCAACGCAGGATCTGAGCGGTCGCACGCCACCACTGCTGATCCAGGCACTGACGGCCTGGCCAATGGTGTCGGCCCCGCTGGCCGAAGACCTGACGCAAGCCTCGCGCGCGGCTGTGCAACGCAATATAGACCGGTTCACGCGGCGCGGTCTGATACGGGAGGTGACCGGTCAGGGCCGTTACCGGGTCTGGACCGCAGCGCTGTAGTCCAGCAACCAGTCGCGAAACACTCTGGCCGCCGGGCGCAACGCCGTGCGGGACGGGTAAATCAGATGATACGCTTCCTGCCCCGAAACATCCGTATCGGGCAAACATGGAACAAGTCCGGATACGTGCATGATCCGGTCCGAGGCTGGCGCGCGCGCCAGAGCTATGCCGCCCGAATGAACCGCAAGCTCGGCCGCCATCAATGAATTATCAGCAAAGAAATACTGGGCCTGCCCGGCAGGCAATCGCAGCGCTTGCAGCACATGCGGCCAGCCGGCGCGATGTGTCGATACCTCGATCAACGTGAACCCGAACAAATCCTGAGGCGTCCTGACACGGGCCGCCAAATCCGGCGTCGCTACGGGATACAGGCGCTCGCGCAGGACTTCGTCGCTGTCGGCGCCAAATAGCGTCGGGTTGCCAAAAACAATTTGCAGATCTGTGTAACGGTTTGCGAAATCCGACGTGGCGTTTCCGGTTGCCAGTGACAGGTTGATCCGGGGATGTGCCTGATGGAACGCGGGCAATCCGCCAGCCAGAATACCATGCGCAAACAGCAGTACGGACTGTACATACAGCCTTTGTTCGCGCGTTTCACCGAACAGTCCGGTGGTGGCCGTTTCCAGCATCAGCAACGATTGCTGCACCGACGGAAGATAGGCCCGTCCTGCCTCGGTCAATGTCACGGCATGCGCATGGCGACGAAACAGAGGCGTGCCCAGCCGGGTTTCAAGGGCCTTGACCTGCTGGCTGACGGCCGCGGCAGACATGTTCAGCTGCTCTGCCGCGCGGGCGAAGCTTTCAGTGCGCGCCGCAGCCTCGAACACGCGCAGCCAGTTTAGAGAGGGGACACGAGATGACATGGCGTACAGGCTAAGCTGAACTTAGCCTGACGGGCAAGAGGTTCAGGTTTGCAAGTATGACCGCCGCGGATAGCCTGATTGCGCACAGCGAACAGGTGACCTGATGTCTGACCAAGCCAGCGAAACTACGACCGCCTTATCCTTGGAACAATCCACGCAATACTGGAATGACGGATTTCTGTTCCCGTTGACCATTTTCTCTGAAGCCGAAGCCGCCGAGATTCGATCCGAACTGGAGCAGATCGAACAGGATTGGCTGGATGCGGACCTGCCACTGCCGCTGAATACCTATAAGCGGGTCAATGCGCATCTGGTAATGCCGCTTGCCGCCCGTGTCGCCCTGGATCCGCGTGTGCTGGATGCAGTCCAAGGTGTTCTGGGCCCCGACATTATGGTCTGGTCCGCCGAGTTCTTTATCAAGGAACCCCGAACCGCGCACACGGTCGGCATGCATCAGGATCTGACCTATTGGGGTATGGGTGAAACGCCGGATCAGGTGACAGCCTGGATCGCGCTTTCACCCGCAACGGTGGACAGCGGGTGCATGGATTTTGTCCAGGCCAGCCACAAGAACCCGATCCTGCCACATAACGACACATATTCCGAAACCAACCTGCTGTCGCGCGGTCAGGAAGTTGCGGTGGACGTCGCGGAAGAGGACAAAACACATATCGAACTTGCGCCGGGTCAGATGTCGCTGCATCACGGCCTTACAATCCACGGGTCAGGCCCGAACCGTTCAGACGACCGCCGCATCGGTCTTGCAATTCGGTATCTGAACCCAAATGCAAAGCAATTGGTCGCCGAGCGGGACTATGCCCTGCTGGCGCGTGGCGCCGACGGCAACGGCAACTTTGTTCAGGTGCCATCGCCAGAGCATTTGTTTTCTGCCGAAGCTCTTAAACTGTATGACCAGGTGCGACGCGATCAGAGCAAAGCGCTGGCCGAGGGCGCGCAGGCATCTGTCCCACTATACGGTTCGGGGTGAAATTTGCCCGCCGGTCAGGCGTCGGGTCAGCGCCCGACGCCTACATAACTTTCAAAACCGGATTTCAGCGCAACAGCTTCTGAATAGATGTTGCGCAGATCAACCATGCGCGCAGCGCGCATGGACCCGGCCAGCTCGCTAAGATTCAGCGCGCGGAACTCATTCCATTCGGTAAGTAACACAACCACATCGACATCTTTTGCGGCCACGTAAGGATCGTCGCACCATTGAACGCCGGGCAACAGGTCTTCTCCTTCGGCCTTGCCTTGGGGATCGACCACCCGGACCTTGGCCCCGCCGCCAACCAGCGCAGGCACAATCGTCAGCGACGGCGCGTCGCGCATGTCGTCCGTGTTGGGTTTGAACGTCACACCCAGAATAGCAACTGTCTTGCCGTTGAAACTGCCGTCGCAGGCATCGCGGATTTTTTCCACCATGCGCTTTTTGACCCCGTCATTTACTCGGATGACGGTCTCGGTGATCTGCATGGGATAGGCGTGCTCTTGCCCGATCCGCGCCAGAGCGGCCGTGTCCTTGGGAAAACAGGACCCGCCGTAGCCGGGCCCTGCATGCAGGAACTTGTTGCCGATACGGCCATCCAGCCCGATACCGCGGGCAACCTCCTTTACATCGCTGCCCACACGCTCGCACAAGCCGGCAATTTCATTGATGAAGGTGATCTTGGTCGCAAGAAACGCATTGGCGGCGTATTTGATCATCTCGGCGCTTTCCAGATCCGTTGTCAGAATCGGAAAATCGCGCAAATACAACGGGCGATAGATGTCTGCCATTACGTCCGCGGCCCGATCACTTTCAACACCGACGACAACCCGGTCCGGACGCATGAAATCATCGATTGCGGCCCCTTCGCGCAGGAATTCCGGATTCGAGGCGACATCAAACTCTGCTTCTGGGTTTGAGGCTGTGACGACCCGGTGCACCTGACGATTGGTTCCGACCGGTACGGTCGACTTCGTTATGATGACCGTATAGGCGGTCAGGGCCTTGGCAATTTCTTCCGCTGCCGCCATTACATAGGTCAGATCCGCATGACCATCACCGCGCCGCGTCGGCGTTCCGACCGCAATGAAGACCGCATCGACGCCATCGACCGCCGCGATCAGATCGGTTGTAAAACTCAGACGCCCCGCCGCAACATTCTTGGCCATCAAGACATCAAGCCCGGGTTCGTAAATCGGCACTTCACCGGCCTTGAGTCTTTCGATTTTTGCCGCCGCCTTGTCAACGCAGACAACGTCATGGCCAAAATCCGAAAGGCATACTCCGGACACCAGGCCGACATAGCCCGTTCCAATCATAGCAATACGCACGTTTTAAAACCTCTCTAAACTCAATGTCGCAACGTGCCGGTACATTCCCGGAATAGTCCGGCAGATTCAATGCCTGGCGGACGGCCCCGGGTTGCATTCCGCCGTTTATTGCTGTTTTTGAGGCCCTAACCGCGCGAATTGGGAACACAGGACACAATCATGACCAAAACGGCATTGATTACCGGGATCACCGGGCAGGACGGATCTTATCTGGCTGAGTTTCTTCTGGAAAAGGGTTATGAAGTTCATGGCATCAAACGGCGCGCCTCTTCGTTCAATACGCAGCGCATTGATCATATCTATCAGGACCCGCATGAACCCAATCCCAAATTGCGGCTGCATTACGGGGATCTGAGCGACACATCCAACCTGACCCGCATCATCCAGCAGGTACAACCGGATGAGGTGTACAACCTGGGTGCTCAGTCTCATGTGGCGGTCAGCTTCGAATCCCCCGAATATACTGCGGACGTGGACGCACTTGGCACATTGCGTCTGCTTGAGGCGATCCGATTTCTCGGACTGGAGCGCAAGACACGCTTTTATCAGGCCTCCACGTCCGAACTGTATGGTCTGGTGCAGGAAACGCCCCAGCGTGAAACAACGCCGTTTCATCCACGCTCACCCTACGCGGTTGCCAAGCTTTATTCCTACTGGATTACAGTCAATTACCGTGAAGCGTACGAGATGTATGCCTGTAACGGCATTCTGTTCAATCACGAAAGCCCGCGCCGCGGCGAAACCTTTGTCACCCGTAAAATCACGCGCGGGCTGGCCAATATCGCGCAAGGGCTGGAGGACTGTCTTTACATGGGAAATATCGACAGCCTGCGCGACTGGGGACACGCCAAGGATTACGTGCGCATGCAATGGCTCATGTTGCAACAGGACGTGCCCGAAGATTTTGTTATCGCGACAGGCAAGCAATATTCGGTGCGCCAGTTCATCGACTGGTCAGCGGCCGAACTGGGTGTGCAACTCGAGTTTTCGGGCAACGGCGTCGACGAGATTGCAACCGTCAGCGCCATCGACGGCGACAATGCCCCGGCGCTAAAAACCGGCGACGTCGTCATGCGGATCAATCCGCGCTATTTCCGCCCCGCCGAAGTCGAGACGCTGTTGGGCGATCCTTCCAGGGCAAAACAGAAGCTAGGCTGGGAACCTGAGTTGACTGTTCAGGATATGTGTTCCGAGATGGTCCGCGAAGACCTGAAAACGGCAAAACGTCACGCGCTGCTCAAGCAGCATGGCTATGACTTGCCGGTAAGCCTGGAAAACGGTTAAGGGGGTCGCAATGCGCAAGATCTACGTAGCCGGTCATCGCGGAATGGTGGGTGGTGCGATCCTGCGTCGATTGCAGAATCGGCAAAGCGCGGGTGAGGCGCTTGAGCTGCTGACCAGAACCCATGCGGACCTTGATTTGACAGATCAGGCGCAGGTTCGTGATTTCATGCAGTCGGAACAACCGGATGTCGTTGTACTGGCCGCTGCCAGAGTCGGCGGCATTCACGCAAACAATACGTATCCCGCTGATTTCATTTACGATAACCTGATGATCGAATGCAACGTCATCCATCAGTCCTTTGCCGCCGGGGTGCAGCGCCTGCTGCAACTCGGCAGCTCATGCATCTACCCGCGCGCGGTCGAACAGCCCATGCGCGAGGACGCATTGCTGACCGGCGTTCTGGAAACAACAAACGAGCCTTACGCAGTTGCCAAAATCGCCGGAATAAAGCTGTGTGAAAGCTACAACCGGCAACACGGGGTCGATTATCGTTCGGTGATGCCGACCAATCTGTATGGTCCGGGTGACAATTTTCATCCTGAAAACAGCCATGTGCTACCCGCATTGATCCGCCGGTTTCACGAGGCAAAGCGGGACGGCCTGGATCAGGTTGTGATTTGGGGCAGCGGCACGCCCCGGCGCGAATTCCTGCACGTCGATGACATGGCCGAGGCATCCTTGTTCGTGCTTGATCTGCCGCGCGACGTCTATCTGCAAAATACCCAGCCCATGCTGAGCCATATCAACGTGGGCTGCGGTCAGGATATCTCAATCTCGGGGCTGGCCGATCTGGTCGCAAAGACAGTGGGTTTCACAGGGCGCATCACACAGGACACCACCAAACCGGACGGAACGATGCGCAAACTGATGGATGTGTCGCGGCTTTCGGATATGGGATGGCAGGCCAGCATCAGACTGGAAGACGGAATTCGTGACACTTACGCATGGTTTTTAACCCAGTCCGAACACCAGCTGCGTGCCAGCTGACCACACCGTGATGTCACATCGACCCGCCTGTGGTTCAGAACCAGCGGCCAATCGCCGTGATCGACGGGGGCAGGGAGGTCGGGTCAGCAACCGA
The DNA here is from genome assembly GCA_039028255.1 of Pseudomonadota bacterium. GTDB lineage: Bacteria > Pseudomonadota > Alphaproteobacteria > Rhodobacterales > Rhodobacteraceae > Ruegeria. The sequence continues at coordinate 27,547 of JBCCIK010000005.1, read as the reverse complement.
TGACAGAACCTTGTAGGCAACCTGCGACACGGATGGCACGTCGAACCCTATAAAACGCCCCGTCGCACCACCACTGCCACTGACGGCAGGCGGGGCGACAAAACTGCGTGGAAAGGACCAGGTTGCTATCGCACCAGCAAACAAGGCGCCGTCCGCAACCGTACAATCCGATCCGGCAAGGGTCGCAGTGCAAATCTGTGTTCCGTCTGCAAAGCGCACATAACTGCCGTCCGCGGTCGCACCATGCTCGATCACGGCACCCGTTGGTTGACCGCCCGATTGGGTAACCGCACCCAGAACGTTACCAGGCCCATACCCATAGTCCGCACGCATCAGCCGACCGGGCGTGGTGTCGCCCGCACTGTTCTGAACCGCTGCGCCGGTTGCTGCTCCGCTGGCCGGGTCGAACTGCAAAGCATCGATCCAGGTGCCGCCATCCGCAGACACTTTGATGGAAAATCCGGTGCTGCCGGACAGCCCCATTTCAGCATGTCCGGTCCAGTTCGACTGAAAAAGCAAAGACGCGGTCTCACCATCCGCAGATTTGTTGATCTTCAGCTGATGCCCGCCACCATCATGGCTGAGCAACGTGGCCGGGCCACGCACCGACAGACGATTTGTGCTGTCATAGCTGCTGGCAATTCCCACACCTGCAAGGTTCTGTGTCGTGATCGGAGGATCGGTCCAGACCATCCCATCCCAGATTTTTAGCTGACCGGACGATTGATCCCAGGCCCGCCATCCGATTTCCGGCACAACAAAATACCATGCCGCATCCAGCCAGGCCGCAAGCTCGCGCGGATGACCGCTCCAGTCCCCGGTCGGGGATGAGCCAAGCGCATAAACGTCACCCTTTTCCGGAACAGCCGGCGGGATCGTGCTGTTGTGGGACACAATGCCGAGCTGCACAATCAGATCAAGTTGGCGCAGAGCTTCGTTGTGAGTGACATGTTTCTGCGCCTGAGAGGGCTGCAAGTAAGGCAGGTTCAAGCGGGGGGAAGTCTGAGACACGGGCGTCCTCCTGTAGCTGTCGCTCCGACACATCGGATGCGCGCAAACCTGCCTCGAAGCCCGTGAAGCCCGCTTGAACGGGCCGTACGCAAGTGCAATCCAGCGTTAAGAATTTGTTTTCAGTTCAAAGACAATCATCGCAAGCCGCCCGCATTAATTGCTTTGCGGGCGCTCGGGGACCAGCCTGTCGCGAATCTGCCGCCAAATCTGAAACACAGGATCACTTGCGGGCGTAGATGTCCTCGTAACGGACAATGTCATCCTCGCCCAGATAGGTGCCGGTTTGCACCTCGATCAGAACCATGGGTACCTTGCCGGGGTTTTCCATGCGATGCACGGCCCCCAACGGGATGTAAACTGACTGGTTTTCCGAGACCAGACGCACATCCTCGTCAATGGTGACCTTGGCTGTCCCTTCCACCACGATCCAGTGCTCGGACCGGTGATGATGGGACTGAAGGCTCAGGGCCGCGCCCGGATGAACGTGAATGCGTTTGACCTGAAACCGATCACCAATGACCAGGCTTTCAAACCAGCCCCAGGGTCTGTGGTCGACGGGCAGAGCCTCGGCTTGTTTTGCGCCTTTCGCCTTCAGGGCTGCCACCGCCTGCTTGACGTCCTGTGCCCGGTCCATGCTGGCCACCAGAACCGCGTCTGGCATGGCCACCGCGATGACATCTTCCAAGCCCATCGCAACAACTTCCTGGGATGGCGATTCAGACCGGATCAGCGCATTTCGGCATCCGATTGCCGTCACCTCTCCGGTCGTTGCAACGCCGTCCGCATCAGGGTGCGACAGTTCTTGCACGGCCGACCAACTGCCCACATCGGACCAGCCCGCATCATAGGGCACAACGCTGAGATTTCCGGCCTTTTCCATGACCGCATAGTCGATCGATATATCGTCGACCGTCGACCACGCGTCCGGGTCCAACCGCAGAAACCCCAGATCGGCCTGTGCCTCGTCCACGGATTTCTTGACCGGGTCGATCAACCCAGGGGCGTGTTGTTCAAAGGCCGAGACAATATCGCCGACGGCAAACAGGAAAATGCCCGAATTCCACAAATAACTGCCGTCCTGCAACATTGTTTTGGCGCTGTCCAGATCGGGTTTCTCGACAAAGCGATCCAGCGGAACTGCCGCCCCGGACGTATCCGGCGCGTGATTCAGCTTGAGATATCCATAGCCGGTTTCAGGGCTTTTTGGCGTGATGCCGAACGTGACCAGATCGCCTCGGTCGGCGATTGTACGCATGCCTTCGGCGACTGCTGCGTGAAACGCTGCATTGTCCGGCACGACATGATCGGACGGGGCAACAAGCATGACCGCATCAGGGTCCTTGTCCGCCAGAAACAGCGCAGCGGCCAGAACCGCAGGGGCCGTGTTACGGCCTTCGGGTTCGATCAGAATGGGCCCCGGATCGACACCGATTGCGGTCAATTGTTCCGGCACCACAAATCGGAAGGCTTCATTTGTTAGAATCAAGGGCTTGGCATAGGGCGCATTCTCAGGTCCGCGCATCCGCTCGGCGCAATCCTGAAGAAGACTTGTTTCCCCGATCAGCGGCACGAACTGCTTGGGATAGCTTTTGCGGGACAAGGGCCACAGACGGGTGCCGGACCCACCGCACAAAATGACGGGATACACAGTCTTCATGTTTCAAAGGCCCTTAACGCGTTGAGTGTTGCGGTGCGCATCATTGCCGGATTGCTACTGCGCCGCTTTCCCCGTGGCAACCAGATCGTGCAGATAGCGGCCCAAATCATCGCGCAGGTCATCACGGGCCAGCGCAAACGCAACCGTGGCCTGCAAAAAGCCGGATTTCGATCCGCAGTCAAACCGCTGACCTTCGAATTTGTAGCCAAAGACAGGAACGCCGTTTCCAATGTCTTCGGCAATTGCGTCGGTCAGTTGAATTTCACCACCGCTGCCTTTTTTCTTCTGGTTAAGGTTGTACAGAACAGACGGACCCAACACATAGCGCCCAATGACGGCCAGATTGGACGGAGCCTCGTTGGGTTTAGGCTTTTCCACCATGCCCCGGGTCCGCACAACAGTTCCGATGTTGTCACCGACGTCCAGCACACCGTAAGAGCTGGTCTGTTCTTCGGGAACCTCCATCGCGGCAACCATATTGCCCCCGGTTTCCTCATAGGCTTCGATCATCTGCTGCAAACACGGCTTTTCGGCTGCGATCACGTCATCGGGCAACATCACCGCAAATGGCTCGTCGCCGATCAGTCGCCGGGCGCACCACACGGCATGGCCAAGGCCAAGCGCCTTGTGCTGTCGGATATAGGCAATTGCACCGCTTTCCATGTTGGTGGCGTTCAAGGTTTCAAGTAGCTGGTCCTTGCCCTTCGATTTTAGCTCTTGCTCGAGCACGAGGTTATGATCGAAATAATCCTCAAGCGCGGATTTGCCGCGGGACGTGACAAAGATGAACTCGGTGATACCGGCGGCGCGGGCCTCATCAATCGCGTATTGAACCAGAGGGCGGTCAACCAGGGTCATGATTTCTTTCGGAACGGACTTTGTTGCCGGCAGAAATCTGGTGCCGAGCCCCGCAACGGGGAAAATCGCTTTCGTGACCTTGCGTGACATGATGCCTCTCAATTCAAAATATCAAAGGACAGGTCAAAACCCGCCCGTGGTTTCCTCATAGGCCGGTCGGCCGGATCAATCAATGTTGCCCGTCGTCGTGGGCGTTAACCGGTCAGAATGTGTCATCTCAACGAAGGAGAGTCAAAACCAACGGGCTGTGCTGACACCTTGTATCATCTGTGTACAGGACATTTCAGTGAAGTGCGTCACTGGTCGAATCCGGCATTGACATAAACGCTTTTCAGGCGGCTCCGTGTGCCTCAGGGCACCAAACGCGCCGTCATTCCCACATCGGGAAAGCAGGTTGCCGCTTCGCCATTTTCCGCTTGCCAGCGGCCGATTGACCGGCGTGTCTTGAAGCCGGGCAATCCATCCACACCGCCAACATCGTGGCCTTGCCGCTCAAGCGCGCGCTGCATGTCGGCGATATCAGAGCGGTAGAGCCCGCCGACGTTCCCCCAACGCCCGGCAAAATCGCCAACGCCGTACGCGATGCGGTCGCCCACATGCCCAACAAACAGAGCATACAGATCGCTTTTGTTGTATTCCTTGAGAACGTAGAAATTCGGCGTCACCAGAAACGCCGGTCCGTTTCGCCCCGCGGGCATCATCAGATATCCGTCGCCGTCCTGCTCATGTTCCGGAAACGGCCTGCCTGATACGCGACTGATCCCCATTGCGGCCCAGTCGCGGATCGGCCGGCCCTGATCCGGCCCTTCCAACGCGCAGGACACGGTCTGCGGCACGGTCACTTCGAACCCCCAATCGCGCCCCGCGACCCAACCATGTTGCGCAAGATAGTTTGCGATCGATACGATTGTGTCGTCGGTCGATTTCCAGATGTCGGCGCGCCCGCCACCATTTGCGTCGGTCGCATACGCCAGCACGTTCGACGGCATGAACTGAGGCTGCCCAAGCGCACCGGCCCAACTGCTTTTCATACGCCCCGCCGGTGCATGCCCGGCCTCGGCGATTTGCAGCGCGGCAACAAGTTCATCCGTGAAATACGGCGCGCGTGTGCTCATGTACCCTTTGGTGGCAAGCACCTGAAAGGCATCGTGAGGGATCGGAACCTGCCCATAGCCGCTTTCCCGGCCCCAGATTGCCAAGATGATCCGCGCCGGCACTCCGGTCTGCGCCTGCGCCTGCGCCAAAGTTGCAGCATGGCGCTTGGCCATGATGCGCCCTTGCGAAGCTGCCCCTTGCACCGTGCCGGGCTTAAAGTAGCGACCCGGCGACCCGAACTCGGCCTGCCTTTGGTTTTTGGGGGTTTGCGCGGGGCTGCCCGGAGGCACCAGATCGGGCAGATCCCAGTTCAGCGTCACACCTGTCATGGCCCATTCCATGGTCGCCCGCGACACGCCCTTGTCACGGGCCATCGGCCAGACAGTACGCTCAAGCCAGGATTGAAACTGCTGTTCCGTTTTGGCGCGATCCTGCGCCAGCGCCGCACCGCTCAGCACTGCCAGTCCGGTGATGAAAACAAGCCATCGCATCATTACAAGACCTGTCGCCGCTTGCGGCATAAGTCAACCCAAAGACGCTGCCACGATCCCAGACCCCTCCATCGCAGCGCGCGCGGTCCCGCCGTTTCCCTGCGTCAGCCTGTTGCAGTAGCGGAAAATCCCTTGAGAAATTTCCAGTATCTGCCGATAGTTGAATGTGGTTGAGGACAGGAGAGGACCGTCGGGCATGGCCATGATCAGAACGTCTCTTGCGTCAGTGGCGATACTGGCAGGCGTTGCCGCTCTTTTGGCTTCGGCGCAGATGTCTTTTGCCAGCGACAGTTTTCTGGACCCGCAAGGCCCGGTTGCGGCAATACAGAAGACACATTTGTTGCGCGCCACCGGCCTGATCCTGATCGCGGTTGTTCCGGTGCTGATTCTGGTGCCTTTGATTGCCATCCGGTACCGTCGGCGCAAAGGCGGCCATGCAGCGTATCGCCCGAATTGGGATTTTTCGGTGCCACTGGAATTCACCATGTGGGGCGTACCGGCGCTGATCGTCGTTATTTTGTCGATTTATCTTTGGAAAACCACGCATCGCCTGGATCCTTATGCTGACCCGTTCGGCGAAGGCCCCGCCTTGAAAGTGCAGGTTGTTGGTCTGGATTGGAAATGGTTGTTCATCTATCCGGATCTGGGCATCGCAAGTGTCGGAGAGCTGGCGATACCGGTCAAACGACAGGTTGAGATGACACTGACCACAGACACGGTCATGCAATCTTTCATGATTCCGGCGCTGGCCGGGCAGATTTATGCAATGCCGGGAATGACCACGCAACTGCATCTGGTGGCGGATCAGGCCCAGCAGATGCAGGGCGAAAATACGCAATATAACGGGCGCGGTTTCACCAAACAGAAATTTGCCACACTGTCCATGCAAACCGAAGATTTCAACGCATGGGTGCGCTCGGTTCAGGACAAGGGTATCCTGCTGGATCAGTCAACTTATCAGACCCTGGCAATGCGCAGTGACCGGGACGAGGTTCAAGCGGCGCTGGGAACGCCGCAGATGCCGGATAATGCGCTGTATTTCAAATTGGACGAGGGTGATTTGTTCCATTCCATCGTACACCGCTATCACAGCGGCAAACCACTGTCGTTAAGCCAGCAGCCCGGAACCACCGCCTATGGACAAGAGGTGACGCAATGACGTCCGGTGAAACCGGCTTTTTTGGACGACTGACCTGGGATGCCTTTCCGATTGCCGGACTGATCCAGGACCCCAACACCAATGAGATCGTGGCAAATGCTGCCGCCTCGATAGTGATTGTCGGTGCCGTGACCGTTGTTGGACTGCTCAGCTGGTTTCGGCTGTGGGGGCCGTTATGGCGGGACTGGTTGACCAGCGCCGATCACAAGAAAATCGGCATCATGTATGTGGTCTTTGCCATTGTGATGCTGGCGCGTGGCGTGCTGGAAGGCGTCGTGATGCGCGCGCAGCAGGCCGCCGGGCCCGGCGAAGGGTTTCTGGAGGCTGAACATTTTGCCGAGCTGTTCAGCACCCACGGCACTATCATGATCTTCTTTGTGGCCGTGCCGTTTCTCTTTGGTATTGCCAATTACGTTGTCCCCCTGATGATTGGAGCCCGGGATGTGGCTTTTCCCAGGCTCAATCAGATCAGCCTGGGCCTTACCGTGTCGGCGGGCATGATGCTGATGGTATCCCTTGTGGTGGGCGAATTTTCGACCGGCGGCTGGACCGCATACCCCCCGTATACCGGGGCCGCGTTCAACCCGGGCGTGGGTCCGGATTACTGGATTTGGGCAATCGTTGTATCCGGCGTCGGCACGACCCTGACGGGCATCAACTTTGCAGTCACGATTTACAAGCTGCGTGCTCCGGGAATGAAGTTTCTGCGGTTACCGATGTATTGCTGGACGATCATTTCCAGCTCAATCCTAATCGTCTTTGCCATGCCCCCTTTGGGCGTTGCGGCGCTGTTGCTGGCTGCGGATCGTTACCTGGATTTCCATTTCTTTACCAACGACCTTGGCGGCAACATGATGAATTACGCCAACCTGTTCTGGTTGTTCGGCCACCCTGAGGTCTATCTGCTGGTCCTGCCCGCCTATGGCATCTATTCCGAGGTTTTCGCGACCTTTTCTGCCAAGCGGCTGTACGGGTACAATTCTCTGGTCATTGCCACCATGTCGATTGCGGTGCTGTCCTTCACCGTGTGGCTGCACCATTTCTTTACCATGGGTCAAAGCGCATTGATCAACGCGGTGTTTGGCATCGCAACCATGTTGATCGCCATTCCAACCGGGGTGAAGGTCTATGACTGGATAGCAACGTTGTGGCGCGGACGCATTCGTTTTTCGGTGCCGATGCTGTATGGGCTCGCGTTTCTGATGCTGTTTGTTATCGGCGGGTTGTCAGGTGTGATCCTCGCCAATCCAACCGTCGATTATCAGGTTCACAACACCCTGTTTCTGGTAGCACATTTTCACAATGTCCTGTTGCCGGCGGTGTTGTTCGGGCTGCTTGCCGCATACAATTATTGGTTTCCGAAGGCGTTTGGTTTCCGGCTGAACGAATTCTGGGGCCGGGTCTCGGTCGTGTTATGGACTGCGGGCTTCATGCTGACATTCCTGCCGCTGTATTTCGTTGGTCTGATGGGCATGCCGCGACGGTCGTACAGTTGGGAAGATCCCAGCTTTCACCCCTACATGATCATCGCCGTTGTCGGCGCGCTGATCATTCTGGGCGCGCTGCTGTCTGTGCTTGTGCAGCTGTGGGTCAGCATCCGTGATCGTGATACGGCCCGCGTGCCCGTGGGTGATCCGTGGGATGGGCGCACGCTGGAATGGGCAACACCGGCCCCGCCGCCGCCTTACAACTTTGCGATCATCCCGCAAGTAACGGATCGCGATGAATTTGCGATGGCGAAAGAACAGGGCAGGGCATATCCGGCACCCGAGATGTATGAAGACATCGAAATGCCGCGCAACACCGGCATCGGTTTCATGCTGTGTGTCTTAAGCGGTGTCTGGATGTTTGCATTGGTCTGGTGGATCTGGTGGCTGGCTATACTCATGACTGTCCTGATGATCCTTGCTGTCATAATTTGGACGTTCGACACCAGTACCGAGCTGATCATTCCCGCCGAAGAGGTGCGCAGGGAACACGAGGCGTGGCTGGCAAAGGTCCACGCTGCCACGGCGGTTGACCGCGATCATGAAACGGCGCCCGAAAACCTTGGACTTGCGCGCCCGGATATGGAGCCGGTCACATGAGCCGCGCGCCGTCTCACAGTTATCCGGGTATCAACCTTGGCGAAAACCACGCCAGCGCCCACAAGCAGACCGAGGTTGTGACATTTGGGTTCTGGGTCTTCCTGATGAGCGATCTGGTCTATTTCGGCCTGATGTTTGCCTTGTACATCACGATGATAGACGCACAGGCCGGCGGTCCCGGACCGCACGAACTGTTCGATCTGCACAGTATCTTTGCGCAGACCATGATCCTGTTGACCAGCAGCCTGACCGTGGGCCTGGCCATGCTGGCGCTTAAATACAATCTGCCCCGATCGCGGATTATCCTGTGGTTCGGTGTGACCCTTTTGCTGGGCGTCAGCTTTCTTGTTCTGGAAATCCGAGATTTCATGTCGATGGCTGAAAAGGGCGGTGTCCCGCAGCGCAGCGGCTTTCTGTCGGCCTTTTACGGTCTGGTGCCCTTGCATGGATTACATGTTGCGGCCGGATGTCTTTGGCTGATTGTCCTGGGCATCCAGCTGCGTGTCATGGGGATGACCGATCTGGTGATCTCGCGCGTGGTGCGTCTGGCGTTGTTCTGGCATTTTCTTGATCTGATCTGGATTGGTATCATCACCATCGTGTATTTCGGAGGGTTGAGCTATGGATAAGCGCCCCGAGATGCACCGGCGCGAGCGCCGCCGCTATGTCATCGGCTATGGCGGGTCGCTGGTGTTGACGCTGGCGATGTTCGGGGTGTCGTACCATTTCGGCATCGAAACGCCGGGGGCATATCTGACGATTGGTTTGCTTGGGCTGGCGCAGTTGATTGTGCAACTGGTCTATTTCCTGCATATCGACCGCCGCCGCAGCAGCCGCGAAGATCTGGACCTGATCCTGTTTTCCACTCTTGTCCTGTTGATCATTATTCTGGGGACTATCTGGATTCTGGGCAACCTTGCGATCCGGATGCACACGTTTCCGATGTAGGTCCGGGCAACAGCCGCGCACAGAACACCGATCGGACGCAAGCGCCAGCGCTTCAGGTGATCAGGTACAACCCCAGCCACAGCGCGCACCAGCACAGCACCAGGCTGATCACAATGTTGCCCGCCGCCAGAACAAGCGTACGTTCGCGATGCAGTTCAAGCGACTGATAGGCAAAGCTGGAAAAGGTTGTGAAACCACCGCAGAACCCAAAAACAAGGCGTTTTTGTTCTTCCCCTATATCCACTGGCCCGCCCAGATACCCAATCCACAGACCCAATAGCAGACTGCCAAGAACGTTGACCAAAAGAGTTGCAAAGGGCAGATCATGGTTGATGCGCAAGGCCAGCCAGTGTCGCAGCACCGCACCCAGCCCGCCCCCCAGCGCAAACATCGCATGCAGGTAAAGCTCTGTCATATGCGGCGCCGGTCGCCATGAACGCGACGCCCCAAATTTTCGCCGATCACAGCGGCGGCCAACCCAAACGCAATCTCGAGACCGACCGCAGCGGGCACGGACCAGATATTGCCAATCGCCAGACGCTCAAGCTCGGCGACAAAGGATGAAAACGTGGACAGCCCGCCGCAGAATCCAACCGCGCCAAGATGTAGAACGTGGGCGTGAACCCGGTGACGCACCGAATACAGCCAACCCAGAACAAAACAGGCCGCTATGTTGATGCCAAACGTGGCGGTCAGAAAGGGCAGGCCGGGTATTTCCAGCGAAAATGCCTCGCGAACCAGAGATCCTGCCGCGCCTCCGGTAAAGACGGCCAGAAACATCAGAATACGGGGTTTCGCCAAAGCACAGCCTCTTGCAAATGTCAGACCGGAATACCGGGTGCGATAGCGCGGATCAACAGCGCCCCGTATCATAACGCGTTTTCACAAATCAGACGGTTGTGCGGAAAACTGGCACAAACGCTTGCAATCAAAGATCAAACTGTTTCACGCTATATGTGTTGCAGGGGCGTGTCGCCCGATCACATCAAGGCCGCGCCAATTAGCGCCACCCAAGGAGATCAGAAATGGTTGTACGCAGGCTCTATTATTTCCTGAGTTACGTGTGCCTGCCACTTGTGGTGGTTTGGGGTTTTTTCTGGCCACCGGCGCATTGGCTTTTGATCTTTCTGGTGCCTTACGCAATTGTCGGCCTGTATGACATGCTGACAACAAAGCATAACGTACTGAACAATTATCCGGTGCTGGGTCATTTCCGGTACATGCTGGAATTTGTAAGCCCGGAAATCCGGCAGTATTTTGTCGAAACCAACGAAAGCGGTCGGCCTTATAACAGGATTATACGAGGGCTGGTCTATTCGCGCGCCAAAGGTCAGGTGGACACACAGGCGTTTGGCACACAATACGATATCATGACGGTAGGGTATCACAGGGCCAACCATTCCTTGGCCCCAAAAGACGTGCCCGAAAGCGAGGAGCGTGTGCAATTGGGTGGACCGCAATGCAACAAACCTTACAGCGCCTCGCGTCTGAACGTGTCAGCGATGAGTTTTGGAGCGCTCAGCGCCAACGCAATCCGAGCGCTGAACGGCGGGGCAAAGGATGGCGGGTTTGCGCATAATACCGGCGAAGGCGGGCTGTCGCCGCATCATCTGGCCGAAGGTGGCGATATTTTCTGGCAGATCGGCACAGGATACTTCGGATGCCGCACGCCAGAGGGCGGATTCGACAAGGACGCCTTTGCAGAAAAAGCCAAGAAGGATGTGGTCAAAGCGATTGAAATAAAACTGTCTCAGGGCGCCAAACCGTCGCATGGCGGCGTTCTTCCGGCTGCAAAGGTTGATAAAGAGATTGCAGAGATCCGGGGCGTTCCAGAACACAAGGACGTCATCTCGCCGCCCATTCATTCTGCGTTCGATGGGCCGACCGGCCTAATGCATTTTGTTCAGCACCTGCGTGAAATGTCAGACGGCAAACCAATCGGGTTCAAGCTGTGCATCGGAAACCGATCCGAATTCCTGGCGATATGCAAGGCAATGCTGGAAACCGGCATACTGCCGGATTTCATCACCATCGACGGGGCCGAAGGCGGCACCGGCGCTGCCCCGGTGGAATTCACCAACCGTCTGGGCATGCCCTTGAACGAGGCGCTGATCTTCGTGAACAACTGCCTGCGCGGCGTGGGCTTGCGTGACAAGATCCGCATCATCTGTTCCGGCAAGGTTGCAACCGGCTATGACATGGTTGAAAAATTCGCGCTTGGGGCAGACATGTGCAACGCCGCGCGGGCGATGATGTTTGCCATAGGGTGCATTCAGGCCCTGCATTGCAATACAAACCGATGCCCGTCTGGTGTGGCCACGCAGGATCCGATCCGGGGCCGCGCGGTCAACGTGACGCAGAAACGCCAAAGGGTTCGCCGGTTTCACGATTCCACGCTTGAGAGTTTTCGCGAGCTTTTGGGCGCGATGGGCAAGGAAAAGGTGTCAGATCTTCATCCTCGCGACATCCGCCGCCGAACTGCGGATGAGCGGGAAAGATCTTATGCTGAACTTTATACGTTCATCGACGACGGTGTGCTGCTGACAGACAGCATTCCAGACGATTTTGCCGACGATTGGAACCGCGCGTCCGCCCAGCATTTCTGACGGCATTGGCATCCCGGCCTGCGGAGCAGGGGAGGCACGTTCTTTGGTTCAGAGGCAAAGAGGAGCGGGTCGGTTACGGATTATCGGACTGTGTCCCTTGGGTTGTTCACCACATGCGTGTGAATGGTCCGGACGCTCCATTCCACAGCATCGCGCATGGTCTTCCCAAGAGCGACGTCAAATGCCTCGACCAGATCGGGGGTCTGATCGCTGCTTGCCACGACGAATTCCCTGAAAGATCGCGACGCGATGATCTTGTCCTCGAATTCATCAATCACCTTGATGTTGATGCGAACCTCGACCCGAACGGTCTTGGAGTTTTCGCTTTCGGCGATGACCAGACCCTGAAACTCACGCAGATCGGGGGCGATGACATAGTCAGCGCGCAAACCAACGGTCGACCGGCCCACTGCCGCCACCTTGCCCGAGTTCTCAAAACTTTCGACCATCAGCGCCTGCACGATCAGCGGTGCGCGATCAACCCAGCGGGCTTGCGGCAGATACTGAACCTGAAGGGTTGTCGGCTGCACTGCAATCTGGTCCGTGTTGACGGCCGCAGTTGCGGTCGGCTCTTGCACGACGATCTGCTTTTGCACTTGCGGCAGCGACGACGAAAACGTGCTTTTCGGCGTCAGCAGATACAGATCGTTGGGTTTGGACGCCTGTCGCAATGTATCCAATCCGGTACAGGCACCAACCACGGCCACGGACAGCAATATCAGAACGGCTCTTATCATTATTGACGGAACTCCGATGCCTGTGTGCCCAGCAAAAAGCGTGCCGGGTCGCGTTCAATCCTGTCAGCCAAACGGTCAAGCGTGATCACCAGCCGCTGTGCTTCTTCCACGAAACGGACAAACTGAGGCAGACCGACCCGCAGGAAATCCGACACCTGCCGGCGGTTTTGCTGAACCACACCATCCACGGTCGCCATCAATTCCTTGGCCGAATTTGACGCGCTCAGGATATCGCTTGAGATTTCGTCGATCTTGCCAGTGATGTTCGACACCGTCGTGGTCACCTGATTGGCCGCCCTGCGGATATCCTCGGCAACGGGTGCAACATCTTCCTCCATCACGCGATTGGCCGAGTCAAAAGCACGCTCGGCTGAAGCAAGCACCGTCTTTGCGGAATCCATGGCCGAGGTAATCGAGGCCAGCGTCGTATTTGCGTTCAAAACGGTTTCCGTGATCACGCCAAGCGATACGCTTGCCTCATCCGTCAACCGGGTCAGACGCTGGGCCAGCTCGGTCCCGTTCTGGATAAATGGTTTGACATTTTCTTCGATCACCTGATTGGCAGTGGTCAATGTCGCCTTCGCTTCGTCCAGCGCGGACTTGGCCGATTCCGACGCGGTTGTGACGGATTTGAGCGTCTGCGTCCCTGTTTCCAGCGTCGTTTTGGCTGTGCTTATCAGAGGATCGAGATTCTTGGTGAATTCCCCAATGTCTTTTGCTGCACCGCCGATATCGCCGGACACCGATTCAAAATCCGACATGGTCTTGTCCAGCCGTCCCGTCGCCGAGGCCAGATTTTCAAGGATTTCAGACACGGCCTGGCGGTTTTTTTCGTCGACGATGGAATTCAGTTCCTGCAACAGCGTCACCGCCTCATCCATGACCTTGGGCGCGCCTTCGAACAAGGTCTGAATGGTACTTCGCTTGCTTTTGATCACGCTGTCCTGCGGCAGCTGCTCGGCACTTGATGAGCCGCCGGTCAGTTCAACATATCCAACACCGGTCACACCCAGCGATTGCAGCTGTGCCACCGTGTCCGACGTGACCGGAATGTCGGCGTCTACCTCGATGCGGACGCGCACCTTGGACGGATCATCCTCATCCAGTTTCAGCGAGATCACCTGACCCACGGGAAGCCCGTTAAAGCTGACACCTCCTGCCGCCGAAAGGCCCGCAACATTGTCGAACAACACGTCGTAATAGGCGTATTGGCGCGTCACTTCGAATTTGGCAAGCCAAAGGAAAAAGGCGAACGCACCCAGAATACCTGCAAGCGTGAACGCACCGATCAGAATGTAATTCGCCCGGGTTTCCATTGCCTTTACCTGTCCTGCCCCTTCTGTTGCGCCGCGCGTGCGCGGGGGCCTGTGAAGTATTCCTGAACCCAAGGATGATCAACCTTGGTCATCTCTTCCATCGAACCTTCAACCAGAACACGTTTTTCTGCAAGTACCGCAACGCGATCACAGATCGCATACAGGCTGTCCAGATCATGTGTCACCATGAAAACGGTCAGGCCAAGGGCTTGTTGCAATTCGCGGATCAGATCGTCATAGGCCGCCGCGCCGATGGGGTCCAAACCTGCGGTCGGTTCGTCCAGAAACACAATTTCCGGATCCAGCGCCAGCGCTCGCGCTAAGGCAGCGCGCTTGCGCATACCGCCCGACAGTTCCGAAGGAAACTTGCCACAACTGAGCTGCGGCAAACCCACCAGACTGATTTTCAGCGCTCCCAGCGCCTTCATGAGTTTTTCGCTGATGCCAGTGTGTTCGCGCAACGGCGCCATGACGTTCTGCAACACTGTCAGGGACGAAAACAGCGCACCATCCTGAAAGGCAACGCCCCAGTGACGTTCGATCCTGCGGCGATCTTCTTCGGGACCGTTCAAAACGTCAACGCCCAGAACCTCGATGCTGCCCGCCGCAGGTTTGTTCAGCCCGACAATTGTACGCAGCAGAACGGATTTACCCGTGCCCGAGCCACCAACAACGCCCAGAACTTCGCCCTTCCACACATCCAGATCCAAATGGTCGTGTACAACCTGCGGGCCGAACTGATTTCTAAGCCCGCGCACGCGGATCACCGCCTGACCCTGTGTGTCGGGCTTTAGGCTCTGCTGTTGCACTGTGCCGTCCATGTTATATCCCGATCTGTGAGAAGAAGATCGAAAACAAGGCGTCGATGGCGATAACCATAAAGATCGATTGCACGACCGAGGCGGTAGTACGTTGACCCACGCTTTGCGCTGATCCTTGTACCTGCATGGCCTGCCAGCACGCGATCACGCCGATAACCAATGCAAAAAACGGTGCCTTTATCAATCCAACGGCCAATTGCCAGACGCTGGTGTTTTCGTTCAGCCGGGTCACAAACATGCCGGGACTGACGCCAAGATCAATCCAGCTCATCAACGCGCCGCCGAACAAACCTGCCATATCCGCGACGAACCCCAGAATTGGCAGCATGATCAGCAAGGCCACAACGCGCGGGATCACCAATACCTCGATCGGGTCCAGTCCGAGGGTCCGCATGGCGTCAATCTCTTCCTGCACCTTCATCGACCCGATCGATGCGGTAAAGGCGGACCCCGACCGCCCCGCAACGATAATGGCGGTCAACAAAATACCCAGTTCGCGCAAAACTGAAATCGAGATCAGCTCGACCACAAAAATCTCAGCCCCGAACTGTTTGAGCTGAGTGGCACCCTGAAACGCCAGAACCACACCGATCAGAAACCCCATCAGCGCCACGATAGGCAGGGCCTTGAAACCGGTCTCTTCCATATGGGTCACCAGCGCAGCACGGCGCAGGCGCCAGGGCATTATGATCGTGCGCACCAATCGGTGCAGGGTCAGCCCAAGAAATCCGGTGATCGATACCGTGTCCTTCCACGCACCAACAGTGCCTTGGCCAACACGTTCAACCAAATCCAGAAACCCGCGCGGTTGGTCCATTTGCCCCGGTTTGTCCGGGATGTTGTGTGACACTGTTTCGATCAAGGCGGCATGCGCGGGTTGAACGCCCAGATAGTGCAGTTGCGCCCCGGCGATTTTGCAGCGTTTTGCCAAATCCGCCACCAACCACGCGCCACCGGTATCCAATGCCTCGACCTCGGACAAATCCAGTTTGACATTCTGTCCGTCTGGCTGCTGCGCGGCAAATGCGGCCTCAACGGTTTCCAGCGATTGCGTCAGCATTTCGCCGGCAATCCGCACATATGTGCCGTCGGCATCACGCTCGGATGAAATTGATGGGCGCGTCATGCGGTTATGTGAAGTCAAATGCGGCACGGCTGCAACGGGTTTTTGTGGTTCCGCATGGAATCCCCTGCGCAGAATTGCGCTGACGCGACACCTGTTGCGCCCACAACCATTGCACGACACTGTGCGCCTGGATCACAGGTGCTGGATTCGGGGGTGCAGAATGTCACGGGCCGGGAACGTCTTGTTCATCATCATTGATCAGCTTCGGGCCGATTGCCTGTCGGGCGCCTTGGCCGATCATGTGGATTTACCCAATCTGCGCCGCTTTATGGACGAGGCGGTTTCGTTCTCGAACCATTTTTCGGTGACCAACCCCTGCGGCCCGTCGCGGGCATCTTTGCTGACCGGGCAATACGCGATGAACCATCGGGCTGTCCGCAACGGCACACCGCTGCGTCACGATACACCCAACATTGCGACTGAGATGCGCAAGGCGGGATATACACCGATGCTGTACGGCTATACCGACACAGCAGCCGACCCCCGGGTTCATGACGCAAACGACCCTGTTTTGCGATCCTACGAAGAAACGATGACCGGCTTTCACGAAGTTGTCGAAATGCGGATGGAGCAATCCTATCCCTGGCGCGCGCATCTGATGCGCAAAGGCTACGATTTTTCGACCTACTGGGATGTTTACAAACCGGTTTCACCAACTGGTGGCCCACCAAGGCTGAACGACCCGGCGTTGTACCGGGCCGAAGACAGCGATACCGCATTTCTGACGGACACGTTTCTGACAGGGATCGCACCACATCGCGACGCGCACTGGTTTGCCCATCTCACCTATATACGCCCGCATCCACCTTTTGTTGCGCCCGCGCCCTATAACGACATGTACAGCCCCGACACACTGCCGCCGCCAGCCGCGCTGGGATCTGTCGAACTGGAAAAGGCGCAGCATCCGTTTTTCAGACCAACGATTGAGGCGTCCTCTGCGCAGGATGTTGTGCATGGGTTCGGCGCGGTTGACCCGTCGAACGAAACCGTCAACACGCTGCGCACCGTTTATCTGGGGCTGGCGACAGAGGTTGATCACCACATCGGGCGGGTGATCCGATATCTCAAGGACAGCGGGCAATATGATGAGACGCTGATCGTGATAACGGCGGATCACGGTGAAATGCTGGGGGACCGGCACACTTGGGGCAAGATGACCGTATTCGATGCCGCATATCACACACCGCTGATGATCCGCATGCCGGGTAATCAGGCCCGCGCGGGCACTGTGATCGACGCTCCCACGGAATCCATCGACATCACCCCGACGATACTGGATTGGACCGGCCAGCCGGCCCCCAACGCGATGGACGGCCGATCCTTGCTGCCTTTGTTGCAAGGCAATATCCCGCCGGACTGGCGCGCTTATACCTTCAGCGAGCTGGATTTTTCCAATCCCGAGTCCGCGACCATCTGGCAACGCCAACTGGGCACCGGCAACAGCGACTCGTGCCTTGGAATTTTGCGCGATACCCGGTTTACACTGGTGGAATTCGCTGCCGATCTGCCCCCGATTCTGTTTGATCGCAATCGCAACGGCGAATTTGAAAACGTGGCAAGCAACCCTGACCACGCCGCCGATCTGGCGCGATTGGGGCGGCTCATGCTGCGGCATCGAATGCGGAACATGGACCACACCTTGTCGCTTGACTATGTGAGCCCGAACGGTCCGGGATCGTGCGCGCGGTACTAAAGGTGATCGGAAAGCGCGCCCTGAAAATCCTAGACAAATTCATGTCTTAAGATATCGTTATCCTTGGACTTCTCTTGTAGCGATTTTGTATGGCCCGGCGTCCGCATGGTTCAGCCACGCTGGCATCACCGATGTTCGGTTTGACATCTGCAAACTGTCCGCAGCGCGGATTTTGCAGAGGCACGGCGTCGTTACGTAGGTGGGTCCTGGTCTTGGGAGGACGACAATGATCGACTGGTTTGTAAACGTGCTGCGAACCTACCCCGAACTGGCGGTGTTTCTGTCTATCGGAATCGGGTTTCTGGTCGGACCGTGGAAGCTGATGGGGTTCAGTCTGGGAACGGTCACCGCCACGTTGCTGGCGGCGGTCATCATCGGTCAGGTGCATATTGAAATCGATTCCGCGGTTAAATCGACCTTTTTCATTCTCTTCATTTTTGCGGTTGGCTATGGTGTCGGGCCGCAATTCATACGCGGATTAAAGGCAGACGGCGCGCGCGAGGTACTGTTTGCGCTCAGCGTGCTGGCCTTGTGTCTGATCGTCCCATTGGCATCGGCCATGATAGCCGGGCTGGAGGTGGGATACGCCGCCGGTTTGTATGCCGGATCGCAGACGATTTCAGCCGCGATCGGCGTGGCAACGGATCAAATCAGCCAGTTGGGCCTGTCCAGCGCGCAAGAGCAGACCTATGCCAATCAGATCCCCATTGCCTATGCCGTCACCTATATCTACGGCACGATCGGATCGGCGATCATTCTGGCCAAGATCGGGCCGCGCCTGATCGGTGTTGATCTTGTTGCCGCCTGCAAGGAATACGAGGCCCAATTGGGCGGCGGCGCGCAGATTGAAACCGGCGAAGGTATTGTTTCCGGCTATCGCGCCATCGAGGCGCGCGCCTTTGAAATCCCCGAAGGCAGCGAGCTGCTGGGACAGCCTGTCAAAGATCTTTTACCGGGCATTCGCATCTACGCCGAGCGGATAAAGCGCGGCGATCAGATCATCGAGGTGGATGACAACACCGTTTTGGAGCCCGGTGATATCGTCATGTTCTCGGGTCGCCGGGCCGATCTGGTTGGATTGCTGGAAACCAGCCTGAAAGAAGCCGATGCGCCAGAGCTGCTGAGCATACCATCAGAAAAGCTCGACGTTCTGATTACCAATAAAGAGGTGCACGGTAAGACGCTGGAAGACCTTGGCAAACTGTCATTGTCGCGCGGTGTCTATGTCTCGAAGCTGATGCGCAACATGGTCGAATTGCCTTTGCTGCCCGGCACCGTTGTTCACCGCGGCGACATTCTGACCTTGCTTGGCAGCAAGCGTCATGTCGAAGCTGCAATTGCAATGCTGGGCTACGCGGACCGGCCGGTGGACACAACCGATCTGTCATTTGTCGGCTGGGGTATCTTCCTTGGTGGCCTGGTGGGGACATTGGCGATCACCATGGGCGGATTTCCGATCAGCCTGTCAACCACTGGCGGTGCCTTGCTGTCGGGCCTTCTGCTGGGCTGGCTGCGCACGGTACATCCCACCTTTGGACGCATTCCCGGCCCGTCGCTGTGGCTGATGAACACGCTGGGTCTGAACGTGTTTATAGCGGTCATTGGAATAACTGCGGGGCCGGGTTTCATTGCCGGCCTGCAACAAGCAGGAATCGCCCTGCTGTTATGGGGGATCGTGGCCACGTCGCTGCCGATGATTTTTTCGGTTTACGTCGGTCACTATGTCTTCAAGTTCCATCCCGCTATCCTGTTCGGTGCCTGCGCCGGCGCGCGAACGACAACGGCGGCCCTTGGGATGATACAAGAGGCCGCGCAAAGCCGAATACCGGCTTTGGGTTATGGTATGCCCTATGCCATCGGAAACACTTTGCTGACGATCTTCGGCATGGTCGTCGTCTTGATCCTAAGTTGATTTCGAAAGGTCAGATTCATGGACAGACTTAAACTGCATGACTACGAAGCGCTCAGCCCTTTTCAGATCAAGGATGAACTGATCAAGCTGGCATCGGACGAAGCGCGCAAATCGAACAGTGCGTTCCTGAATGCCGGGCGGGGAAACCCCAATTGGATTGCAACCCGCCCGCGCGAGGCGTTTTTCGCCCTTGGCCAGTTCGCCATAACCGAGGCCAAGCGGGTAATGAACCACCCCGCCGGTCTGGGTGGAATGCCCGCCCGGCAAGGCTGTCATGACCGATTTTTGACCTGGGCCGAAAGCAATGCACAAACGCCGGGTGTCGATACCTTGACCGAGGTTGTCAAACATGCCGTTTTTGCATTCGATTTCGACGCGGATGCCTTCATGCATGAACTGACCGACTCGATCATCGGTGATAATTACCCGGTGCCGGACCGTATACTGAAACATAATGCGGTCATTGCGCACGAATACCTGATGTGGGCCATGTGTGCCGGGCACAAGCCGGACGCACGATTTGACCTGTTCGCGGTCGAAGGGGGCACAGCGGCAATGTGCTATATCTTCAAATCGCTCAAAGCCAACCGCATCCTGAACCCCGGCGACACGATTGCACTGTGCACGCCGATCTTCACCCCATATCTGGAAATGCCCGAGCTTGAAGACTACAGCCTGGAATCAGTACATGTGGAAACCGACGAAAAAGACGGGTTCCAACTGACCGACGCTGCGGTGGAAAAGCTGAAGGACCCAAAGGTCAAAGCCTTTTTTCTGGTCAATCCGGGCAACCCGTCCTCGGTGGCGCTGAACCCGGCATCGTTGCAGAAACTGGCTGATCTGGTGGAACATGATCGCCCCGATCTGATCGTTCTGACAGACGATGTATACGGGACCTTTGTGCATGATTTCACATCCGTGATGGGGTATGTGCCGCGCAATACGATCGGGGTTTATTCCTATTCGAAATACTTCGGTTGCACGGGATGGCGTCTGGGTGTGATCGCTGTCGCGCAGGACAATATCTTTGACCTCAAACTGGCCAATCACTCTGATCAGATTAAACAGGCGCTGGACAAGCGATATGGCACGCTCAGCCTGACGCCGCAGGATATTCGCTTTATCGATCGTCTGGTTGCCGACAGCCGGGATGTGGCGCTAAACCACACCGCCGGATTGTCCCTGCCACAACAAGTGATGATGACCCTGTTCTCTCTGGTCGAACTGGTAGACACCAAGAAAGACTATCAGGCCGCCTGTATGGAATTGGTCCATCGCCGCTTCAAGTTACTGACCGAAGCGCTTGGGATCGAGATCGAGGCCGGCGAAAACTACGACGCCTATTACGGTATACTGGATTTCGAATACTGGCTGCGCAAATACGTGGGCGACGACGTGGTGGCATGGATCAAGCAGAATGTGCATCCGCTGGATATTGCCTTCAAACTGGCCGAAGATTACGGGATTGTGCTGTTGAACGGCAGCGGTTTTGATGCCCCCGGTTGGTCCGCAAGGGTATCTTTCGCCAACCTGCCGGACGAGGCGTATACCCAGATCGGGCGCGCCGTGCGTTCGGTTGCACGCGGCTACGTAGAAGCCTATCGCGCAGCTAAAAACCAGCCCTTGCACGGATAACGCCGGGATGGCAGCAGGGCCTGCCCAAAGAGCGCGCGGATCAGCGACCCACATCTCATCTACACCTGACCGCCGTGTGGTGTTAGGCATGTCCCGGAAGGAGGACGGGCTTGGACACTCTCGACCAGCGTATTAAGGCAATGACCACCGCCGGGCTGAACCTGATCGGCCAAGCGCTTTCGATTTACGACAGCGAACTGCGCCTTGTCCTCAGCAATCGCCGGTTTCAGGAAATGTTCGATCTGCCGGATCATCTTGTGCAACCGGGCGCCTTGTTCCGGGACACCATATATTTCCTGGCCAGCCGAGGTGAATACCGGGACGAAGGCAGCGTCGAAGACATGGTCAACCTGCGCGTTAAACAAGCCCTTGCGTTCGAGCCGCACTATCTGGAGCGCGCACGCCCGAACGGACAGATCGTATCCGTCGAGGGCGCGCCGCTGCCGCAGGGCGGTTGGGTTGCCGTCTACACCGATATCACAGGCACCAAAAGGGCCGAGGACCTTTTGCGGGCCCGGTCCGAGGAATTGTCAGATCAGGTTCTCAGCCACGCCGAAGAGCTTTCCGCGACCAACCGCAAACTGGCGGCTACGATCACCGCGCTGGAAGAGGCCAAGCGCGAGCTGACGGATATTGAGGCGCGCACGCGCATGACAACTGAAATGATGCCCGCGCATATCGCGCATCTGGATACCAACAGACGCTATGATTACTCGAACCGGCGTCTGAGCTCGGTGATGCCGGGGCGGCCCTCCGATATTCTGGGCCTGCATATCGCGGACGCGCTTGGACCGGTGGGCCACGCGCGTGTCGAACCGTATCTGCAAACGGCATATGACGGCGAACCATCGGTTTTTGAGTTCACCGAAGATCAGGATTCCCGCCGTATACGCGTATCGTTTACCCCGGATGGGGCAGGGGGGGTTTATGTGATGTCGGTGGATATCACCGAAGAGACACAGGCCCGGGTTGCCTTGCAGCAAACTCGCCGCCGTGCGTTGGCGGCCCAGATGACCAGTGGGCTGGCGCATGATTTCTCGAACTTGTTGACCATCATTTTGGGTATGCAATCGCGTTTGGACAAAATGGAACTGCCCGATGACGCTCAAAAGCTTGTGGCGGCCACCCGGCAAACAGCGCGCCGGGGCGGTCAGCTGTTGAACCGCATCGCGGACATGACCGGGAACCGAACGCCGCAACCGCAAGCAACCGACATGCATCGCGTGTTGGAGGATCTGCGCATTCTCGCCTCTCCTTCGTTGCCACGCGGCGTGGGTTTGTCGGTTGTCAACACACTGCCGAAACAGGCGTTGATGCTTGATCCCGGCATGGTGCAGGACGCCTTGTTGAACCTGGTTCTGAATGCGCGCGATGCTTGCGGCAGTTCCGGCCAGATCACGATAAGTGCGCATGCCATTGGATCGATCTGGGTTGAGATTACGGTGTCCGATACTGGCCCCGGATTTTCATCCGACGCGCTGAAAAAGGCGCTGAACCCATTCTTCACCACCAAAGGCTCGGACGGATCGGGCCTTGGTCTGCCTATGGTTTACGACACCGTGAAACTGGCCGGCGGCGATCTGAACCTGAAGAACACGCCGTCCGGTGCTGCGGTGACACTGCGGCTTCCCTATCGGCCCGCACCATCGCGGCAAGGTGGGCTGATCTTGCTGGTCGAAGACAATGCAGATTTGCGCGGCCAGTTCAGGGACATGCTGATCAAGTTGGGGTATTCAGTGATCGAAGCAACCTCGGTCGAAGAGGCTCTTGTTCTGACAGCTGATATACAGGATATCGTTCTGGTCCTGTCCGACATCCTGTTGGAAGGATCAGAAACCGGGTTGGATCTGCTGGCCCGGCTGAAAGATGGGCTGCCTTGCATTCTGATGACGTCACTGCCGGACGTTGATCCCCTGTACCGAAAGGCGCTGGCCCTTGCGCCCGTTCTGCGTAAACCGTTTTCCCAATCCCAGTTGTCCGCTTTGATCCGGACCGAGGCCGCCTGATGACACAGCCGTTGGTCACCATTCTTGATGACGAGCCGGAAATCCGGCGTATTCTGACCGAGGCTCTGACCGAAGCGGGCTTTCGTACACTCAGCTTTGCGCGTGCCCGCGAATTTGAGGCCGCGCTGAACCGGTTCACCCCGGATGTCTGTCTTGTGGATTTGTCGCTGCCGGACACCGACGGTCTGGCGCTTGTGCATCGCCTGGCGCTGGAACAGGGTGCCGCCGTTATCATTGTCTCCGGCCGGGCGCAGGTGCAGGACCGGGTTACCGGATTGGAACTTGGGGCCGATGACTATATCACCAAGCCCTTCGACCCGGTGGAGGTCGTCGCGCGGGTCCGAGCGCGTCTTCGCTCGCCCAAAGACCTTACTGCGCAATCGGAAAGCGCGGATTTCAATGGATGGACTGCGCATTTCGACCGGTATGTCCTGGAAAACGCCGACGGATGCGAAACGGCTTTCAGCCACGCCGAGGGCGAAGTTCTGCGCCTGTTTCTGGACAGCCCCAAACGTCTGATCAGTCGGGCCCAAATGCAGGAATCCCTGGGCGGTGCCGCCGGCGACAGTTTTGACCGGGCGATGGATGTGCGGATTTCCAGGCTTCGCACGAAACTGGGGGAAGATCCGAAAAATCCGCGACTTATCAAAACCATATACGGGGCCGGATACATCTTTCTGGGGGATGTGCATTGGCGTTGACCCAAGGGGATCGAATCTTCCCTGAGATTCGAAAAATTCCTTAACATATTGATTTAGTATAATTTTCATAAACACCTGAACAGATCAAAGATACAATTACCGAGTTGATTAGTCTGGACGATCTGCCTTTCTTTTACACCGGACTGGAAACCACAGCCGGTGCTGCATAGTTAACACCAACTTGCCTTTCGGGCCGCACACATGCATTGGGTGGATCAGAAAAGGCCAACGGTCTGGTTTGACCAGGCGGCATAGCGAGATTCTGGAGCGCGGAATGGTAAGAGCGGCCTGGGACAGATGGCGATCCGGCTATATCGGGCGATTATTGGGCGAAAGCCTGCGCAAACAGGGCTGGCTGTACGGGATCGCAATGGTGGCGATGGTTGTTGTGGCTGCAACAACCGCAGGCACCGCGTGGATGATGGAGAACATTGTCAATGCCATGACAACGCCAGAGATGCGTTCTCAGGTTCACCTGATCGCGCTTGGGGTGATCTGTCTGTTCGCCGCCAAGGCGATTGCCTCTTATATTCAGGCCGTGTTCCTGGCCCGCGCCGGGAACCGAATCATCGCCGTACAGCAGTCCAGGCTGTATGACAGGCTGTTGCAACGCGGTGTCGGATACTTTGCCGAAATCGAATCCTCGAATCTGCTGATGCGCGTGACCACCGGCGCCGGCGCGGCGCGAACCCTGGTGGATATCATTGTAACCACGTTTGTACGCGATCTGCTGACCTTGGTCGGCCTGGTCTTTGTGATGATTTATCAGCAGCCATTTTTGTCCGTTTTGTTTTTTGTGGTTGGTCCTGTGGCTTTGATCAGCGTGCGTTATCTTCTTAAACGCGTCCGCAAGATCATGCAGGCCGAACTTAAATATCTGTCGGAAATCATTCAGGTCCTGCAGGAAACATCCAACGGCATCAAGGTTATCAAGGTGTTCGCTCTGGAAGGTCGCATGAAAGACCGCATGGATGTTGCGATCCGCCGGGTTGAAAAACGCTCGAACGATATTGCCCGTTTGCAGGCTGTCGCCAGCCCGCTGATGGAGTTTCTGGCCGGATTGGCTGTGGCCGGTGTGCTGGTCGTGTCCACATTGGGCATTGGGTCCGCCGAACCCACATCGGCTGGTCAGCTTATGTCGTTTATCACGGCCTTGCTGATGGCGTATGAACCCGCCAAACGTCTGTCAAAAATGCGTGTATCCATCGAAACCTGCATGGTTCCAATCGAACTGATGTTCGAGCTGCTGGACGAACAGGACAAGATGCGTGAGCATTCCAAACCCCGCGAACTGCGTTCAGGTCCCGGCGAAATTCGCCTGAGGGATGTCACGTTCGGCTATCAAGGCACCATTCCTGTCATCAATGGCATGGACCTGACATTTGAAGCCGGCAAGACAACTGCTCTGGTCGGCCAGTCCGGCGGCGGCAAGTCGACGATTTTCGGGTTGATCATGCGATTTTACGACCCCGATCAGGGGCAGGTCGAAATTGACGGGCAGAATCTGAAAGAGATCAGCTTTGCCTCGCTGCGCCGCAAAATATCTTACGTGGGCCAGGACACGTTCCTGTTTTCAACCAGCGTGATGGACAACCTGCGGTATGTTGCCCCCGAAGCAACGGATGAAGAAATCGAACGGGCCGCCCGCGCCGCCCATGCACATGACTTTATTACCGAACTTCCGCAGGGATATCAGACCCAGGTTGGTGAAAACGGCGCGTTTTTGTCTGGTGGCCAAAAGCAAAGATTGGCCATTGCACGCGCCATCCTGCGCAAAGCGGAAATCCTGCTGCTGGACGAGGCGACCAGCGCGTTGGATGCGGAATCCGAAAGCCTTGTGAAAGAAGCTCTGGACAGGTTGACCCAGGATGTCACCACAGTTGTGATCGCGCACCGTCTGTCGACCGTTCTTGAAGCGGATAAAATCATGGTGGTCCAGGACGGCGAGGTGATTGAGCAGGGCGACATGCAAAGGCTGATGGAACATAACGGCACGTTCCGAAAACTGTTTGATCAACAATTCAGACACGCCGCGTCATAGGCCGGCAGGTCGCGCATAGTTTTTCACCATGCGGCAGCACCCGATCCGGGCAGTGCGCGTTATTCGCGCAGCGCCCGATCCTTTACTTTAACGACGGGATCCAGCAGGTAGTCCAAAACTGACTTGCGACCGGAAAGAATGTCCACCTCGGCAATCATGCCTGGAATAATCTCGACAGCTATACCGCTGCCGTCAAGCATCGTATCCGTGGTGCGGATTTCAACCACGTATACCTCTTCATCGTTACGCTCGGACCGGGTGATTGTGTTGGCGCCTATTCGGGTAATTTCCCCGTCCAGCCCCCCATATCTTGCAAAATCATAGGCCGTTATCTTTACTTTTACAGGCTGGCCTGCCCGCAAAAACGCAATGTCTTCGGGACGGATAAAAGCCTCAACCAGCAAGCTGTCTTCCAAAGGGACTATTTCGATCAGGTCCTCGCCACCTGCCGCCAACCCGCCAATCGTGGAACGATAGATGCGGTTCACGATACCCTTGGCCGGGGATTTGATCTGCGCCCGGATCGCGCGATCCTGCAAGGCGGGCAGTACGGGCTTCAACGCGGCCAATTCGGCCGTGGTCAGCGCCAGATCCGTTAGTGCAGCGGTTTCAAACCGGCTGCGGGTTGCGCGTATCCTGTCGTCAATTTCCGCCAAACCGGTTTTCAAGCGGCGAGTAACCGCCTGCGCCCTGACCTGGCGACCTTGCCATTCTGCCTCGCTGCGGCGCAAGGATAGCAGTGTTGTGGCAGGCTCCATCTTGCTGGTGACCAAAGGAGTCATCATAGCGCGTTCTTCCGCCAGGATTTTCAGGGTTTCATTCGCGGTTACCTGATCAACAAGACCTTCTTCGTATTCGCGATGCCGCTGCTCGCGCTGTCGCTCCAGTATTGCAATCTCGGCTCGCAATTCAGCCTGACGACCCAGAAAAAGACCGGTTTCCGAACGAACAACATCCGAGGCGTTTTCAAGCAGATGATCGTCAAACATCAGCTCTGCCCCGTCTATTTCAGCTTTAAGACGTTGCATTCTTGCCATCAGGGCATACGAGCGGTGTTGTTCCTGGCTCAGTTGACTGTCGATCTGGGTTGTATCGAACTCCATCAGAACCTCATTCTGACGCACGACCTGTCCTTCACGCACATGCACCGCCTTCAGTACCCCCGGTTCGACCGCCTCGATAATCTGTACATGGCCCGAGGGTACGATGCGCCCATCTGCTCTGGTGACATTGTCCAGTTCGGTCAAATACGCCCAGATCCCGGCTGCCAACAGGCACGACAGGATCACAAACAGCAACAGCGAACCCCGCAGCGGTGATTGCCCCCGCATATCGCGCGCCAAAGCCGCCAGATCAGGATGCCGCGACATTCAGATGCCTCCCGCCCTGGCGCGCATGCGCTGACACCAGACTTTTGGGACCATCGACAGCAATTTTACCACCTTCGATCACGATCACCCGATCCACCAGATCCAGCAGGCTGGTGCGATGCGTCACAATCATCAACGTCTGATCCCGCGTGGCCTGTTTCAGACGTTGGATCACCCTGGCTTCGGTCTGAACGTCCATCGCACTGGTCGGCTCGTCCAACAAAAGAACCGGCGGGTTTCCGATAACCGCACGCGCCAAGGCAATGGCCTGGCGCTG
>JBCCIK010000004.1:0-59552 GCA_039028255.1 Pseudomonadota bacterium | reverse complement strand
GTCACCAGTGCAATCGCGCGGGTCTTATCGGTGATCAGCGCGCGCGCTTGATCCGGATCGGGCAACAGGTCGTCACTCGTCGACAGGTCCACCGTGTTCACGCCCGCCATATCCAGCCACATTTTATGGTTAAAATACCAGGGCGTTGGCAGGATTACTTCATCTCCCTCACTGGTCAGGGCGGAGATTGCGGCAGCAAATGCCTGATTGCAGCCCGAGGTGATGGCCACCTGCTGCATCGCGACTTGGGCCGCATAATGCTGCCCGATCTGAGCCGCAAGCGCGGTTCTCAGGTTATCATTGCCCAGAACCGGGCCGTAGAGATGGGCGCTGTCTTCGGTGATGGCAAAATCGGCCATGGCCCGGCGCAGCGCATCCGGCGGCGGATCAACAGGCGCGGCCTGGCTGACATTGATCAGGTTTTGATTGTGGGGCAATTGCACCCCATCCAGCCAGCGACGCGCCTCCATCACCGGTGGCGCAAAGGTGGCTGAGGTTCGGGATTGGGTCATCAGGTTCCCCGTTCGAGGGTCAAACGGTCCGGGCTGAAAGATCAGTCCGTACCGCGATAGGGTTCGACATATTGCAACGCCATATCCCACGGAAAAAAGATCCATGTGTCCTGGCTGACTTCGGTAATGTACGTGTCCACCATCGGACGCCCTTTGGGCTTGGCATATACCGTGGCGAAATGCGCGTTGGGATACATCTTGCGCACCAATTCCAGGGTTTTGCCACTGTCCACCAGATCGTCGATGATCAGCACACCGTTGCCGTCACCCATCAAATCAGCATCGGGGGCTTTCAGAACTTCGGCCTCGCCCTGTTCCTGATGGTGATACGAGCGCACGCTGATTGTATCGACCGTTCGAATGTCTAGTTCGCGACTGACGATCATGGCCGGGGCCATACCGCCCCGGGTAATCGCAACAACTGCGCGCCACGATCCGTCATCCGGACCTTGCCCATCCAGACGCCACGCCAGAGCGCGGGAATCACGATGAATCTGATCCCAGCTGATGTGAAATCCTTTTTCATGTGGCAGGCGGTCCTTGGCGCGCATCGGATCAGCCTTTTTCAATGTCGGGCGCATCGACGGCTTTCATGCCCACGATATGATACCCCGAATCGACATGCAGGTTTTCCCCGGTTACGCCGCTGCTGAGATCCGACAGCAGATACAGGGCGGACTTGCCCACATCGTCAATGCTGACATTGCGGCGCAGGGGCGAATTGTATTCGTTCCACTTCATGATATAGCGAAAATCGCCGATACCGCTGGCGGCCAGCGTCTTGATCGGCCCGGCCGAGATTGAATTGACGCGGATGCCGTCCTTGCCGAGATCCTCAGCCATATATTTGACAGACGCTTCAAGCGCGGCTTTGGCCACGCCCATCACGTTGTAATGCGGCATGACCTGCTCGGCCCCGTAATAGGTTAACGTGATCGCACTGCCGCCTTCGCCCATCATCTTTTCGGCTCGCTGCATCACGGCCGTGAAAGAGTAGACCGACACATCCATTGTCAGCTGGAAATTTGCGCGGCTGGTGTCGACGTAACGGCCGCGCAGTTCGTTCTTGTCGGAAAAACCGATAGCATGAACAACGAAATCCAGATTGCCCCAACTTTTGCCCAGCTCGGTGAACAATGCATCGACAGACGCTTCGTCGCTGACGTCACACGGCAGGACAATCCGGCTGCCCAGTTGTTCCGCCAACGGATCGACCCGTTTCTTCAACGCGTCGCCCTGATAGGAAAATGCCAGCTCGGCACCAGCGTCGGACAGGGCGCGTGCGATTCCCCATGCGATGGATTTGTCATTGGCCAGTCCCATGATGAGGCCGCGTTTGCCAGCCATCAACTGATTTGACATGTGAGGTTCTCCGCCTGTCTTCGCGATTTATTCGGTTGGTTTATGCCATTGGTTGGCCTGCATCAAGGCCGAGCGCTCTTGCCCGCAGCGGGTTCTCGCTTTAGGTTCAACCTCAATACTTTCCAGGGGATGGAAATGACCGAGCGTGATGGCATCTTTGCTGGCGCTGACCCGTTTGAATTAGCGGGCCAGTGGCTGGCCGAGGCTGAAGAGTCCGAACTTAACGATCCCAACGCAATTGCGCTGGCGACCGTTGATCCCGATGGCATGCCGAATGTGCGTATGGTGCTGTTGAAGGAAATCGAATCCGACGCCTTTGTGTTTTACACAAATTACGAAAGCAAAAAGGCGGGCGAACTGGATTCGGCCGGCAAGGCTGCCTTTGTGATGCATTGGAAATCACTGCGGCGACAGGTGCGCGTTCGTGGTACAATAACCCGGGAAAGCGGGCCGCAGGCAGATGAATACTATGCGTCCCGTTCACTCAAAAGCCGGTTGGGGGCCTGGGCCTCGCGCCAATCCCAACCGCTGGAAAGCCGCACGGCGCTGATGGCAGAAGTTGCCAAAGTGACCGCAAAGCACGGCCCCAATCCAAAGCGACCCCCATTCTGGGGTGGATACAGATTGGTGCCGTCCGAAATCGAATTCTGGGCCGATGGTGCGTTTCGTTTGCATGATCGGTTCAGGTGGCAGCGGGAGACCCCGGATTCCGCGTGGCAAGTGCAGAGGTTGAGTCCATGAAGTTCACGTGTCGCGAAATGCAACAGGCCGGAATTAAAAGATTTTTTCAGCTTGAAATTGCCTGCCGTTCACATAAACAACAGACCCTTAACGAACAGTTAATATTCGCGTTGGGAAAACAGTGCCAGAAGACCTGAACAACATGTATCGCGTTCGTGGACACGTGAAATGGTTCGACCCTGCAAAGGGGTACGGATTTGTTGTGTCGGACACAGGCGGTCCCGATATCCTGCTGCATGTCAACGTGTTACGAAACTTCGGTCAAAGCTCGGTTGCGGACGGGGCAGGGATCGAAATCATGACACACCGGACCGACCGGGGTGTTCAGGCGGTCGAAGTGATCAGTATCGATCCACCGGTGCGCACTGATTCCATGATGCTTGCGGACTTTGCCGAACTGGATCCGGATGTCATTGCGGATGCGCCGCTTGTTGCTGCGCGTGTCAAATGGTTCGACAAAGGCAAAGGGTTCGGGTTTGCAAATGTCTTTGGGCGGGATGAAGATGTTTTCCTGCATATCGAGGTTTTGCGACGCTCGGGACTGGCCGATCTGCAACCGGGCGAGGCATTGGCCATGCGGGTCATCGATGGCAAGCGTGGCCGCATGGCTGCACAAGTTCTGGCCTGGGAAGCAGCGCTGGAGTCCTGATCCGTGGTGATACGACTGATCTGCGCGTTGATTGTCCTGGTGTGGGCCGGGGGCGTCATGGCGCAGTGCCGGCCCGACCGGGTTGAGTTGAAAAATGACCAATTACAGATTCGGTTTGACATTGAACTTGCCGACACGCCGCAAAAGCGGTCGCGCGGCTTGATGTTCCGCGACACCATGCCAAGCCGGTCCGGCATGCTGTTTGTGTATGACAGGCCGCAGCCGGTTGCGTTCTGGATGAAGAACACGCTGATTCCGCTCGATATGATCTTTGTGGATCGCACTGGCACGGTGACCCGGGTGCACAAGGATGCGGTTCCCGGGGATCTGACCTCGATTGAAGGTGGCGATGGCGTGTTCGCGGTTCTGGAAATCAACGCCGGTCTGTCCGCGCGTTACGGCATTGCGCCCGGCACGCTGATGCGGCACGAAGTTTTTTCACAAGGCCCTGCAATTTGGCCGTGTTAGGTCTTTTCAAATCAGATCGGCATCGTTAGGAAGGCGCACGGTCCGGGGCGTGGCGCAGTCTGGTAGCGCACCTGTTTTGGGTACAGGGGGTCGTGAGTTCGAATCTCGCCGCCCCGACCACTTTCATCCGATCAGTATTACCCGATCATGTCGGTAATCCGCCCATGGCCTGAAACAGCGCCCCAATGGCCTGGTCCAGCCGTTCGCTTTCAACAGGTACTTCGACCGTGGACCCGGTTTTCTGGGGGACTTTGAAATAAAGGCGCGCATCGACGCGATAGCCAGTGCTGTTCTGGGTTGATGTCAGGCGCATCACGCTTTGTGGCAGGTCAACAGTTGAACCGTCATAGTTGAGAATCAAAAAGGCCGTTGTATCCGGTGGCAGGAATTCGCTGCACTCAAAGGATCTGTTGCCGACTTTACGGAAGGTTTCGCCTGGCCCGGCGCAGCCTGTTTCAAACGTATCGAACAGGCTTTGCGGGTATTGCGAAAACTGCGCGCTGCGTGACGCCAGGGGCACATCTTGTGGTGCGCAAGCCACGATCAGAGGCAGGAAAGCCAATGCGCGAAACAAAGTCATGTGGTTGTTTACCCTCAAACAATCGCGCATCCACCTGCGCTGCGGATTTTGCGCCCGTGCCGACGCGGATGATTCTGAACCACCCTAGCCAGCATAGGACTGGTTGATCAAACGCTGATAACTATGCTGGTAAAAACAGCAATTCGTTTTGAGACTTCGCGGCATGGGCGGAAAATTGCCGTGGATGAATTTGTGGAGGAATCACGGATTGGCGTCTCGCTAGCATTCGCATCGTCCGGGTCAACAAAAAAGATTTCAAAAATGACTGAAAAAGGCCGTTGACCTGCTATGGGTAGATACGCCAAATTGTGTAGGCCGAAGACGATGCCACTACATCTGGTGTTCAACCCAGAGACAGGCACAGGGCAAGGGACGGATCGTATACCAGAAGATTGTGCAATCGCTTAGGCGATTCTGCGCTGTGAACGGCAGCGTCCTATCCCCTGTATGCGTCGACTTTGGCACGGTGAAGGGCTTGGTTTTTTGTAAAGCCCGACGCTGAAAAAAAGGTTTTTGAATATAGGGCAGCGGACATGAAAATTGACAGAAAGTTCACCAAACAGGGCCGGGACGCATACGCAGATCTTGATTTTGTGTCTGCGACGTCTGAAATCCGCAATCCCGATGGAACGATTGTGTTTCGTCTGGACGAAATCGAGGTTCCCTCAAAGTGGAGCCAGGTCGCCAGCGATGTCATCGCGCAAAAGTATTTCCGCAAGGCGGGCGTTCCGACGCATCTGAAAAAGGTCAAAGAAAAAGGCGTGCCCGAATTCCTGTGGCGGTCGGTCCCCGCCGACGACGCAGAGTTCGGCGGTGAAACGTCGTCGAAACAGGTATTTGACCGTTTGGCCGGCGCATGGGCCTACTGGGGCTGGAAAGGGGGCTATTTCTCGACCGAAGAGGACGCGCGCGCCTATTTCGACGAGATGCGCTATATGCTGGCGACCCAGCGCGCGGCGCCAAACTCGCCACAATGGTTCAACACCGGGCTGCACTGGGCATATGGAATCGATGGTCCGGCGCAGGGGCATCATTATGTGGGCTATAAGACCGGCAAACTGACCAAATCGAAATCGGCCTATGAACACCCGCAACCGCACGCGTGCTTTATCCAGTCCGTCAACGATGATCTGGTGAACGAAGGCGGTATTATGGACCTGTGGGTGCGTGAGGCACGCTTGTTCAAATATGGCAGCGGCACCGGGACAAATTTCAGCCATCTGCGCGCCGATGGCGAGCCGCTGTCCGGCGGTGGCAAGTCTTCGGGCCTGATGGGCTTTCTCAAGATCGGTGACCGTGCCGCCGGTGCGATCAAATCGGGCGGTACAACCCGTCGGGCAGCAAAAATGGTGATCGTGGATGCTGATCACCCCGATATCGAACAATTCATCGAATGGAAGGTGATCGAAGAACAAAAAGTGGCGTCGATCGTTGCCGGCTCGAAAATGCACGAAAAGATGCTGAATGGCATTTTCGAGGCCATACGTGGTTGGGACGGTGCGGCAGACGACGCATTCGACCCAAATAAGAATGACGCACTGAAAAAGGCGGTGCGCGAGGCAAAGAAGGTCGCAATCCCCGAGACTTACATCAAACGGGTTCTGGATTACGCGCGGCAGGGTCACGACAGCATTGAATTCCCGACCTATGATACAGATTGGGATTCCGAAGCGTATAGCTCGGTCTCGGGTCAGAACTCGAACAACTCGATCCGGGTGACAAACGCCTTTCTAACAGCGGTCGAAAAAGACGCCGATTGGGAACTGATCAACCGCACCAATGGCACGGTCGCCAAGACCGTCAAGGCGCGCGATCTGTGGGAAAAGGTCGGCCACGCTGCTTGGGCCTGCGCCGATCCGGGCATCCAGTTCCACGACACGGTGAACGAGTGGCACACATGCCCCGAAGACGGCGATATTCGAGGATCGAACCCCTGTTCGGAATACATGTTCCTCGATGACACGGCCTGTAACCTGGCGTCGATGAACTTGCTGACCTTCCTCAAGGACGGGGAATTTCAGGCGGCGGATTACATGCACGCCTCGCGCCTGTGGACCCTGACGCTGGAAATCTCGGTGACCATGGCGCAATTCCCGTCAAAGGAAATCGCGCAACTGTCCTATGACTTCCGCACCTTGGGTCTGGGCTATGCCAATATCGGCGGTCTGCTGATGAACATGGGCTACAGCTATGATTCGGACGAAGGCCGGGCAATCTGCGGTGCCTTGACCGCGATCATGACCGGTGTGGCCTATGCAACCTCGGCAGAAATTGCTGGTGAGCTTGGAGCCTTCAAAGGCTATGAGCGCAACGCCGATCACATGCTGCGCGTGATCCGCAACCACCGCCGCGCGTCACAAGGCGTAACCGAGGGGTATGAGAAGTTGGCGGTCAAGCCGGTGCCTTTGGACCACGGCAACTGCCCGGACAAACGTCTGGTCGATCTGGCGATGTCGGCTTGGGACGAGGCGCTGAGCCTCGGCGAGAAAAACGGCTATCGCAACGCACAGGCCACCGTGATCGCGCCAACTGGCACCATCGGTCTGGTGATGGATTGCGACACCACGGGGATCGAACCGGACTTTGCGCTGGTAAAGTTCAAAAAGCTGGCCGGTGGCGGTTACTTCAAGATTATCAATCGATCGGTGCCTTCGGCGCTGGAAAAGCAGGGGTATTCCTCGTCTCAGATCGAAGAAATCGTCAGCTATGCAGTGGGTCACGGCACCATCGGCAACGCGCCGGGGATCAATCATACCTCACTGGCCGGTCACGGCTTTGGCCCGAATGAACTGGCCAAGGTGGACGCCGCGCTGGAAAGCGCGTTCGACATCCGGTTTGTGTTCAACCAATGGACACTGGGTGAAGATTTCTGCACCGGTGTTCTGGGTATCCCGGCGGCCAAGCTGAACGACCCGACCTTCGACCTGCTGCGCCATCTGGGCTTTACCAAGGCGGATATCGACGCGGCCAATGACCACGTTTGCGGAACCATGACGCTGGAAGGTGCACCGCATCTGAAGGAAGAGCACTATTCGATCTTCGACTGCGCCAACCCGTGCGGCAAGAAAGGCAAGCGTTTTCTTGGGGTTGACAGCCACATTACCATGATGGCCGCCGCGCAGAGCTTTATTTCGGGTGCGATCTCAAAAACGATCAATATGCCGAATGACGCGACTATCGAGGATTGCCAGAAAGCCTACGAGCTCAGCTGGTCGCTGGGTGTAAAGGCCAACGCGCTGTATCGTGACGGCTCAAAGCTGTCGCAGCCTTTGGCGGCGGCGCTGGTCGAGGACGATGATGAAGCAGCCGACGTACTGGAAAGCGGTTCGGCGCAGGAAAAAGCCGTCGTTCTGGCCGAAAAGGTGATTGAAAAGGTGGTGGTCAAGGAAATCATCCGCAGCCATCGCGAAAAACTGCCGCATCGCCGCAAGGGCTACACTCAGAAAGCGATCGTGGGGGGCCACAAGGTTTATCTGCGAACCGGCGAGTTCGAAGACGGCAAGCTGGGCGAGATCTTTATCGACATGCACAAGGAAGGCGCTGGCTTTCGTGCGATGATGAACAACTTTGCCATCGCGGTGTCGGTCGGCCTGCAATACGGCGTGCCGCTGGAAGAGTTCGTCGACGCCTTCACCTTTACCAAGTTCGAGCCGGCGGGAATGGTGCAGGGCAACGACTCGATCAAAAACGCGACGTCGATCCTGGATTACATCTTCCGCGAGCTGGCCGTGTCCTATCTGGACCGCACCGATCTGGCACATGTGAAACCCGAAGGTGCAACGTTTGACGATCTGGGCCGGGGCGAAGAAGAAGGCGTGTCGAACGTTTCGGAAATCAGTGACACGGCTGCAACTAAGTCGCTGGAAGTTCTAAAGCAAATCAGCTCGACCGGGTATCTGCGCAAACGTCTGCCGCAGGATCTTATGGTGCTGAATGGTGGTCATGCCGAGGCGTCCGGGATGGCCGAAACCGCCGCCGTTTTCGAATCGCCTGCCATCGAGGCGGCAGTTGCAACCACCATGGATGCCCGCACCAAAGCCAAGATGCAGGGGTACGAAGGCGACCCGTGCGGCGAATGCGGCAACTACACGCTGGTGCGCAACGGCACCTGCATGAAATGCAACACCTGCGGCGCGACAAGCGGGTGTAGCTGAGTTTAGCGCCCCGGCAACCCGGGGTGCAGGGGTCGGATAGCTGCCACAGGTACCGACCCCGACGAATACGAAGCAAGGCGCTGAGACTTACCATGGATGCCTTGTTTCACTCGGTCGACATGCCCGTGTGGGCCGGGAACAGGGTGGGGCGGAATATCAGTCCTTCCCACTCTTTCACGGGACGGGTGCGCTCGTCCCATGCGCAGTCCAGGCCGCAGGCAAAAAAACACCGGGCGGTCAACGAAATGAGCCTGGAAGGCGAAACTCAGGGGGGCGACAGCCCCCTTTTCTTTTTCTGACCCCGACTCGCACAAACCAGCAAAGCTTTGCCGGAACCCTGCGGTGACATCGGGCAAGAGCCGCCGAAATCCATTTTCAGGATTTCGTCCAGCGGGGGATTGCGGATGCGACTCGGGCAAACACGCAAAGATTGGCGCGAAATCGTCGCATTCGCCTGAAACGGGTGACGCGACAATTGGATTGCCCGAATTTGGGTGCTGTCCGGACGAAAAACGCAAAAATCCACTCAGGAGGCACTTTTATGAAACCGAAAACTTTGACCGTTGTGTCAGCACTCGCCCTTGGACTGCCGGCATTGGCTGTTGCGCAGTCTTCTGCAGATGCAAACGGGGACGGTGTTTTGACCATCGAAGAAGTTCAGGCCGTGATGCCTGATGTCGATGCGGACGGCTTTGCCGTCATGGACGCAAATGGCGACGGCGCGTTGGATGCCGATGAGGTGGCTGTTGCACAGCAGGCAGGATTGCTGCCGCCCAGCAACGGCTGATCTTATGCCAAAGGCGGTGGCCCGAACTCCTCCGGGCCGCCGTTTTTCAATAGCTTACCGGGCCAAGTGAATGTTGAACCGGTCACGAATCTGAGCGTCCAGGATCGGATCAAACCCTGCGACGGATGGTGCGGCCAGGATTTCTTCTTTACGTGCCGTGGCTTTGTCGATCAGGTCCGGTTTATCCAGTTCTGCCCATTCTTTTGGTGACGTACGGTCGCCAAAGACCGGATACACGTAATCCGCCTGCATCCGGCTAAGCGTGGCCTCGGTTCCCAGATAATGGCCGGGCCCGCCCAGACATACCTGCGCCATTTGATCCAGCGCCAGGGTTTCCTCGCTCACTTCGATCCCGCGCACACAGCGCTGCGCCTGACCGATGAGATCATCACCCAGGATCAGACTTTCAAAGCAGAAACCCAACAGGGACGCATGCATACCTGCGGCTTCGTACACCATGTTCACCCCGGCCAGACCGGCCATCACGTTGGAACACATCTGTTCCCAACCGGCCTGCATGTCAGGCATCTTTGAATCCGAAGCCCCGGCGGCCGAACCGCCCGGAAGATCGTAAAACTGGTGCATCTGAGCACATCCGGCGGTCAGAAGAGCCTGTTCTCCCGAACCGATCGACATCGCACCGGTGCGCAAGTCCAGTCCAAACGGCCAGGTTCCGAAAATTGCCGGCGCGCCGGGGCTGACAGCATTGACGTAAACCAAACCGGCCAGGCATTCCGCAGTGGCCTGTGTGATTGCTCCGGCAATGGTGGATGGGGCCGTGGCGCCTGCCATACCGGCGGACAACAGCAAAACGGGCAGTCCCGCCTTGATGCATTCTTCCATGACCTCGCAGCTTTCGGTTGCGAATTTCATCGGCGGGACAACAAAACAATTGCTGTTTGACATGAACGGACGCGCGCGCCACTTGTCCTCGCCTCCGGCAATCATGTGCAGCATCTCTACCGCCGGCGCGACGTGGTGCGGTTCGGTAAAGGACGTACCGATGTGTTTGTAAGTCCCTGAACAACAGGCATAAACCGTGTTCAGATCCATTTCGAGATTGTCCAGAATATCGCGGCAGACCATGGGACGTTGCAAAAAGTGTATGTTGTCCAGCTGCTGACATATGCGGGCGGCATCATGCAGGTCCTGCACGGTGGAATCGCGATAGGATCGCCCGTGCACATCCACCATGCTGACCGCTGCGCCTGCGGTGCCATAATGAACCTTTGCCCCGGTCAGTTCCAGGTCCAGACTGCCGTCGCGGCTGCACAGCGTAACCGACCGGTTCGCCTTGGCGACGGTATCTTCGACCAGCGCGCGTGGAAACCGGATGCGGCCATCGTCACCCAGCGTACAGCCTGCGTTTGTAAGATATTCGATACCGCTTTGCGGCGCGTCGGCCAGACCGATGGTTTCCAAGGCTTGCAAGGCGGCGTTATGGATTTGTGCAACCTGCGTTTCAGTCAGCGGCTTGTAGGTGCCGCCCTCCATTCCGGGGCGCACCGGGCGCAGGTGATCGGGCAGGGCCGTGGCCCGCGCTGCACGGCGCGCAGCGCGCCCGCCGCTTCGGGATGAGCTGCGAGATTGATCGTTCATAGTGGGTTTCCGATTTGTGAGCTGGTCTTGGGATGGCTGTTGGCGTCAGACGCCCGGCCGTCCGCGCGCAGCACGCCCGCGATCCGCCCCGATGGTGCGGCTGATCAGTCGAATTTTCCAAAATCCGTCGTTCATGCGGGTCTCCAGATCGTGGCACAAGTGTTACAGTCTGTGCCGACACAATCTGTTCTGTTTGCGACCTGCATAACATATTCGCATCGCCGCGTCCGCATGGCGCACGGGACTTCACGTATATCTTAACAAGATTTTAACTCGTTACAGATGAAATCTGTTATAATGCTGTGACTTACTGGCAATCTGAACGCGGTTTGGGTTTGAATGTCCGCTGATCGACACTACCTAGAACCAAGCGCGGAACATGTTGCGTTGTCGGGCGTTGATGCCCGCATAACGGAGTTTTGAATGAAGCTAGCCTCGGCCCTTGCTGTTACGGTTGCAGCGGCGTTGTCCAGTCCCGGATGGGCCGAAGACTGGACAGGGCCCTATGCTGGATTCAGTTTTGGCTATGCCACCGCCGACGGCCCCGCCGGGTCCAGCGGCGATGATACCGCCTTTGGTGCGCATATCGGATATGACCGTGACTTTGGCAGTTTCGTGCTGGGCGGAGAGCTTGAGTATAACAGTCTGTCCCTGAATTTGGGACAGGATCAAGGCAGCGTTGACAGTCTGACCAGCCTGAAGCTGCGCGGCGGATATGACTTTGGACCGGCGCTGGGATACGTGGTCGTGGGTGCGTCACGGGCCGAAACCTCGGCGGACAGCGATACGGCGGCGGTGTATGGAATCGGCGTGGCTTATCCGATCGGCGAGAATTTTGTGATCAGCGGTGAGGCGGTGCGCCAGAACTTCGATGACATCACCCGATCCAGTGGCGGACTGAATTCCAACGTGTTCAACCTTAGGACCACATTCCGGTTCTGAGCTTTCATTCGGCAGCTTTGTGCTGCGCCAATGTAGCGGCAAATCTACACAAAACGTCCAGGGCCTGGCAGAAACGATCATCATCAATGGTCATCGCAACACGAACATGCCCGGCAGCGGCAGATCCAAAACTTTCGCCGGGCATCACGGCAATTGCATGCGTGTCCAGCAATGCATTGGCAAACGCCTCGCCGTTAAGGCCGGTGGCGCGGATATCCAGCATCAGATACATCGCCCCCTGCGCCGGCACCAGTCCCACACTGGTCTGTTCGCTCAAAATTCGTTGCGCCAGAGCGCGGCGACGGCGGAACGGGGCCGCGATCTTGTCTTCAAGCCCGGCACCTGATGCCAGCGCAAAACTGGCTGCATCCTGAATAAATCCGGGGACGCCATATGTGGTATGGGTCGCAAGGGTGATCAGATGGGAAATCACCTCTGGCGGACCGACGATCCAACCGCAGCGCGATCCGGTCATGGCGTGAGATTTGGACATTGACCCAATGACCAGAGTACGCGCGGCCATGTCCGCCAAGCCGCGGGGCGAGATGTGCGTGCCATCCCAAACCTGCGTGTCATATACCTCGTCCGAGATCAGCCACAGATCGCGGCGGCGACAGACATCTGCAATGTTTTCAACCGTTTCCGGGGCATACACAACGCCTGTCGGGTTGTTCGGCGAATTGACAAGCAGCGAAACAGCCCCGTCCGCGGCTTGATCAATCTGTTCGGAACGCGGTTGAAAGGCATCCTCGGAACGCGTTTGTATGGCGCGCGCAATTGCGCCGGTACCACGGATCGTGCCCGGATAAGTCGCGTAATACGGGTCCAGATAAAGCCCGACATCCCCCGGATTGCATACCGCCACATGCGCGGCAAACAGGGCGGCCTGTCCGCCGGGAGTGATCATCACATTGTTGCGGTTTGTTGGAACTCCGGTTCTGTTTTGGACGCGGGCTGCGACAGTGTCGCGTAACAGGTCGGTGCCGGGCACCATGGCATAGCCGGTATGGCCGTCACGCGCCGAGGCATCCATTTCCCTCAGGATCGCCGGATCGGTCCGGATGTCGTGTTCACCGATGGTCAGCTCGGTTATGGCATGACCTTCGCTGACCAGTTTGCGCGCGCGGTAGAACACATCCCACCCGTCGCTGCCGCCGGCCGTCAAATGGGTGATGCGTTGAGACAGTTTCATCCTGATGCCCTTTACGATCCGTCTGCGAAAATGGCGCAGAGCTGCCATCAATTGTCAATCAGCTTTGCAGCGGAACATCGGCCTGTCCGTTTCGGGTCAGCTTGGCCTGACGCAGATCGCATGGATGCGTCCCGGTGGACACCGGGCAGGAGTCCGACTGATGCCGACCGACTCAAGCCTTGGCATGTGGTCACAGGCGTGGTAACGACATCTCATGAACCGAGTGATCTGCATCATTACCTGCTGCATTACCTGCTGATTTATCAAGCGGGCCGGTTTCTTTCGTTTTCATCGCCGAGACAAGTTGCTAAGCCCGCGCCAACGCGCAAGCCTGGGAGCCTGACCGATGACGACAATCAAACTGCACAACACACGCACGCGGACAAAGGAAGACTTTGATCCGATTGATGCTGGCAATGTGCGGATGTATGTCTGTGGACCCACCGTCTATGACCGGGCGCATCTCGGCAACGCGCGGCCTGTGGTGGTGTTTGATGTGCTGTATCGCCTGCTGCGCCATGTTTATGGCGCCGATCACGTGACCTATGTGCGCAATTTCACCGATGTCGATGACAAGATAAATGCAACAGCCTTGCGGCGCAAACAGGACGGGGCGGCGGGATCGCTTGAGCAACTGGTGCAAGAGCGTTCGGACGAAACCATCACCTGGTATCTGAATGATATGGGCGCCCTGGGCGCGCTTGAGCCCAACAAAATGCCGCGCGCCACGCAATATATCGACCAGATGATCGAGATGATCGAGGATCTTGTCGCCAAAGATCACGCCTATGCGGCCGAAGGACATGTGCTGTTCGCCGTGGACAGCTGGAAAGAGGATTACGGCAAATTGTCGGGCCGCTCGGTCGATGACATGATTGCCGGGGCGCGGGTCGAGATTGCACCTTACAAGCGGAACCCGATGGATTTTGTGCTGTGGAAACCGTCGACGGACGATCTGCCGGGCTGGGATTCGCCCTGGCGTCGAGGACGTCCCGGCTGGCATATCGAATGCTCGGCCATGGCGTATGAGCTGCTGGGGGCCAGTTTCGACATTCATGGTGGCGGCAACGATCTGATATTCCCCCACCACGAGAACGAGATTGCGCAAAGCTGCTGTGCACATCCCGAAGGTGAGTTTGCAAGGGTTTGGATGCATAACGAGATGTTGCAGGTGGAAGGCAAGAAGATGTCCAAATCCCTGGGCAACTTTTTCACCGTGCATGATCTGCTGGAACAGGGCGTTCCCGGTGAAGTGATCCGGTTTGTCTTTCTGCAGACACATTATCGCAAACCGATGGATTGGACGGCCAAGAAAGCGCATGAAGCGGAAACAGCTTTGCGCAAGTGGCGGGCGCTGACAGCGGGCATCGAGCCCGCCGCCAGCGCGGCGCCCGCGGTGATCGCCGCTTTGGCCGACGATCTGAACACGGCGGGCGCCATGGCCGAGCTCTACCGTCTGGCGGCGCAAGGAGATGCCGCCATATTGCTCGCAAGCGCGCGGTTGTTGGGTCTTTTGCGACCCGAAATGGGCGACTGGGCGGAAACCGCTTTGATCGATCTATCTGTGCATGCGAACCGATTGGCCGATGCACGGGGTCTTGCGATGGAGAATAAGGACTTTGCCGAGGTCGATCGCCTGAAAGCTGCTTATGTGGCTGCTGGTCTTGAGGTTCGCATGCGCAAAGACGGTGTCGAACTGGTTCCCGGAACCGGGTTCGATGCGGCCAAGCTGGAGGGTATTTGACCATCTGCGCCGCCCGGGTCTGCCCGGGCAGCGTCTGACCGACCTTGGGACAAACACCCTGCACCCACCGGCGGCCGAGCGTCGCCTGATCAAGCCAAAGAGCCAGAAACATGACAAAACAACGCCTTTACCTGTATGATACCACCCTGCGCGATGGGCAGCAGACGCAGGGTGTGCAGTTCTCGACCTCGGAAAAGGGTCTGATCGCGCAGGCGCTTGATGATCTGGGCGTTGATTACATCGAAGGCGGCTGGCCTGGCGCAAACCCCACGGACAGCGCGTTTTTTGACGCGGCACCCAAGACATCGGCCCGACTGACCGCATTTGGAATGACCAAACGCTCGGGTCGGTCGGCTGAAAACGACGATGTTCTGGCGGCTGTGATGAATGCGGGTACACAGGCCGTGTGTCTGGTGGGAAAGTCGCACGACTATCACGTCACCGATGCGCTGAGGGTTTCCTTGCAGGAGAATGCCGAGAACATCCGAGCCTCAATTGCACATGTGGTGGCGCAGGGTCGCGAGGCGCTGTTCGATGCCGAACACTTTTTCGATGGCTACAAGGACAATCCCGCCTATGCGGTCGACGTGTGCCGTGCCGCGATGGATGCTGGCGCGCGCTGGGTTGTGCTGTGCGACACCAATGGTGGCGCTTTGCCGTCCGAAGTTTCGCAGATTGTCAGCGAAGTGATTACCGCCGGTTTGCCCGGCGACCGGCTGGGAATTCATACACACAACGATACCGAAAATGCGGTGGCGTGTTCGCTGGCGGCAGTGGACGCGGGCGCGCGCCAGATTCAGGGCACGCTGAACGGACTGGGCGAGCGTTGCGGCAATGCCAATCTGACATCGTTAATCCCCACCTTGCTGCTGAAAGAGCCTTATGCGTCGCATTTCGACACAGGTATCAGCATAGACGCACTGGCCGAACTGACCCGTATCAGCCGGATGCTGGATGACATTCTGAACCGGGTGCCCAGTAAACAGTCGGCATATGTCGGGGCCTCGGCCTTTGCGCACAAGGCGGGGCTGCATGCCAGCGCCATACTCAAGGATCCGGGCACATACGAACATGTCGATCCCGCCGCGGTCGGCAATGCGCGTATCATTCCCATGTCCAATCAGGCGGGCCAATCCAATCTGCGCAAGCGGCTGACCGAAGCCGGTCTGGCGGTCGATGCGGGCGACCCGGCCTTGGGTCGTATTCTGGATCGGATCAAACTGCGCGAGGCAGACGGTTATTCCTATGACACGGCGCAGGCCAGTTTCGAGCTGCTGGCACGTGACGAACTGGGGCAAATGCCTGAATTCTTTGAGGTCAAGCGCTACAAAGTCACTGTCGAACGCCGCAAGAACAAGTACAATGACATGGTCAGCTTGTCCGAGGCGGTTGTTGTGGTGAAAGTGGACGGAGAAAAGAAACTTTCGGTCAGCGAATCGCATGACGCACAGGGCAGCGATCGCGGCCCGGTGAATGCGCTGGCCAAAGCGTTGTCCAAGGATTTGGGCCAATATTCCCAGATTCTTGACGATATGCACCTTGTCGACTTCAAGGTCCGCATAACGCAGGGCGGCACCGAGGCGGTGACACGCGTCATCATCGACAGCGAAGACGGGCAGGGGCGTCGGTGGTCGACCGTCGGCGTAAGCGCCAATATCGTCGACGCCTCGTTCGAGGCGCTGCTGGACGCTATTCAATGGAAGCTGATCCGTGATTGTCCCCCCCGCAAGGCGGCGGCCGAGTGAGTGTCACGTTTGATGACGATGTAAAGGCATGTGCGGCTGCGGTGCACCGCGCCGATCCGGACCGGTTTTTGGCGGCAATGGCGGCTCCGGTTGACGCGCGCGCCGTTTTGTTCCCGATTTACGCGCTGAATGTCGAGGTGGCCCGCGCACCATGGGTCACACAAGAACCGATGATTGCCGAAATGCGCCTGCAATGGTGGCGCGATGCAATGCAGGAAATTGCGCAAGGTCCAACAGTCAGGCGGCACGAGGTCATGACCCCGCTGTCCCGTGTGTTGTCGCCTCATCTGGCAGAGCAACTGGATGAATATATCGCTGTAAGACGTTGGGATATATACCGTGATCCATTTGAAGATCGAGAGCATTTCGACGCATACATAAATCACAGCACCGGGTCTTTGCTGGTCGCGTCCGCACAGGCTCTGGGACCGGCTGACGAAACCGTCTTGCGGGATTTCGGGTATGCAACAGGCATTGCCAACTGGTTTCGCGCGAGTCCCGATCTGGAATCACGCGGACGTGTTCCGCTGCTGGATGGCACGCACAAAGGCGTGCAGGCTTTGGCTGAGGATGCGCTGGTCCGGTTGCAACGGGCGCAATCCAGCCGGTCTGCCGTTTCGGTCCGGGCACGCCCGGCGCTGTATCTCGGATGGCAAACAGAATGGGTGTTGCGCAGTGTTGCCGCGCAACCGGATCGCGTGGCGCAAGCCCGGCTGCGTCAGTCAGAGATGCGCCGCCGTTTGTCGCTGATGTGGACTGCTGGCACCGGGCGCTGGTGAAATCAGGCCGTTTCAGGTGCGCTTGGGCGCAGAACCAGCCACAACAGGGCGCCACCGGCCAGTGTCAGCATGGGGATCATGGCCAGATTGACAGCAGTCCACCCTTCGATGGCCGAACCACCGGAACAGTTCATTAATCCGCCCGAGGCCAGTGACGCCAAGGTCACTCCGCCAAAGA
Organism: Pseudomonadota bacterium; assembly: GCA_039028255.1. Classification (GTDB taxonomy): domain Bacteria; phylum Pseudomonadota; class Alphaproteobacteria; order Rhodobacterales; family Rhodobacteraceae; genus Ruegeria. The sequence goes on along the minus strand of JBCCIK010000004.1, from coordinate 42,120 downwards.
CAAGCAGATCGTTCAGCCCCTGCATACGGCCGCGTTCATGTTCGTTATGGGATGCGGCCAGCATGGACGTGGCGCCGATAAAGCCGAAATTCCAGCCAATGCCCAGCAGGATCAGAGCAAAGAAGAAATTGTCCAGCGCGACTCCTTGCAGCGCAACCAGACCGGCCGCTGCCAGTATGGCAAGACCGATGGCAACAATCTTTTCCGGACCAAAGCGGGCGATCAGATGACCCGTGAAAAAGCTGGGAACATACATGGCCAGGACATGTCCGGTCACAATGTCAGCGGCGTCATTTGCGTTGTATCCACAGCCAACAACGGCCAGGGGTGTGGATGTCATCACAAGGTTCATCAACGCATAAGAAACCATGGCACATATGACGGCCACGGCAATGCGGGGCGATTTCAGCATCTCCAGCCGGGTCCGGCCTTTTGGTGAATCTTCGGTTGGTTTCGATGGCGTGGGGATATCGAGGAAAAAGAACAGAACAGACCCGATCACGTTCAGCGCAATGATCGCGATGTACGTGCCCAGAAACGGGATGATGTACGCGGTGGATGTCAGTTTGACGATTTGTGGTCCGATGATTGCCGCTGCCAGCCCACCGGCCATGACATAGGAAATCGCCTTGGGACGAAATGCATCCGAGGCCGTGTCCGCCGCCGCGAACCGGTAAAACCCGTGCGCGCTCATATAGATGCCGGTCAGCAGGCTGCCCAGCAGAAACACCGGAAACGATCCCAGATACAGACCATATGCGCCGACAACTCCGCCGACGGCCCCGGCCGAGGCGCCAACAAGGAAACCGGCACGCCGTCCCCATTTCTGCATGATGGCCGACATGGGTGTAGCCGCCAGCATGGACCCCAGCACAATGAGCGATATCGGCAATGTGGCAAGGCAGGCATTGGTCGCCAGCGATTCACCAGCCAGCCCGCCGACGATGAAAATCATGGGCATCTGGGACCCAAGAACAGATTGTGCCGCAACCAGAACGGCCACGTTCCGTTTAGCCTGCGAGTCGGCGTGCGCGGTGGTGGAAAAAGTCATGGCCCATGCGTATCGGTGAAATCTGCAAGGCACAAGCGGGTTGCATATGCGGCACAGCCCCGTAACGTGCGGCGCGTGGCGCAGAGGGGAACCAATGACTGTCGGACGCATCATCACATCACACGAATGTGTGTCCGAAGGGGCAGACTGGCTGGCTGATGCCTGCCCGCGCATGGCTTATGCACTGGATCAGACCGGCCCGCTGCCTTTGCGCCGCCGCCCGGACGGGTTTGCTCAGGTGCTCAGCGCCATAGTCAGCCAACAGGTCAGTGTTGCATCGGCCAATGCCATCTGGAAACGGCTGGAAGACGCCAAATTGACCGGACCGCGCAAGATCATGTGGGCCACCGATGACGATCTGCGCGCTGTCGGGCTGAGCCGCCAGAAAATCCGCTATGCGCGCGCCCTGGCCGAAGCCAGGATTGACTACAAGGCGTTGCGCGGCGCATCCGATGCAGAGGTCATCGCAACGCTGACCAAAGTTCCGGGCATTGGGGTCTGGACGGCCGAAGTCTATGCAATGTTCTCACTGGGCCGTGCTGACGTGATCGCGCCGGGTGACCTGGCGTTACAGGAAGGTGCGCGCGCGTTGTACAATCTGCCCAAACGACCCACCGAAAAAGAGCTCAGAAAGATGGCCGAGGTCTGGTCCCCCTGGCGCTCGGTTGCGGCGCGGGTGCTGTGGGCCTATTACCGGGTCGACAAGAAACGAGAAGGGATCAGATGACGCGGGTTTTAAATGCGCTCCGAAAGGAGCCTGTCTCGGGCGACACACGCTCGGTCGTTGTATTCGTGCATGGATACGGTGCAAACGGGGCCGATCTGCTGGGTCTGGCCGATCCGCTGGGCGAGCATCTGCCGGATACACTGTTTGTGGCCCCGGATGCGCCCGAGCAGATTCCCGGAATGCCCAATGGGTTTCAGTGGTTTCCGATCCCCTGGATCGATGGCTCGTCCGAAGAAGAGGCACGCCGCGGCATGGATAGGGCGGCCGAGGATTTCGATGCCTTTCTCGACGCGTTGATGGTGGATGAGGATGTGCTGCCCGAACAGGTGGTGCTGTTCGGCTTTTCACAAGGCACCATGATGAGCCTGCATGTCGCACCGCGCCGTGAAGACCCGGTTGCCGGGATCGTGGCCTTTTCGGGCCGTCTGCTTGAACCCGATCTTTTGCCTGATGAAACCATCAGCCGAATGCCCGTTTTGCTGGTTCACGGCGATTCCGATGACGTTGTGCCGCCGCAATCCCTGCCCGAAGCTGCCGAGGCGCTGCAACAGGCCGGGTTCAAAGAGGTTTATGCTCATGTGATGAAAGGCACCGGCCATGGGATCGCGCCGGACGGTCTGAGTGTCGCGCTGGCCTTCATGCGCGACAAGCTGAGCCTGTAATCATGATCGCGGTGCGCCCGATGATGCCCGAGGACGTGAGCGACGCCTGCTGCATCCTCAACCAGATCATCGAGGCCGGAGGCTCGACCGCGTTTGAAATTCCGTTTTCCGAACTTCTGTTCGCCGAAAGCTATCTGGACGGACCGGACAAGATCTGTTGCCATGTCGTTGTTGATGATCAGGGGCAGGTGGCCGGGTTTCAGTGGTTGGGCACGAATGATGCCTTGCCTGCGGACTGCGCCGACATTGCCACGTTTACACGACGCCATCCGGTGCTGCGGGGCGCCGGACGCGCATTGTTTGACGAAACGGCAAAATCGGCCAAAGCGTTTGGATATGCCGGCATCAACGCGACCATTCGCGCCGATAACGTTCTGGGCCTGAGCTATTACGATAAAATGGGCTTTAAGGATTTCTCTGTCGCATATGGCGTGCCGCTGCGGGATGGAACGCCGATCAATCGCTTGTCAAAGCGATACGTCCTGCATTAGCGCCACAAGTGACCTTCGGCAAATTCGATTGAATTGCCTGCGGGGTCGCGGACATACAGCGACCGGGCACCGCCCGGCCAGTCGAATTCGGCGTCGACAGGGATATTCCAGTTCAGCAGATGCTTGCGCATGGTGCCGATCTCTTGTCGTGACAACACAAGACACACATGACCGGGTCCCCGCGCCCCATGTGGTGGAACGGGCAAGGCGGGATCGGCTGGGGCCAATTCGGTCTCATCCGCGTTGAACAGCAACAGGACCGACCCGCCAATCCGGTAGAACACATGGCGGTTTGCAACGCGCTGAATGCGGTCCAGCCCCAGTATCTCGCCATAAAACCGTTCGGCCGCATCCAGATCGCCGACATAAAGGGCGGCTTCCAGAATGGCGGATGGTTGCGGAATGTCAGGCGAGATTTTCATAACCCAACTTTACCAGACCCGAGGAGGTCCTGTCACCGTCTCACCCGACGATCTCTTTTGCGCTGCGGTACGGCGTTCAACCCCGGCATTGGCAGGCTGTCCCATGCGCCAGGCACCAGATCGTCCAATGTCCAGTCACCGATGCAATATCGGATCAGACGCAATGTGGGCAAACCAACTGCCGCCGTCATGCGACGTACCTGCCGGTTCCTGCCTTCGCGAAGGATCAGTTCAAGCCAACTGTCAGGCACGGTTTTGCGTACACGGATCGGCGGATTGCGTGGCCACAGGCTCTGCGGCGGGTCCATGCGCCGTGCCTGCGCAGGTCGGGTCAGGCCATCCTTGAGATCAACTCCGTCGCGCAGCGCTTGCAGCGCCGCCGCGTCCGGCGTGCCTTCGACCTGAACCCAGTATGTCTTGGCCATCTTGTGCTTGGGATCGGAAATCTGTGCTTGCAATCGCCCATTGTCGGTCAACAGCATCAGCCCTTCGCTGTCGCGATCCAACCGGCCGGCCGGATAGACCCCCGGCAGATCGACATAGTCTGACAGGGTCTGGCGCGGCGCATCGGCGTTGCCGCGATCGGTGAATTGCGGCAGAACATCGTAGGGTTTGTTGAAACGGATGAACCAGGACATGGCACACGCCATAACCCGTGCCGCGGGCTGTGCGCAACCTGTGGATAATTGTCATCCGCCTGTTACGGACTCGGACTACGCATTCTGCGACATATTGTGGAAACTCAGGACTTGTCAGAGTTTTACCACGATATATAGTCAACTAAAGGCCGGGGTGGGTGCTCTCCGCTCTGGTGTCACAAACAGGCAGCCAAGAGCGAGGAGAGATTCTGTGATGGACGGAGACTTCAGAACCGATTTTGTCAGAGAGCCGGGTGCGCTCAAGCATCATCCGGCGCTGGTTCTGAATGCCGATTATCGTCCGCTATCATATTATCCGCTGTCGCTTTGGCCGTGGCAGGAAGCCATCAAGGCGGCCTGGCTGGATCGCGTCGATATTGTTGCCGAATACGACGAGGTGGTGCGCAGTCCCAGTACCGCAATTCGAATACCCTCGGTTGTTGTCCTGAAAGACTATGTAAAACCCAGAAAGCGCGTGGCCTTCACGCGCTTTAATTTATTTCTGCGGGATGAATTCCGCTGCCAGTATTGCGGCAGCCGCGACAACCTGACTTTTGATCATGTGGTGCCGCGGGCAGCGGGCGGGGTGACCAGCTGGCAAAATGTCGTTGCCGCGTGCAGCCCCTGCAATCTGCGTAAAGGATCGAAATCCTTGCGCCAGGCGGGCATGAGCCTGCGTAAGCCGCCGCGTCAGCCCGATGCCGAGGCGTTGCGCAATATCGGGCGCAAGTTTCCCCCCAATCACCTGCATGAAAGCTGGATCGACTTTTTGTATTGGGATGCGGAGCTGGACGAGCTGTAGCGCTCAGCGCGTGCGCAGGGCCGCGATCCAGAAAAACACCAGCACGGCCGAGATCAAGGCGTTCCAACCTGCCATGGACAGGCCCAGCATTTCCCACGGGATGTCATCACAGCGCACCAATGGCGCGGACATGATCTGGTCCATCAGCTGTTGTGGCGTCAAACCAGTGATGTCACCGGCGGTGCAACTGCTGGGCCCCTCCCAAAGACCGCGTTCGACCCCGGCGTGAAACAGGCCGATGCCCGCTGTTGCCATGGCAGCCACCGCGCCCAGCACCGGCAACAGCCGTGCCCGGGGCAGGGCCAGCGCCAAGGCGCCGAGCACGACCGCGATCGCATGAGGATAACGCTGCCAGATACACATCTTGCACGGGGCAAGCCCGCCAAAATACTGAAACCCCCAGGCACCCAGCAGCAACGCCAGCGATCCCCCGGCGGCCAGCAGTATGTACAGCGTTCTTTGCGTCATAGATATCGTACCACCAGAAATCCGCCAAACAGCAGGATGATGAAAATCGTGAACATCAGGCCCAGCCGCTTTTCAATGAAATCCCTGATCGGCGCACCAAATTTCCACAGCAGACCCGCCACCAGAAAGAACCTGAGCGCACGCGCCAGAATCGACGTTGCCACAAACGTGCCCAGCGGCATACCCGTCCAGCCGGACATGATTGTGATGACCTTATAAGGAAAGGGGGTCACACCCGCGGCCAGTACAGCCCAGAACCCAAAATCGTTAAAGCGCGTGTTGAACTCTTCCATTGCCTGCGCTTTGCCCATCGATTCCAGGATCGGCTGCCCGATGCTTTCGTAGAAAAACGCCCCGATGGCATAACCCAAAAGCCCGCCCAGTACCGACGCCACCAAAGCAACGGAGGCGATCAGCCAGGCGCGCGATGGCCGCGCAAGAATCATCGGAATCATCAGCACATCGGGAGGGATCGGAAAGAACGAGCTTTCGATGAATGCCACCACAGCCAGCGCCCACAGCGCATGAGGGTGCTCAGCCAGTCGGATGGTCCAGTCGTACAACGATCGCAACATAAGGCACTCATATCCCTGTTCAGACCGCGCCAGCCAAATCACGCGCCCGCACAACCGTCAACAGGTGCGATGGAAACAAAGGGAATATTGATTGTTTTTTGCCTCTGGACCTTCCTGTGCATGGACGCTAAGCCAGACATCGTGGCCCAAGTGGCGGAATGGTAGACGCAGGGGATTCAAAATCCCCCGCCTTCACGGGCGTGAGAGTTCGAGTCTCTCCTTGGGCACCACAACAAGCAAAAAATCTACGGGTTCGATCGCGGCCGTTTGTGCATGGTTGCTTGCTGACATGTTAGATCGGCTATTGTTAAAAAACCTTAACGTCTTGGAAGTGTTTTGCGCTGAATTCGGCTCCCACATGTGATGTGTCAAAGAGGAGTGAGTTCAATGAAGTATTCAGTCGCCTTGGGCATCTTCGCATTAAGCCTGGCATTTCTGAGCGCGCCGGCCATGGCCAGCTGCTATTTTGGTATCGATGGTGCAACCGGAACGGAAACTATCATTTGTGAGACCGATGGAGGTCTGACAAGTTGGGGCACGATGATTGCGCAAGCTTAATCATTGCCGGTAACCGTCTGATAAAATTATATAACACGGCTTCCGGGATTTCACCGGCTCCGCCGGCGCATTTGGATACCAGATTGAAAATAGCCCCGGAAACCGTGCAGGATGTGCGCCGCATTCGAAATGGAAACAATAAATTTCGAATTTGGAACTAGACACTTTTTCGCCACAATGCCAAAGTGCACCGGCGGGCGGCACCGTTTATTTTAGCACGTACTGGTTTTTTGAACTGGTTTTTAGAGGGGGTTATGAGTGCGGATTGCCGCCCCACGAATTCTATCCAAAAATGAGATGTCAGGTCGCTATGCCATTTGTATAGCGGCCAAAATGCATGTTGTATGATGCGCCAGGTGTCATCCATACCGGCGCAATGCCAACGGGATCAATGTCCTGGTCCTGAGCATCGTGTTCCGTTGATGCAGGTGTGATCAAAGTTTCAAATCCCGCCGGGGTTCAGGACATACCGGCCACAGGTGCACGCGGCCCGCGCACGGGCTGAACACGCATACCCATGCCTGAAACCGATATCTGACATATCCCGTTGGTCCGTTGCACGTCTGGATCACGTCGGCGCGGTAATCCAACTGGTGCATTCGATATCCGCGCCCGGATCACGACATATCCCGGCGCAATGGGGGGAAAGTTTGGCAATCGGTCTCAAATCTGAGGCTTTCGCCATCTGGCCCCTGAGGTGGACTTGACATTCGAGGTATCTGAATGAAACTCGACCACGTTGGGAGACATTGGAAAATTCACAAAGCTGCACTGGTGGCCGGACGTCTGATTGCTTATCAGCCGTTTTCCCGTCGCGGATTTTTCATTTTTCCCACCCACAAAAATTAAAATGGGAGTTTTTACATGAAAAACAGCAGCAAGCTTAGCCTCGGCGCATTTGTGACTGCGGCCATGATGGCTCCGGCAGCTTATGCCGAAGAGTTCATCACCATCGGAACCGGCGGTGTGACCGGCGTTTATTATCCAACCGGCGGTGCGATCTGCCGTCTGGTAAACAAGGGTCGCAAGGAACATGGCGTGCGGTGTTCGGTCGAATCAACCGGTGGTTCGGTCTACAACATCAACACCATTCGCGAAGGCGAACTGGAGTTTGGCGTGGCGCAGTCCGACTGGCAGTATCACGCCTATAACGGCAGTTCGAAATTTGAAGAGGCCGGGCCCTTCGAAAGCCTGCGCGCCGTGTTCTCGGTCCACCCCGAACCGTTCACTGTGGTGGCCCGCGCCGATTCCGGCATCGCCAACTTCGAGGACCTGAAAGGCAAGCGTGTCAACATCGGCAACCCCGGTTCCGGTCAGCGCGGCACCATGGAGGTTCTGCTGGGCGAAATGGGTTGGAGCACGGATGATTTCGAGCTGGCGACCGAACTGAAAGCGGCCGAGCAGTCCGCAGCCCTGTGTGACAACCAGATCGACGCGATGGTTTACACCGTGGGTCACCCGTCAGGTTCGATTCAGGAGGCTACCACAGCTTGCGACTCGGTTCTGGTGAATGTCAGCGGTGACGCTGTCGACAAGCTGGTGGGCGACAATTCGTTCTATCGCACTGCGACCATCCCTGGCGGCATGTATCGCGGATCTGACGGTGATACTTCCACCTTCGGTGTTGGTGCGACTTTTGTAACCTCATCCGACGTGTCAGACGATGCGGTTTATGCCGTTGTCAGCTCGGTCTTCGAAAATTTTGATGATTTCAAAAAGCTGCACCCGGCATTTGCCAACCTCAAGCCTGAAGAGATGATTGCGGATGGCCTGTCGGCGCCGCTGCATCCGGGTGCTGAAAAGTACTACAAAGAAAAAGGCTGGATCCAGTAAACCAGCCTTAATGCGGGGCGCTGATGCGGCGCCCTGCCACCCAAACCCGTAGCAAACGGGTGTCACAATAGGCCGCAAAAGGTCACGACGGGGAGACATGTCATGAGTTCCGACCCACAATCCAATCGCCCGCTTTCCGAAGAAGAGCTGCAAGAGCTTGTTGCCTCGTCCGATGCGGGTGGGCGAAATCCGGTTGGCAATGTCGGCGTGTTTCTGGCCGTCGTGGCCGCGATCTGGTCAATTTTTCAGGTGGTGCTGGCCTCGCCTCTGGCGAATTACGTGTTGCCGGGCAGTGTTGTGAACAATGCGCGGCAGTTTCATCTGGCCTTTGCAATGTTTTTGGCATTTGCAGCATATCCGGCGCTGAAATCCAGCCCGCGCGACTACATCCCGATTCAGGATTGGATCATGGGTCTGTTGGGAGCGTTTGTGGCGCTGTACGGCTATTTCTTCTACCAAAAGATCGTTAACGCAGGTGGTCTTGCGGATGATACGGACAAGTGGATCGCTCTGGTTGGTTTGCTGTTGCTGTTCGAGGCCGCACGCCGCGCTCTTGGCCCGGCAATGGCGATCATAGCGACGATCTTTCTGGTTTATGTGTTTTTCGGATCGTCCGATTGGGTACCCGAAGTGATCCGCTGGAAGGGCGCAAGCCTGAAAAAAGCAATGAGCCATATGTGGATCACGTCCGAGGGCGTTTTTGGCATCGCACTTGGCGTGTCGACGAAATTTGTCTTCCTGTTTGTGCTGTTTGGGGCGTTGCTGGATAAGGCCGGGGCAGGGAATTACTTTATCAAGATGGCCTTTGGTGCATTGGGCCATCTGCGCGGTGGTCCGGCCAAGGCGGCAGTTGTGGGCTCGGCAGCGACCGGCCTGATCTCGGGGTCGTCCATTGCCAACGTGGTGACCACAGGTACATTTACCATCCCGCTGATGAAGCGCGTTGGCTTTTCCAGTGAACAGGCGGGCTCGGTCGAGGTCGCCTCATCCGTGAATGGTCAGATCATGCCACCGGTAATGGGCGCTGCGGCCTTCCTGATGGTGGAATATGTGGGGATTTCCTATGTTGAGGTGATCACCCATGCCTTTTTGCCCGCCGCAATCTCTTACATTGCCTTGGTCTATATTGTGCATCTTGAGGCGGTAAAGCGGAACATGCCAACGTTGGGCGATCGGGACGTGCATCTGGCGCGGACGGTTGTCGGGATGCTGTCCTTCTTCCTGGTTTTTGCCGGCCTGTGCTACGGGTCGCAATTCCCGGTCGAGGCGGTGAGCAACTGGGTACCGTCCATGGCGGGTCTGATCCTCAGCCTGATTGTGTTTGCGGTTTATGTGGCCTTGCTGAAACTGGCAGCTACCGTGCCCGATCTGGAACCCGATGATCCAAATGCCAAAGAGGTCACGCTGCCCGTCATCGCGGACATCTACAAGGCCGGCCTGCACTACCTGCTGCCGATCATCGTGCTGGTCTATTTCCTGATGATCGAACAGAAATCGCCGGGTCTGTCGGCCTTTTGGGCGACGTCTTTGCTGTTTGTGATCCTGCTGACGCAGAAGCCGCTCAAGGCGATCTTTCGCGGTGAAAGCGAGGTTTATAATCGCTTTATCGACGGGGTTGCCGATCTGTGGCAGGGCCTGATCGATGGCGCACGCAACATGATCGGGATCGCATTGGCCACCGCCACGGCGGGTGTGATCGTGGGTACGGTGACGCTGACCGGAGTGGGCCAAGTGATGGCCGATCTGGTTGAATTCCTGTCGGGCGGCAACCTGATCCTGATGCTGGTGATGGTTGGTATTCTCAGCCTGATCCTGGGCATGGGCCTGCCGACAACGGCGAACTACATTGTGGTCAGTTCTTTGATGGCCGGTGTGGTTGTGGAACTGGGCGCACAAAGCGGGCTGATCGTGCCGTTGATCGCGGTGCATCTGTTTGTGTTCTATTTCGGGATCATGGCCGACGTGACGCCACCCGTGGGTTTGGCCAGCTTTGCCGCCGCCGCCGTGTCCGGCGGTGATGCGATCAAAACCGGGTTTACGGCGTTCTTTTACAGCCTGCGCACCGTGGCCCTGCCGTTTGTCTTCATCTTCAATACAGACCTGCTGTTGATTGATGTGACATGGGTTGAAGGGATCATTGTGGCAATATTTGCGACGATTGCGATCCTTGTCTTTACCGCCGGTACAATGGGGTATTTCCTGACGCACAGCCGCATCTATGAAAGCATCGCCCTGATCTTCGTGGCCTTTGCGCTGTTCCGGCCGGACTACTTCATGGATCGCATCTCGCCCCCGTTCACCTCGGTCGAACCGTCGGCCTTTGTCGAAACCATCGGTCAAACGCCGCCGGGCACCGAAGTGCGGATGGTCGTGAGCGGCCCGGATTTCGACACGCTTGAGATGACTGAAACAACAGTCGTTGTTCCCGTTGGCAGTGAAGAGGGCGGTGCCGCGCGGGTCGAGGCGCTGGGTTTGCTGCTGATCGAAGAGGATGGGCTGGTCAAACTCGAAGAGCCGTTGTTTGGCACACCTGTCGCAGATGATCTGGACAATTTCGACTATTATGGTGACGAAGCGGTGCGCCTGACCTCGGTCAGCCTGCCGTCCAGCCAACCCCCGAAACAGCTGATCTACATTCCGGCGATGCTTTTGCTGGGCCTGATCGCCTTTCTGCAACGCGGACGTTCCGCCAGACAAGAGGTGCCCGCATGACCCGCAGCGTTCTGTGTGCGATTGATATCAGCAATGGCGATCTTGATGCACTTGTATTGAAAAAAGCGGCTGAACTGGCGGATCATAGCGGCGCCCAGTTGGATGTGGTGACTGTTCTGCCCGACTACGGCGAGTCCTTTGTCAGCAGCTTTTTTGAACCTCACCATCACGAACAGGCGATTGCCGAGGCGCAGGAACAGGTGTCTCAACTGTGTCAATCCACCTTGGGGGCCCAGCGTAACAGCACGATCCGCCACGTTGTGGCAACCGGCACCGCGTATCAGGAGATACTGAAAACGGCCGAAAGCGCTGGATCCGATCTGATCGTTATCGGTGCGCACAAGCCGGATTTAAAGGATTATCTGCTGGGTCCAAATGCGGCGCGGGTGGTGCGGCATTCCACAGCCTCGGTCTACGTGGTTCGCTAAGAACAGCCGGTCGGTTCGGCGCTGGGGTATGACCCGGACCGGACCGTTACGGCTGATATCCAGTCATCTCAAGATAGCCTCGTCCTGAGTGACTGCCCGTGACCTTGACCGGACCTTCCCAGTATGCAAACCGGGTGGCCATCCAGGCATCGGGCGTCAGAGCCTTGACTTCGACATCCAGATCACGCGCGGGCAGGACGACGCGCCAGTGGACGGGAATTTGCCGGTCTGCAACCTCGGCTGTTGCCAAAGGATCGAACATCACCGCACCATCTGGAAGGGCGGTGGTTGATCCATCCGCCTCGATCCAGGTTGCGGCGGTGTGATCTCCACGATCTCCGCGCAAGCGAAACGCCATCAGTTTGGCTCCGTCATCGAAGCTGAGCGAGAACCAGTCCCATCCGCTTTGATCCTCGGCAAGTGGTTGCGAGGACCATTCCCGGTCCAGCCAGGCATGTCCGGTGACGGCGATGTCGCCATCAGGAAGATGCAGCACACCGGTCGCTTCGTAAAATGGTTGCGAATAATAATAGCTTGCCTGTCCATCAGCGGACTTGACCGAATAACCGGACTCACCGTGAAAGACCAAAGGCCCGCGCGCATCCAGGGACAGTTCATATCCGAAATCCGCGCCATTTGCCGTCAGGTCCAGATTGTCGAAATCCGGCCCGCTCATCCTCCATTCGTCGATCCACGCATCAAAGGGCTGCGCCGTGACCCCGGCCTGACCGATGCCGCCACGTGACAAACGCTCGGCAAAATAATGGGTTTCGGGGGTTGTGATCGCAGCATGCCCCATCCAGATCTGAGGGCTGTGCCAACCAGTCTGTTCGTATGGCTTCAGAGCAGATCGAAACAACGTCCATTGAATGCCATAGGTGCGTCCGTCATCGCCGGTCAGGTTCGCTGTCAGATACCACCATTCAATGCGGAACGCGGGGTGCGGTCCGTGATCTGCGGGAAAATCGAACCGGTATCCCGGTTCGGGCCTGTCAAAGCCATCCGCAGACCCGCCCAGACCTGCATATCCTTGTGACCAGGCCAAAGAGGGCAGCCAGACACACAGGATCAAAACCAGCGATCTAACGTTCATTTGCAAAAACCCTTAACAAGTCTGCCGGCGGCAGGCGCATCAAGCGCAGCGCGGGCAGGGCCGCAGCAATCAGCGCAGCCAGCAATGTCAGCAAGAACAGGTATGCCCAGTCAAGCGGGAACAGGAACATGGGCAGACGCCAGCCAAACGCCTGCACATTGATGACGGCCAGCAAGACCCAGGCCAGCACCAGCCCCAGAGGCAAGGCTAGACAGGCGGTCAGCGCGGCCAGCAATACGCTGCGCAGCAATTCGAACCGTGCCAGATGCCGGCGGTCAAGCCCCGCTGCCCAGACCGGGGCGATCTGGGGCAGGCGCTGTGTCCACAACGTCAAAAGGCTGGTCAGAATGGCAAAACCCGCCACCCCCAGGGTCAGAACGTTCAAAGCTGAGGTCACGACAAAGGTGTTTTCGAAAACGGCGCGGGATTGCGCCTTGACCGCCGCCTGCTGGACAACGGCTTGCGGTGGCAAATCAAAGCGATCCCGCAGTTTCTGCGCCATTGCGGTTGCGTCGTCGGGGGTCATGCGCACCCCAAAGCGCCTGTAATCCGCACCCGGCGCAATCCGGTCCAGTTGCTGCATGGACACAATCGCCTGTCCGGTCGGATTGCCGTAATCGGAATAAACGCCGGAAATCATCAGGCTGTTGCCGGGGGTTACGGTCAACGTATCGCCGGGCCACAGGTCGGCGCGTCGCGCCAGCTGTTCGTTGATCAGCACAGCCTGACCGGCCATCACCTGATCCCAGACATCGGGCGCTTGGGCAATCAGGGGCCAATGTTCGCGGTATTCCGGATCATCGACAACGCCATACAGGAACAAAGGCCCGGTTGAATGCGGCAGCTCGACATTTCGGATGGGCAGGATTGCGTCGACCTGTGGCTGCAACCACGCAGCGACCTCTTGGGCTTGCAAATCATCGTCGAGCGTGACGTATAATTCGGCCGTCAGCCGCTGATCCAGCCAGCCGACAAAGGTCAGCCGAAAGCTGGACACCATTGTGCCCACACCGATATTGGCCGCCAATGCCAGCAACAATGCCATCAGTGCCAGCGAAAGCCCGGGCAGCTGAGCCCGCATATCGGCCCATATCCACTGGGCAACAGGCCCTTGCATCCGCTGGCCGAGGACGCTCAGCACTGCGGCAAGGGCAGGCGGCAGCAACAAGGCCGCCCCGGTCAGAATTCCGGCCAGCAGGGCAAAACCGCCAATCAGTCCGCCGATGGCGTAATGCGCGATCAGGCCACAGGTGATCAGCAGCGCTCCGGCTGCGCCGATCAGACGCGCGGAGTGTGCGCCGCCGCTCCAGGCCTGAAGACCGGGACCTTCCAGTAACGGCATGCTGGACAGTCGCCACAGCGCATGTCCACTGGCCACAAGCGTGCCCAGCACAGCCATGGCGATCCCGGCCAAGGCCCAGTCAGGTTGCAACGACAACTGCCCAGTCACGGGCGCGCCGTACAAGCCTCGCAATGTGGCGGCCACATCCGGCAACAGCGCGCCCGCAAGAAAGAATCCCAACACCAAACCCAACGTGCCGCCGATCAGCGCCAAAAGCACAAGCTCGGTCAGGATCATCCAGACCAGCCGCCGCATCGACACCCCCAGGGCCCGCAGCGTCCGGATCATGCCGCGGCGCTGCGCAAAAGCCAGACCAACGGTTCCATTCACAATGAACAGACCCACGGCAAAGGACAGCAATCCAAATGCGGTCAGGTTCAGATGAAAACTGTCGGTCAGTCGCGCTGTGTCAATCCGGGCCGATGGTGCGATCCGCTCAAGGCCCGGTGCGATCTCGGCGATTGCGGGCATCGCGCGCGGCTGGTCCGGCAGCACGACCAATCGCGAAATCTGACCTGGCTGATCCAGCAGTGCCTCGGCCACGCCGATATCCGTCAAAATGATGTCCGGGGGCAGCGCATCGGTGATCAGCACAGGAGGCAGACCGGCCACGTCGCCCAGCAAGGGCGCAAGATCGGGATGTATCAGCAAACGGCCCGGGGCGGTCAGCATATCGGCAGGCTGGGGCGGGGTTGCGCCTTGTTCAGCTTCGGTGACGGCGGGCAGGGTCGGATATGCGACCATGTCCACACCCATCACACGCACCGTGTTGCCCTTGACCCTGTACGGACCTTCCAGAACAGCCGCCACCTGCCATCCGGCCCGGCGCAGTTCGGTATATTGGGTCAACGGGATCGATCCGCCGCCGATGCTGCGCAATTCGTCGAACTGACCTAATGCAAGCTGGTCGTTGGCGCGCGCATAGCTGGCGCGCGCTTCGGCGTTGATGGCCTGCACCGCAGACCACAGCCCAGTCGCCAGAGCAACGCCGATCAGCAGCGTTGCCAGTTGCAGGCGATGGGTCCACCAATGCGACAACAGCGCCTGTACAATAGCTGCGGTCATTGCAGCAGGCCGCCTGCCAGATGTGCCTGCCGATCCAGTCGCGCGGCGATCTGCTGCGAATGCGTGACCAACAGCAAAGCGGCCCCGGTCTCGGCCACCAGCGACAGCATCAGGTTCAGAACGTTTTCACTGGCGGTTTCATCCAGATTGCCCGTCGGCTCGTCCGCCAGCAGCAGTTTTGGTCGCGCGGCCATGGCCCGCCCGATGGCAACGCGTTGCTGCTGCCCACCCGACAGGCGCTCGGGATATCGCTCCAGCAGGTCGGACAACCCCAAACGGTCGGCCAAATGCGCCTGCCAGTTTGCGTCGTGATGTCCAGCAAGCCGGGCATGAAAAGACAAGTTCTGATCCACCGTCAGCGACGGGATCAGATTGAATTGCTGAAACACCAAAGAGACATGATGCCGTCGAAGCGTCGCGCGCCCCGAATCGTCCAGCGCCGATAGCGCCACGCCGTCCAGAACGATCTCGCCGTCATCGAATTTGTCCAGCGCGCCGGCAAGGTTTAGCAGAGTGGACTTGCCACTGCCGCTTTCACCGGTCAGCGCCAGCGTCTGCCCGTGATCCAGCGCCAGCGACACGCCGCGTAGAACGGGTCTGCCGCCGGGATAGGATTTCTTCAGGTCTTCGATCTTCAACAGCATGAACCGTCCCGCTTTTTGTGCAGGATGTGCAACAGTTTTTACCCTTGTCCAGCACAGACCCGCATCTGGTCTTATTCGCCGCATGTTCGATGCGCATCAGGCGGGCTTGTGCCGCGTATTGGCTCGGGTCATTGTGCAGGGGTCAGATATCAACACATTTCAGGGCGCAATAACATGACCTTGCCGCATCAGATCCTGTGGGGAAGCACTTTTCTGGGGCTTTGTTTCGTGATCGAAATTTTGTTGCTGACCTGGTGCACGCTGATGATTGTCAGGGCTGAACCAAACTGGTCCGCGCGGGGCGTGTTTTGGGCAACAGCAGGTCCGATTGCGACCGCTTTGGCGTTTATAGTGGCAACCCACACCATTCAGGTCTGGATATGGGCGATTGTCTGGATGATTCTGGATGTCCTGCCGGATTGGAACACGGCCATCTATTTTTCGCTGGTGTCGTTTACGACCCTTGGATACGGCGATGTGGTGCTGGGCGAAGGGCTGAGGATTTTTGGATCTTTTGCGGCGGTTGCTGGTCTGTTGGCCTTCGGATTGTCGACGGCCTATATGGTTGCGCTGATGACGCGGCTGTTTAACGAGCGGTTCTTTTCCTAAAGAATCGGTGCGAACAGCCGGGCCAGCGGCGCGCCGAACCGGATGTAAGCGGGCTGTTGCGGCAACGCGCGCGACATTTCGTAACTGTTTTCGAAATCCGCCAGCAGCATCCGTTCCACCGACGCTGCGACGCGCGGGTCAAAAAACAATGCCATCGCTTCGAAATTCAGGCGGAACGAACGATTGTCCAGATTGGTTGTACCAATCGCAGCCAGAGTGTCATCAACAACAAATACCTTTTGGTGCATGAAGCCGTCAGTATAACGAAACACCCGGGCGCCACAGTTGCGCACCTCGTCGAAATAGGCAAAGCCGGCCAGCCAGGGCAGTCGGTGATCAATGACCTGAGGCACAAGAATACGCACATCCACGCCTCGTATGGCAGCATGCTGCAAGGCGGTCATGATATCGATATCCGGCACGAAATAGGGTGAGGCAATCCAGAAACGCTGTTTTGCTTCGGCAATCGCTGCAAAGAACGTCATTGAACCTGTTTCCGTTTCATCGCCTGGTCCGGTTGCAACCAGCAGGGCGTTCATATCCTGCTCGGCCTCGCTGCCGGCCCAGTCCAGATGGTCGATCAGGTCCTCGCCCCGGGCCCAGTGCCAGTCTTCGGTAAAGATCAACTGTAACTGGCGGACAATATGACCGGTCATTTTCAAATGCGTGTCGCGCCAATGGCCAAAATACGAACTTTCGCCCAGATACTCGACCCCGATATTGTGCCCGCCGATAAAACCGACCTCACCGTCAATAATGACGCTTTTGCGGTGATTTCGGTAATTCAGTTGGAACCGGAAATTCGGACCACGCTGCTGCCGCGGGTCGGCCACATCAATCCCGGCCGCTTGCAGCGTTTCCAGATACTGGGACGGCAGGCCGTAGCTGCCGACGGCATCGGTCATAAAACGGACATGTACGCCACGTTCTGCCGCCGCGATCAGTTTTTCCTGCAACGCGCGCCCCAGCCTGTCATCGCGCACGATGTAAAACTGGATCAGGACATAGCGTGTCGCCGCGTCGATGGCGGCAAAGATCGCGTCGAATGTTGCCTGACCGTCAATCAGCAGGTCACAGCCATTGCCGCGGGATACAGGCAGATGGGCCAGAAACTCGAACGGGCGTGGATTGATCGACAGTGTCGCGGGATCGGGTTTTGAGTAATCGGCAAATGTCTTGATGCCTTCGACCACCCTTTCGCTTTCCTGCCGGGCAATGCGATAGCCGCGAAACCTGTGATGACCCAGAAACAGATACATCGGCACCGCAAAAAACGGGGCCGCAATCAGAAACACAACCCATCCGACGGCCCCCTGGGGCGTACGGGCGGTCTGCGCCGCCCGGACCGAGAACACCGTCGCGGTCACGTACAAGACGAATACGAACGTGGAAACAAGTAAGGTCCACATGGGGTGCGCGGGCTCCGAACCGGGTCAGTTTGCGCCAGTGTAGATGCGGGACCAGTCCTGCGCCATATCCACGATGACCCATCCCAGATCAGGCCCCTTGTCCAGCCCATCCACAAGCTTGCCGATTGGGCTGTCGCGGTCATACGCCCATTCCCGGTCCGCATCCGTATGGTGGATCAACACACCCAGACGCGGGCCGTCGCCCGCGGTGGTCCACTCCAGCATAGCAAAATCGCCGTCCGAGTTTCCGGCCGCAAAAATCGGGCGTTTGCCGATTGTACGGTCTATGTTGATTGGTTTGCCTTCCTTGTCGTCGACAAAAGCAATGCCGGGTGCTTTGGTAATGGTGGGCAAACCGTCGACATTCTGAATATCTGTGTTTCCATATGTGCCAAGAACCTGCTGCGGCGGGATGCCGTAGGCGTCTTGTCCAAACACCCGCATGAAATGAATGCCGCCGCCGGACACGATATAGGTCTGAAATCCTTGGTCCCGCAGATAGCGCAACAATTCGACCATGGGCTGATAGGTCATTTTGTCGTAGGCAAGATCCGTGGTCGGGTGACGCGCGGTGTCCAGCCAGTCTGCGACGTCGGCCTGAAACTCTGCCACGCTTGTTCCCGAATGCGAGGCATTGACCACCTCGATCAGGGCATCATGGCCGCCTTGCAGAACGGTCGCCAAATCACCTTTGGCTGCGGCGTTCAAGGTTGGCGTCGTCAGAATTGTCGGATCCTCTTGCGCCAGTTCCGACAGGCGATCCATGGCGAAAATGAATTGAAAATACACCGGCTGTTCCGCCCATAACGTTCCGTCATTGTCAAACACGGCGATGCGGTCGGCTGGCGTGACATAGTCAGGTTTTCCCGGCGTGGTGACAGCGGTGACAAATTCCGTAATCCGGGATTTCGCCTGGGACTCTGTCCAGCTTGGCAACGGGTCGGCCCACAGGCTGTGCGGACAGATCAGGCCAAGCGCAGCGATCAAAGCGGGTCTGAGGAGAAAATTCATGGGTTCATTCGCCTGTTTTCAGGTTGCAAAGGGCCGCCGTGCAACAGGCGGCCCTTTTCCATCAGCAAAGCGGATCAGTTGTTGGTCGGCGTCGCCAGTTTTTCCATGACCTGATCCAGGTTAAAGCTTGCTGCCTTTTGGCGGGGCGGAAATTCCTGAAAGGTTTCAAGGAAATTACCAACATACTGCTGCGCCGGTACCAGGAAATACGCTCGGTCCAACAACCAGTCGTAATAGGTGTTCGACGTGCGATAGGCCCGCTCGTATGGATCGCGTCGCAAATTGATGATCAGCGGGATTCGCAATTCGGTCCAGGGTTCGATCCAGGCGCGCAGAGTTGCCCAGGCTTTCTGCTCGAGAAAGATCAGCTTCCAGTCCTCAAAGCGCAGCGCGGTCATGTCGCCATCATCCGAGAAATAAAAGATCTCCTTACGTGGGCTTTCTGTTGCTTCGCCGGTCAGCACGGGCAGGATGTTGTAGCCGTCCAGATGAACCTTGTAATCGCGATTCATGCCTGACGAACTGTAGCCTTCCTTCAGCTTTTCCTTGATATCGGGATCGCCGGCAATCGCCAGATAGGTTGGCAGCCAGTCCATGTGATGCACGATTTCGTTGCTGACGGAACCAGCTTCGATCTGGCCGGGCCAGCGCACCATTGACGGAACGCGCCATCCACCTTCCCAGTTGGTGTTTTTCTCACCCCAGAACGGGGTCGCGGCGGCATCGGGCCAGGTGTTCATATGCGGACCGTTGTCAGTCGAGTAATGGACGATTGTGTTGTCCGCGATGCCAAGCTCATCCAGCAGATCAAGCAATTGTCCCACATGCATGTCATGTTCGATCATGCCGGCCGAATACTCGTCGACGTGGCGACCAGCGATTTCATCCGCCTGCGTCCGCATATCGTCTTTGACATGCGTGCGGAAATGCATGCGCGTTCCGTTCCACCAGACATAAAACGGCTGACCCTGTTCATGCGCTCGCTGGATAAAGTCGATGGCGGCGGCGACGGTTTCATCATCAACCGTTTCCATGCGTTTTCTGCTCAGGGGACCGGTGTCTTCGATTGTGCCATCGGATTTGGACTTGATCACACCGCGCGGCCCATATGCTTCGCGAAAGGTGCGCCCGTCAGCCAGAACCGCGTCGCCGGGATAATCCTCATTCTCGGGCTCTTCTTCCGCATTCAGGTGATACAGATTTCCGAAAAACTCGTCAAAACCGTGGTTTGTGGGAAGATGCTCATCCTTGTCACCCAGGTGGTTCTTGCCAAACTGTCCGGTGACATAGCCATGATCCTTCAACAATCCGGCAATTGTCGGGTCTTCGACCTGCATGCCCAGATCGGCCCCGGGCAGACCAACCTTGGACAGCCCTGTGCGGAACACGGATTGTCCCATGATATACGATGAACGGCCCGCAGTGCAGGACTGCTCTCCGTAGTAGTCGGTAAAGATCATCCCTTCGTTTGCGACCCGGTCAATATTGGGCGTCTGATATCCCATCAGCCCCATCGTCTAGGCCGAGATATTCGACTGACCGATATCGTCACCCCAGATCACAAGAATATTGGGTTTCTGGTCCTGAGCCCATGCCGGCAGCGCCAGGCATACGGCAACTGCAGCCGTCACAGCCTTTTCTATCCAGCGTCTGGGGACCAAATCTGATCTTGACATAGTGTGCTCCTCCGATGGTGGGCCGGGGCCCTGCTTTTCATTCGTAATCCAAATCGGTGGTGCGGACCTTTACAGGTGCGCCCCGTCGCAAGGTGCTGATTCCCGTAGTGTTATTGTTGTTTCGGGAGCCTCAGAAATATGGGGCGTTCATGCCTGGCACATCGACGCTAACATACCACAAATTCTAAATATACTATTTTTGAATGAATAATTTTCCGGATCGGAAATGGATTAATCAGCCTGGTCATCCGCACCCAGTTGCCCGTCCAGCGACATCATGATCGCAATCGGGCGCAAGGCCGGGATATGGCTGAACACGATCAGGATGCAAACGGTCAGCGGGACGCTGAGGAAGGCCCCGATCAGACCCCAGACAGTGGTCCAAAATGTCAGTGCCAGAATGACCAGAAACGTGGACATGTTCAAAGACCGGCCCAACATGGCCGGGTCCAGGAAATTGCCGATCAGGAACTGAATGGTGCCACAGCCCAGAACAACGATCAGAAAGGGCCCGATGCTTTCAAACTGAACCAGCGCGATCATAGCCGGAAAGATCACAGCAATGATCGACCCAATTGACGGGATGAAATTCAAAGCAAAGGTCAGCACGGCCCAGGTTTCTGCGTATTCCAGCCCCAGAGTGCGAAAAATCGTGTAGCTGATGCTCGCCGTGATCAGGCTGATCAGGGTTTTGACGCCGACATACCGTTGCAGGTTAAAGGTGATTGCATCCATCATCGCGGCAAATTCAGCGCCGGTCTTCGGGTTTCCGGCGGCCAGTCGGATCTTTTTACGAAACGCCAGGCGTTCGGCCATCAGGAATGCCACATAAAGGCTGATCAGAAAGAAATGGTTCAAAAGCGATGTGGCGCTGCCCAGCAGCACACGCGCAACATATGTCATGTCGATACTGACCAGATTGTCGCGAATGAAGGTGGTCACATCATTCCCCACAAGACCGGCGATGCGGTTCACCGCATTGTCGAACTGCGATTCATAGGTGCCAATGGATCGGGCGAACTGCGTGGCCTGACTGCCAAGGACGTACATGATCATGAACAACCCGGCCAGAACCACCGTCACCCCCGCGATGTTGGCCAACCATATGGGCGCGCGGGTCAGCGAAATGACCCGGTCCGCCAGCGCAATGATCAACACGTTGATCAGCAAGGCCATCGTCAATGGAATCAAGAATGCAGACCCTGCATACAGGCCCAGCACCACCAAGGTCGCAATGATGCAGGTGTCGCGCACCACTGGCAGTTTGAGGCGCGGCAGGTCTTGGGGCGTGTTGTGTTCCGATGTCATGCAGACCCCTGGCTCTGGTGCGTTTAGCGGCCCGGACGTGGCGCTGATCGGTCCGATCCTGCACAGCAATTCAAGTTTATGCAATGCGGTCAGGGATTTGTATGATGAAATTTGGCGCCTTACCGCTTCTGCGATCAGAACTTGCAGGTTAGGCTGCTGTTATGAGCAAGCCCGTGATTCCCTCTTTCGGACCTGCCGTACAAGCGCTTTGGCTGGCCATTGGCCGGTTCAGCAGCAAAAACGGTTTTGTCATGAGCAGCCACGTCGCCATGTCCCTGATGATGGCGGTTTTCCCGTTTGTCCTGTTCACCGTCGCTCTGGCTGGCACCTTGTCGCAAGGATATGTCAACGAAGAGCTGATCGAGCTGATTTTCGGAGCGTGGCCCAAGGATGTCGCCGATCCCATAGTGTCCGAACTGCGCGCGGTTCTGGAAGGCGCGGGCTCGGGTGTGATCACGCTGGGCGGGCTTTTGGCGGTGTACTTTGCCTCGAACGGGGTTGCGGCCGTGCGCACGGCCATGAACCAGGCCTATCACGATCAGGACAGCTGGCCGTTCTGGAAAACGCGCCTGATGTGCTTTGTGCTGGTTATTCTAGGCGGGGCCACCATTCTGGCAATCGCCGCGGTCGAGGTGGTGCTGCCGGTCTACACGCAACTGGTATCCGAACGCACCGATGTGGATGTTTCGCAATGGCTTTCGGTGGATCGCTTGCGCCTGACCTTCACGGTGGCCGTGCCCATCGGAACCGTCGTTCTGGCGCATCTGATCCTGCCGATACGGCGGCACAGCCTGTCGCAAATACTGCCGGGCGTGGCGCTGACCTTATTTCTCTGGGCCGCAGGTGGATGGGGCTTTTCCGTCTATATCGCGCAGTTTGCCAGCTATAGCGCGACATATGCTGGTCTGGCCGGTGCCATGGCGGCTTTGATCTTTCTGTACCTATGTGCGGCCATGCTGATTCTGGGGGCGGAATATAATGGCGCGCTGATGGATTTGCGCGCAGGGACGGACGTATGAAATGGGTGCTGGCCGCGGTGCTGATCGCGGTCGCGCCGCCGGCTGACGCACAATCCGCCGATTATGTCGGCTCGCAGCGCTGCGTGGATTGCCATCAGTCCCAGGCGGCCGCCTGGGCCACATCACATCATGGGCTGGCCTGGACAGAGACCGAAGCAGGGTCGATTTTGGCCGATTTCGACGACACCAGCTTTGCACATGACGGCATGTCGGTCGAATTTCGGACAGACGGTGCAGACTATCTGGCCCGTGTGACAGAAAAGGACGGGGGAACAACGGATTACACTGTCCACTCGGTGGTTGGGATCGAACCTTTGCAGCAATACCTGTTTGAAACCGAACCAGGCCGGTTGCAAAGTTTCGACGTGGTCTGGGACACCAACGCCGCGCGCTGGTTTCATCTTTACCCGGATCAGGATTTGCCGTCTGACGACGGGTTGCACTGGACAGGCCCGTACAAGACCTGGAACGCGCGCTGTGCGGAATGCCACGCAACCGGTTATGAGAAAGACTATGACCCGGTGTCACGCAGTTATCAGTCGCAACAGGTCGAAATCGGTGTGGGCTGCGAAGCCTGCCACGGCCCCGGGTCGGCCCATATCGATTGGGCAGAAGGAAACGACACTGCCGAAACGCTGGGTGAGTATGGATTTCTGATGTCCTGGGGCAGGGGGCAGACCGAGCTTGAGATACAGCAATGCGCCGGATGCCATTCGCGCCGCGAAGCACATGAGGACGGCAACCCCATGCCCGGAACCCCGTATCACGATGCCTATAATCTTGCCGTATTGCGCCCGGGTGCCTATCACCCCGACGGACAAATTCTGGATGAAGTCTATGTCTACGGCTCGTTCCTGCAATCAAAGATGTACGCGCGCGGGGTTGGATGCATGGAGTGTCACGAACCTCACACTGCCGGATTAAAAGCGGACGGAAACGGAATTTGTACGCAGTGCCATTCACTGGCAGGCAATCCAGAGTTTCCGACTCTGGCGTTGAAGGATTACGACAGCCCGGCCCATCACCATCATACGCCAAACAGCGACGGTGCGCAGTGTGTCAGCTGCCACATGATCGAAAGGGTTTACATGGGCGTCGACGGGCGGCGCGATCACAGTTTCCGTGTACCGCGCCCTGATCTGGGCCTTGGCGTGGACGCCTGCACAGATTGCCATCAAGGTCAGTCGCAGGCTTGGGCGGCTGAACAGATCGAAGACTGGTTCCCCACATCCCTTCATCGCGGGCCTCATTTCGGATCGGTGTTTGCTGCGGCCATTGCGGGCGAGGCGGACGACCCCGACGATTTGCTGGCGGTGGCGCTGGATCCGGATCAGGCTGGGATTGTGCGAGCAACGGCCGCATATCTGCTCCAGCCTTTCTCCTCACCCGCTCTTGCCGATGAAACGGCGCCGTTACTGCGCGCAGATGATCCGCTGATCCGCGCCAATGCCGCAGCCTTGCAGCGTCAGGCCAGCTTGCAAGATCAGGTGCAACGACTGGAGCCTTTGTTGTCCGATCCTGTGCGCAACGTGCGTATTTCGACCGCACGAGAATTTCTGAACATACCGGCGCAGGCACTAACTTCGTCGCAGCAGGTTGCCGCATCACAGGGCATGTCCGACTGGCAAGGCGCCATTTCGAACCGGCTGGATTTCCCGGAAACGCACCTGGTTCTGGGGGGTATGGCGTTGACGCTGCGCAATGCACAAGCAGCCGAACGCGCATTTCGGGAAGCGATCACTCTTGATCCGCAGCGCGCCGAGGCCTGGCCCATGCTGGTCCGGCTTGCGCATATAAATCGCGGTGCCACAGCAGCGCAGGATATTGTGCGCGAAGGGCTGGATGTGCTGCCGGGCGATCCCGCGTTGCAAGAGTTGTCGCGCCAGTTTCAGCCCTGACATTGGCACCTAATGGCCCGCAACGGGTCACCTTAATGGCAGAATTGCCCCTTAGCCAAAGACCCGGGTGGTC
Organism: Pseudomonadota bacterium; assembly: GCA_039028255.1. Taxonomy (GTDB): domain Bacteria; phylum Pseudomonadota; class Alphaproteobacteria; order Rhodobacterales; family Rhodobacteraceae; genus Ruegeria. The sequence continues at coordinate 17,606 of JBCCIK010000004.1, read as the reverse complement.
TATGTGCCAAGGTCAAAGGGGTCCAGAATGTCAAATATGGTCAGAAAACCAACAGACGCGCGCGCCAGGCCTGTCGCGTTGACCCAGAGAATTGACGAATTGCGCACCCGCCCACCAGTCGATCTGAACCGTGGAGAGGCACTGTTGCTACAAGGAATGGCAGTTGCCTCGTTTCGCGAACAGCGTTTGGCCGGAGAGGCCGACGCCTCGCAAGAGTGACCTCAGCCCCGGAACCCGGTCGCGACCACAAATTTCTCGGAACTGTCCGAGCGTGACGCGGGTGGTTTGACATTGGCCACCTTCTCGAATTTCTGCTTGAGCAGTTTTTGCAAGTCACCTTCGGCCCCGCCCGCCAGAACCTTGGCGACAAAGGTGCCGCCACTGTCCAGGACGTCAAAGGCAAAATAAGCTGCGGTTTCGCACAGGGCCATGATCCGCAAATGGTCGGTCTGTTTGTGGCCCGATGACGCGGCGGCCATGTCCGACATCACGACGTCAGCCTTGCCGCCCAGCCACTCTTTGACCTTTGCGTCGGCCTCGTCTTCCATGAAATCCAGCTGATACACCTCGGCCCCGGCAACCGGTTCGATCTCTTGCAGGTCCACGCCCAGAACGGTTCCAATCCGTTTGCCGCTTTTCTCACCCAGCGCGTTGACCCGCTGGACCGCTACCTGCAGCCAGCCGCCGGGCGCACAACCCAGATCGACCACCCGCGCGCCAGGCACCAGAAAACGATGCTTATCGTCCAGTTCCAGAATTTTGAACGCCGCGCGCCCGCGATAGCCTTCGGCCTGCGCGCGTTTCACATAGGGGTCGTTCAACTGCCGTTCCAACCAGCGGGTCGAACTGAGCTTGCGCCCGCGCGCGGTTTTCACCTTGACCTTCAGGTCGCGTTGCCCACGGCCTGAGGTGTTCTTTCCACTCGGTGTCTTCGCCATCAGAACGGTCCGTCTTCCAATACGCCGTCCGCGCTCATCTGGGCATAAAGCAAACCTTCGCGCAGCCCCCGATCCGCCACGGAGAGGCGGTCGGTGGGCCAGCAGCGCAACAATGCCTGCAATATGGCCGAGCCGGACATGATCAGGGCCTGCCGATCATCCCCGATCCGGGGGTCCCGGCGGCGCCCGCGAGGGCCGAGTTCTAAATAGCCGCGAATGACTTTGTCAATCTGATCGCTGGTCATGCGCAGACCGTCCACCTTGGTCCGGTCATACCGCTTTAGCCCAAGATGCGAGGCCGCAACCGTTGTAACCGTTCCACTGGTGCCGACGATCTGAAATCCTTCGCGCGTCTGTTCGTCTTTGTAAGGGGCAAAATCGGCCAGGTTTTCCTCGAAAAACCAGCTCATCAGTGCAAAGCGGGCGGAATCATCTTCGACATCGTTGAACTGATCGCGCAATGTGACAACGCCCAGGGGCACGCTGATCCAATCCACGACCTTGGCAGCGGGAAAAGGGCTTTCGGTGGTGTGAAACCCGTTATGCAGGCGCATGATCGCCGCCGGGCGGTCGCGGCGCGGGACAGATGAGATATCAATCCAAACCAGCTCGGTCGAGCCGCCGCCGATATCCACAACCAGCAACTGTTCCGTCTTGGTCGATACAAGGGGCGCACAGGAAATAACGGCCAGACGTGCCTCTTCCTCGGGCTGGATGATTTCCAGCGTCAGGCCGGTTTCGCGCTTGACCTGCCGGATGAAATCGCGCGAGTTCTTGGCGCGCCGGCACGCCTCGGTAGCGACCAGACGCATACGCCTGACCTTGTTGCGTTTCAGCTTTTGCTGGCAGATCCGCAGTGCCTGAACCGTGCGCGACATCGACGCCCGCGACAATCGTCCGGTCCGTTCCAGCCCCGAGCCCAATTGCACGGATTTGGAGAAGCTGTCGACCACATGAAACCCGCTGCCCTTGGGCTGGGCTATCAACATGCGGCAACTATTTGTCCCCAGATCCAGCGCCGCATACAGCGCATCTGGATCGGGTCTTGCCGGCGCGGGGCTTTCGACCGCCTTCGGGAACGCGCCCGCACCTTTGGGACGCTTGGGCGCCATTCGTAACGCCCTCCGATTTTCGAGTTAAATCGACACTAGGCGGGGCTTCGCTGACGTGCAAGAGAATTCAATTTCGAAATTCGTGTCAATGTCACATGAGGTTCATGTTCAAGTGTAATTTCCGGGCGTATCCCCATTTAGGGATTCTCTACAAGCACATTGCCAGATACGGAGACTGCCATGAAAGATAAGCCTACCCTGTCCTTCGATGAATATGATGAGATCATAAATCCGCGTCCCGAAGACTGCGAATTCGACCGCGTGGTTGAACGGGCCTTATCGCGACGTGGGTTTTTGGGCGGCGTTCTGGCCATGGGCAGTTTCACAGCTGTTGGTGGAGCGTTTGTTCCGACCGGCGTGCGTGCAGCTGCCGATCGCTTCGCATTCGAAGCGGTCCCGGTGTCCACCGCGGACGACGTGATCGTTCCACCGGGCTACTCGGCCGAGGTCATGGTGCGTTGGGGCGATCCACTGTGGTCGGACGCGCCGGACTTTGATCATGCAACCCGTGGCACCGCCGCAAGCCAGGAACGGGCCTTTGGCGACAACACCGACGGACAGGACGTGTTCTTCCACGACGGTCACGTTCTGCTGGTGGTGAACAACGAATATACCAACCGCGACATCCTGTGGGGCAACAATCCCGATGCCAAGGCAGCCTCGGATGACGACGTGGCCAAAGGCATGATGGCCCACGGAGTGACCGTGGTTGAGATCGCCAATGCCGATGGCACCTGGGCCATCGTCAGGGACAGCCCCTATAATCGTCGTATCACGCCGCAGACCGATATGGCTCTGACGGGTCCGGCGGCCGGGCACGATCTGATGAAAACTGCGGCTGACGCAACAGGCACCAGATCGAAAGGTACCTGGAACAACTGTGGCAACGGGATGACCCCCTGGGGCACCTATCTGGCCTGCGAAGAGAATTTCAACGGATACTTCTCGGCCGAAGACGAGAACCACGAGGTCAGCGCTGAACTCAGGCGTTATGGTGTTTCGGCCAATGACTGGGGCTATGGCTGGGCCAGCATTGACGCGCGCTTTGACGTATCAAAACACCCCAACGAGCCGAACCGCGCCGGATATGTGGTCGAGATCGACCCGACCGACCCGACAGCGACTCCGCGCAAGCTGACCGCTTTGGGCCGGTTCAAGCATGAAAACGCCGAAGCGGTTGTGAACAAGGACGGCCGCGTAATCGTTTACATGGGCGATGATGAACGCGGAGAATTCCTGTACCGCTTTGTCTCGGATGGTGTCTATGCCGCCGGTGTCGACACCAGCACGTTGCTGGAAAACGGGACCCTGTCAGTGGCCAGGTTCAGTGACGATGGCACAGGTGAATGGCTGGACCTGACGCCCGAGACCACGGGGCTGGCCTCGCAGGCTGAGATCAGCATTCACACCCGTCAGGCAGGTTCAGCCGTGGGTGCAACAACGATGGACCGGCCGGAATGGGTCGCCGCCAATCCGAACGTGGCCGAGGTTTACTGCTGCCTGACCAACAACAAGAACCGCGGGGTCAAGCCGAATGCCGGTGGCGACGACACCTCGGTCAACGGTCCGAACCCGCGTGAGGCGAACAATTATGGGCAGATCGTGCGCTGGCGGCCGGATGGTGGGGACCACACCGCATCTGGCTTTGATTGGGATTTGTACGTATTGGCAGGCAATCCGACCGTGCATCAGGACGCCAATGCCGGTTCAGACAACCTGAACGCCGACAACATGTTCAATTCACCCGACGGTCTGAAATTCGACAGCAATGGTCTGTTGTGGATTCAAACCGACGGCAACTATGGCAACCAGGATGATTTCGCCGGGCAGGGCAACAACCAGATGCTGGCGGGAGATCCGGTGACCGGTGAAATCCGCCGCTTTCTGGTCGGTCCGAACGAATGTGAAATAACGGGTCTGAGCTGGGCACCGGACCGCCGCACCATGTTTGTCGGCATTCAGCACCCCGGAGAGGACGGTAACAGCAACTGGCCCGAAGGTGGTGATGCCGTTCCCAGATCAGCGATCATCGCCGTAACCCGCGATGATGGCGGCCCGGTCGGATAAAGCCAATCACCCCGTACAACGCATCCCCCGGGCAGACGTCTCTGCCCGGGGTTTTTGGGTTTATGCAAGACGTTCATACAGACATTGAGAATTATGATATGCGCTTTCAGGCGGGATTTGACTAAAAGCCCAATATCGTGGCGCAGGTAAAAACGTCGTTTGAAAAGCGTTGTGTGTCGAAAACCGACCGACCTGAAACCATATTGAAGTTTAGAACCGGCCCATCGGTTAGGAGGAATCACAAAAATGCCTGACGTCACCATAGTGTATTGGCGCGACATTCCCGCTCAGGTCATCGTCGGCAAAGGCCGTCGCGGAGCCAAGCGGCCGTTGGAAGAAAGGTTCGAACAGGCCATCGACCGCGCGGCCATGAAGGTGAATGCAAGGGACAGTGATGCCTATCTGGCCGAATGGCGCAAAGCCGAACCCTTTGCAGTCGAAGGCGAGCCCGCCGAGATTGCCGAGGCCCAGGCGACACGTCTGGAAGAGGAATACGATCGGCATCGCTTGAAAGCGCTGATCGCCAACGACGGATGGGCATGAGCCCGAGACAGATATGGGAGGCCGCAATGGCTTTGCTGAACTTCAAAAGACGTGACGCGGACGAAAATGGCCCAGTTAACCCGACCGTCGAAGCCTTGCTGCAAGGTTACTCGATCGAGGTGATGCCGCGCACGGCCGAAAAGGTCGAAGACTTACGCGCGTTGCTGCCAGAAGGCACGCGGGTGTACATCGCCCATATCGAGGGCACGCCAATCGAGGATATGGTCAAGACCGCCAAGCGGGTCGCAGCGGAAGGTTATCCCGTGATGCCGCATTTCCCGGCGCGGATCATCAAGGATGCCGCGACGCTGGAAAACTGGATTTCCATGTACCAGGGTGAGGCGGGCGTGGATCAGGCGCTTTTGCTGGCCGGCGGCGTGGCCTCGCCGCTGGGTGATTTTGACAGCTCGATGCAACTGATGGAATCCGGCCTGTTCGACAAAGCCGGGTTCAAGCGTCTGCACGTTGCAGGACATCCCGAAGGCAACAAGGATATCGACCCTGACGGATCGACCCAGAACGTTGATGCCGCGTTGCAGTGGAAACAGAAATTCTCGGAAACAACCGACGCGGAAATGGCGTTGGCGACTCAGTTTTCGTTCGACGCGAAACCCGTCATTGCCTGGGCCGACAGCCTGAAGGCGGCGGGGATCGACATACCGATCCATATCGGCATTGCAGGTCCTGCCAAGCTGCAGACACTGATCAAGTTCGCCATTGCCTGCGGCGTTGGTCCGTCACTTAAGGTTCTGCAAAAGCGAGCCATGGATGTGTCCAAGCTGTTGCTGCCGTACGAGCCGACCGACGTGATCACCGAACTGGCCAACCACAAGGCGGCCAACCCGGATTTCAACATCACGAACGTTCATTTCTTCCCGCTGGGCGGGATCAAGACCAACGCCAACTGGGCGATCAATAACGGCGGCGCTTCGGCAAAGCCTGCCAGTGCTTAAGGAACGCACATGACCCGTACAGTCGTAGAATCAAAAACAAAGACCGCCGTTCTGGGCTTTGACGAACCGTTCTGTGTGATCGGTGAACGGATCAACCCGACAGGTCGCAAGAAACTGGCGGCCGAACTGGAAGCGGGCGATTTTTCGACCGTCGAAAAGGACGCGCTGGCGCAGGTCGCCGCAGGCGCAACCGTTCTGGATATCAATGCGGGCGTTGTCTACAACTCGAACCCCAATCCCAACGAGACCGAGCCGCCCCTCATGCGCAAGATTGTCGAACTGGTGCAGGGTCTGGTGGATGTGCCTCTTTGCGTCGACAGTTCGGTTCCTGGCGCGTTGGAAGCGGGTCTTGAGGCGGCTGAAGGCCGCCCGCTGCTGAACTCGGTCACGGGCGAAGAAGAACGCCTTGAACTGGTTCTGCCGCTGGTCAAAAAATACAACGTGCCGGTTGTTGCGATCTCGAATGATGACACCGGCATCTCAGAAGACCCCGACGTGCGTTTTGCTGTTGCAAAAACAATTGTCGAACGTGCCGCAGACTACGGCATTCCCGCGCATGACATCGTTGTTGACCCATTGGTGATGCCGATCGGTGCGATGGCGACTGCGGGTCAGCAAGTGTTTGCTCTGGTGCGGCGTCTGCGCGAAGAACTGGGCGTGAATACGACATGCGGCGCATCCAACGTCTCGTTCGGTCTGCCGAACCGTCACGGCATCAACAACGCCTTTCTGCCGATGGCCATGGGCGCGGGTATGACCTCGGCCATTATGAATCCTGTGGCCCTGCCGGTGACGCAGAAAAAGATCGCCGAAAAGAAAGAGGCTGTTGCCGCTGCAGGCATCATCCTGCCCGAGGGTATGGATGACGAGACCTTTGTGCAGATGTTCGGCCTGGGGTCGACCATGCCACGCGCCGGCAAGGAAATGGAAGCCATTCGCGCCGCCAACCTGTTGACCAACAATGACGCACATGGCGGGGAATGGATCAGGTTCAACAAAGCGCCTGAGGCGCCCGGAGCAGAAGGCGAGGGGCGCGGACGTCGCGGCGGCGGCCGCCGTCGGCGCGCCTGACCCTCGACATCCCGAACAGTCTGGGCCGGGCGTGTTGCCCGGCCTTTTTATTTGATATCAATCAAGGCCATATCCTGCCTGTTCAATGATACTGTCGACGCAGACTGTATTGAACGGAAGTGGACATGACCCAAAACCACCCTCTGAAGCTGTCAGATGTTGATCTGACCAAGCGTCTGGGAAAAAAGAGCTATTTCGCACAGTTGGTTGAATTGCAGGCGCAACTGTCGCGCATTCAGCAAGCATATCTGTTTCACGGTCTGAAAGGTGTGATCGTTTTCGAAGGATGGGACGCGGCAGGCAAGGGTGGAACCATCCGACGGATCAGTCAGGCCCTGGACCCGCGCAGTTTCAAGGTTTGGCCGATTGGGGCGCCACGCAACTACTATCTGAACCGGCACTACCTTTTGCGGTTCTGGGAACGCCTGCCCCCGTCTGGTGCCATCTCTGCTTTTGATCGCAGCTGGTATGGGCGTGTGCTGGTAGAGCGCATCGAACACCTGACGCCCGAAGATCGATGGCGCGCCGCCTATCGCGAGATCAACGATTTCGAACGTATGCTGATCGACGACGGCACGCGGGTCGTAAAACTGTTTTTTCACATATCGCAGGATGAACAGATGCGCCGTTTCACGGAACGGCTGACCAACCCGCTGAAACGCTGGAAGCTGACCTTTGAATATTTCCGCAATCGTGAAAAATGGCATGTCGCCGAGATCGCGGTCAACGACATGCTGGCACGCACATCAACCGATGTTGCCCCTTGGCATGTGATCCCCGCAAACAACAAAAAATATACGAGGATCAAAGCTATGAAAGCAATTGTTAAAGCGTTTTCCAACGACGTGGACTTGTGCCCGGATCATCTGGACAACAAAACGCTGGACGCTGCAGGAGAGGCCCTGAACGTAGAGCAATCCCTGATTGACAGCCTGCGGGCGCGAACGGAATAGCAAGTGACGGCAAAGCGGCTTGATCCCGATCCGGCACCAGTGCTATCCAACCCGTCGCGGCGGGTATGATGTAATGGTAGCCTGTCAGCTTCCCAAGCTGAACGCGCGGGTTCGATTCCCGCTACCCGCTCCAATCAGGCGGCGCGGTTTGCCTGAAACAAGTTGATCACGGCCGGTATTCTGACCGCATCAAAAGATGCATAAGGCTGGAATTCCTGTGCCACGGCCGCCCGGATCGCCTGCACGTCCTGTTTTGTTCCGTCGAAATGCGCGATGACGCGGGCGGCGGGACCGATGCGCGTACACAGCGCGGCGCAGTCCTGAATCGATCCGCGGACGTGCAGAAACAGCGGCACCGGCTCGACACGGATATTGGTCAATCCGGCTTGCGCCAGCAGGCCAGAGACCCGGCCGCGATCGTGAAAGGCCAGCGGACCGGGCGCGTTGCGGTCCACTTGGGGTGGTTTGCCCAGACGCGCGCAGGCCAGGGCGTGCGGGGCCTTGAACCAAGGGTTGTCATCCAGTGGGCCCCATGCGGCAAATGTCATCTGACCGCCCGGCTTCAAGGCCCGTGCCATATTGGCAAATGCGGCAACTGTATCGTCAAAGAACATCACCCCAAAGCGAGAGATCATGGCGTCCCGGTCCGACTGTTCGAACGCATGAACCTGCGCATCCGCAAGCTGGAACCGAGTGTGCTCAACCCCCTCGGCTGCTGCACGCTCGGCCGCGCGGTCCAGAAATGGTTGCGAGATATCCGCCGCCAGAACATGTCCGTTTGCGCCAACAATCTGCGCGGCCTGCACGGCACTTGCACCGGTCCCGCAGCCGATATCGAGAACACGCATACCCGGTTGCAGCGCGGCGCGGTCCAGAACCAGATCCAGAACCGGCGACAGCAGGTCATCCATCTGGTCTTCGTACGTCAGCCATTTTGCCCCGGACTCGGATTTACCCCAGAATTCGGCCTGGTCCTCGTTGGCAAATGGCATGCGGGTCTCCTTGTTCAAAAGGGTTATGAGCGTCTGCGCCTGCGCCGGCCAGAGCCGTCCTCGGCGCTGCCGGTGTTGAAGGACGGCGCGGGCAGGGCGACGACCTGCCCAAGTTCGGGAAACGGGTCGGTCTTGTGCGGGATCGCGTTGGCGGCGACGAAATGGTCCTGAAATTTCGGCTCGATTGCCGTTTCGATCTTGGTGATTTCGCGCACGACCCGTTCGATTTCAGACCGTGACTGGATGTTGCACAGCGCAATCCGCGCCCCGGTTCCGGCCGCATTGCCGGCGCTGGTGACCCTGTCTAGGGGCGCGTCGGGGATCATGCCCAGAACCATGGCGTGTTTGGTCGAGATATGCGCGCCGAAAGCTCCGGCCAGAACCACGCGGTCCACGCGATCAACCTCCATTTCATCCATCAGCAGCCGCGCACCGGCGTACAGCGCCGATTTGGCCAGTTGTATGGCGCGAATATCACCCTGAGTGACGGTGATGCGCGGTCCGCCTTCGGCGCTGGAATCGTGGATCATATAGGCATGCGTGCGGCCTTCCGGAACGCATCGGACTGTGCCAGTCTGTTGTGCCGATCCGATCAGGCCGCTTTCGTCCAGAAGACCCGCAATGCGCATCTCGGCCACGGCTTCGATGATGCCTGATCCGCAAATCCCGGTGATTCCCGTTGTCGCGACGTCCCGGTCAAACCCGTCCTCGTCCGACCATTTGTCCGACCCGATTACACGAAACCGGGGATCCTTGGTCACCGGATCAATCTCGATCCGTTCTATCGCGCCCGGCGCCGCACGCTGGCCGGAACTGATCTGTGCGCCTTCAAACGCCGGACCGGTCGGGGATGAGCAGGCCAGCACCCGGTCGGTATTGCCCAGTAGGATTTCGGCATTTGTGCCTACATCCACGATCAGCACCAGATCGTCTGATTTGCCCGGTTCTTCCGACAGCGCAACCGCAGCGCAATCGGCCCCGACGTGACCGGCAATACACGGCAGGATGTAGACCTGGGCACGGGGGTTCATTCTGGTCAGATCCATGTCTCGCGCCGGCAGGGTCATGGCTTCGGACGTCGCCAGCGCAAACGGAGCCTGTCCCAGTTCCACCGGGTCAAGACCCAGCAGCAGATGATGCATGACCGGATTGCAGACAAACACGGTTTCAACAATCAGTGTCGGATCAATTCCGGCCTCATCAGCAATTGATATTGTCAGGTCATTGATCGCCTCGCGCACGGATCTGGTCATCTCCTGATCGCCGCCGGGGTTCATCATCGCATAGGAAACACGGCTCATCAGGTCCTCACCAAACCGGATCTGCGGGTTCATCAGGCCCGATGATGCCTTGACCTCGCCGGTTTCAAGATCGGTCAGATGCGCCGCGATTGTGGTCGAACCGAGATCAATGGCCAGCCCGTACAACCCGCCTTCGTGCAGGCCGGGCCAGATATCGACAACGCGCGCAGTTTTGGCAGTGTGGTCCTTGTGGACGGCCACGGTGACCTCCCATTTGCCTTTGCGCAGCACGGTCTGCAATTTGGACATCAGTGACAGATCGGCTGTTATGGCGTCGATCTCCCACTGCGCGCGCAGCGCACGTTCAAGCCGTTCAAGATCGCCGGTCGGAGAGTGCATGTCAGGCTCTTCCACCGCCACAAAGTATAACCGGGTGGCCGGGTCCATGCTGATTGCGCGGGCCGCTGCCGCCTTGCGCACAACCTGCCGGTGCACCTGGCTTTCGGGTGGTACATCGATCACCACATCACCCTGAACGGTGGCCTGACAGCCCAGACGCCGCCCCGGTTTGAGGCCCCGCTTGTCATCGTAACGCTGCTCGACAGCGTTCCATTCGCTTAGGGCTCCATCACTGACGGTCACGCCGTGTTTGGGGAATTCACCATAGCTGGGCGTTATTTGACATTTCGAGCATATTCCGCGCCCGCCACAGACCGAATCCAGATCGACACCCAGTTGCCGGGCCGCTGTCAGAATCGGAGTGCCCGCAGGAAAATGCCCGCGTTTGCCGGACGGGGTGAAGACAACAAGAGGGTCGGTGGTCATCAGTGACATGCCTTTTATGTACGCGCGCTTCTTGGGGGCAAGATATGGGTTTGCGCGCAAAGGGAAAGGCCATTCAGCGGCACGTTTTGCAAAGGTTGCGTCGTTTTGGGTGCGGCATAGGCTGGCACAGGACGACAACTTGGGGTCAGGGGCTTTTCCTCAGCGTCAATCCATGCAATAGGGTCACCGCCAAACGGGCTTATGCATGAGGTTGGACGATGCAGATTCGTGAGGCGCTCACCTTTGATGATGTTCTACTGGTGCCGGGGGCATCGACAGTGCTGCCTGCAACGGCGGATACCAGCACGCGGGTGACCCGCGCAATCACCATGAATATCCCGCTGCTCAGCTCGGCCATGGACACGGTCACCGAAGCGCGCATGGCCATCGCGATGGCGCAGGCCGGGGGTATCGGGGTGATCCACAAGAACCTGTCGATCGAAGAACAGGCGCGCGAGGTTCGCCGGGTCAAGCGGTTCGAATCGGGTATCGTCTATAACCCGGTCACCTTGCGCGCAAACCAGACTCTGGCGGATGCCAAGGCTTTGGTTCAGCGATACAATTTCACCGGCTTTCCAGTGATCGACGATGCAGGTCGCGTGGTGGGTATCGTAACCAACCGGGACATGCGGTTTGCCACGTCCGACGACACGCCGATCCAAATGATGATGACGTCGGACAATCTGGCCATGCTTCAGGAACCGGCGGATCTGGAAGAAGCCAAAAGCCTGATGAAGGCGCGCCGGATCGAAAAGCTGCTGGTCGTCGATACGGCAGGCAAGTTGACGGGGCTGCTGACGCTGAAAGACACTGAACAGGCTGTGCTGAACCCAACCGCATGCAAGGATCATCTGGGACGGCTGCGTGTTGCTGCGGCAACCTCGGTCGGGGATGCCGGGTTCGAACGGTCCGAGCAATTGGTGGACAGCGGTGTCGATATCATTGTCGTGGATACGGCGCATGGTCATTCCGAAGGTGTGCTGGATGCGGTCAAACGCGCCAAAACACTGTCGAATGAAGTACAGATCATTGCCGGAAACGTGGCAACTTCGGACGCGACCAAGGCCCTGATCGATGCTGGTGCCGATGCGGTCAAGGTTGGAATCGGCCCCGGTTCGATCTGCACGACACGAATGGTGGCCGGGGTCGGCGTACCGCAGTTGACCGCGATCATGGATTGTGCCGAAGCAGCCGGGGATGTGCCGGTGATCGCGGATGGCGGTATCAAGTTTTCGGGTGATTTTGCCAAGGCGATTGCGGCAGGGGCCTCTTGCGCGATGGTCGGGTCGATGATTGCGGGCACCGACGAAAGCCCGGGCGAGGTTATTCTGTATCAGGGCAGGTCGTTCAAATCCTACCGCGGCATGGGCAGCCTTGGCGCGATGGCGCGCGGCTCGGCGGACAGGTATTTTCAGAAAGACGCCGCCAACGACAAGCTTGTGCCAGAAGGGATCGAAGGGCAGGTGCCTTACAAGGGCTCGGCCAGCGCGGTTGTTCATCAATTGGTGGGCGGATTGCGCGCTGCCATGGGCTATACCGGCTGCGGCACGGTGGACGACATGCGCAGAAACTGCCAGTTCGTCAAAATAACCGGTGCGGGTCTGAAAGAAAGCCATGTGCATGATGTTCAGATCACGCGGGAAAGCCCGAACTATCGGGTCATGTGACGGTTCGGGCCGGATTTGCAGCGGTGCAACGGCAGTGCGGATAATCGTGGCGAGATCTCGATAAACAACGGAATTCAGAATGACCCCGGCAGCGCGCGTTCAGGCTTCGATCGAAATTCTGGATCAGATTCTGGCAGGCGCGCCGGTGGAAAAAGCGCTGACCGGTTGGGCCCGTCGCAGCCGGTTTGCCGGGTCCAAGGATCGGGCGGCGGTTCGGGATCATGTCTTTGACGCGTTACGATGCAAACGGTCCTTCGCCGCGCTTGGGGGGGGCGCCACCGGACGTGGTCTGATGATCGGATCGGTCCGTGCCGCACATGGTGACGTCGCGGATTTGTTTTCCGGGCACGGCCATGCACCGGCGCCTATACGCGACACCGAGGCCGCGCGGGATTTCACCGGCGAAGACGAACAATATGACATCCCTGAGTGGATTTGGCCCAAATTGCGCGAGGATCTGGGTGAAGACGCGATCCCCGCAGCGCGTGTTTTGCAAACACGCGCGCCTGTGCATCTCAGGGTTAATCTGCTGAAAACGGATAGGCCCGGCGCCATTGACGCCCTGTTTCAGGACAACATCGCGGCCAATCCGCACCCGGCCTGTGACACCGCCCTGCATGTGACAGAAAATCCACGGAAAATATCGCAGAGCCGGGCCTTTGCAGACGGCCTTGTCGAGCTTCAGGATGCCGCCAGTCAGGCCGTAGTGGCCGCGCTGGGGCCGCAACCCGGTATGCGCGTTCTGGATTATTGCGCGGGCGGCGGTGGCAAAGCGCTGGCCCTGGCCGCGCATCCGGATGTGCAGGTGTTTGCCCACGACGCCAACCCGGCCCGCATGCGCAATTTGCCCGCGCGTGCGGAACGCGCCGGCGCCAAAATCACGCAAGTGTCCACATCCCAGCTTGCCGATTTCGCGGGCTTTGACATCGTCCTGGTCGATGCGCCCTGTTCCGGCAGTGGATCATGGCGGCGCGCGCCCGCAGGCAAATGGTCGTTGACCCAGGATGGGCTGACCAAGCTGACGCAGCTTCAGGCACAGATTCTGAATCACAGCGCGCCTTTGGTCAAACCCGATGGGTTGTTGGCCTATGCCACGTGTTCGATGCTGAATGATGAAAACGGCGCTGTTGCAGATCGATTTCTGAGCGATCACACAGACTGGCGCGAGACGCTGCGCAAGACGTGGCGGGTAACGCATGGCACGGACGGTTTTTTTACCGCCCACTTGACGCGCTGATACGCAAGCGCTTAACAACCTGAAATAGTATAAATTGCATCGACATCCGTTAAGCGGGTGTTAACCATTTTGACCTTGTGATAGCCCAACTTCATTACCCGAGCCATTGATGTCCGACGCTGCCGATTACGTTTCAGACCCGTCCATTCGCAAAACCCCGCCATTGACACGGCTTATCCCGCTGGCTGTGATTGCAACGATGCTTGTTGCTGCCCCGTTTATCGGCATGCTGCCGCATGAGTGGATGCTTGGGTTGGTGGTGGTTGGAGGTTCCGTGCTGCTGGTTGTCCTGACCATGTCGGTGAACGGAATACTGGCAGACCGCGCCGCGCGCAGGACACGTGCGGTGATGTCAGCCTTTGTTGAACACGACAAGCACCCCTGTCTGATAGCAAACGCGCAAGGCCAGGTGCTTGTGTCCAACGCAATCGCGCGCGACAGGTTTCGCGCCGAACCCGGCATGATCCTGGACCGGTGCCTGCGATCCAAATTTGCCAACCCGGCACCGGTTCTGCTGCGGCTACAGTCCCGCGCAGCGACGCAGAGGCAGGCGCGCGAGGACGTGGCAACACAAGGTTCGATTGTTCCGGTATCGGTATTCCGGCTTGGCCGCCGGATTTTTTGCTGGCGCTTTCATCTGGACGAAAACGGGCAATGGGACGACGTGGATGTGCCGGTTCTGACCGAAGGGCGCGATGGTCTTGTTTTGCGGGTTAACTCTGCGGCCGAGCAGTTGCTTGGGTTCCGGCCCGGTTCCGTCGAACAGGTGTTTCCCAAGGGTCAGCCAAATTCGGGCGATATCTGCCGGGTGCTGAGTTGTGACGGGCTGATCCCGGTCGCCATACATCGGTTGCCCGGAACGGGCCTTGCGCAGAATCTGGTTCTGTTGCCCATAGCAGAAAAGACTGAAACCTCAGGCGGGCCGGATTTTGCAGAGCTGCCGGTGGCGATCATGCGCCTGTCGCCTGGCGGCAAAATTCTTGAGGCAAACAGGCTGGCCGACAATTTGCTGGGCAATGTTGATCTTGAGGCTGTGAACATCGGCGATGTCATGCAAGGTCTAGGTCATCCCGTCCTTGAATGGCTGGCCCAGACTGCCGAAGGCGAAGCCGCGCCCAAATCCGAATTTTTGCGTCTTCTGCGGGATGATAAGGAAGTGTTCGTTCAGGTAACACTGAATCGCGTTGTCAAAAACGGGCAGGTGCATCTGATCGCCGTTCTCAACGACGCGACCGAGCTCAAGACACTTGAGGCGCAGTTTGTGCAAGGCCAGAAGATGCAGGCCGTCGGCCAGCTTGCGGGCGGCGTGGCGCATGATTTCAACAATCTGCTGACGGCGATTTCCGGCCATTGCGATCTGCTGCTGCTGCGTCACGATGAAAACGACCCGAATTACGGGGACCTTGTACAAATCAACCAGAACGCCAACCGGGCGGCTGCTTTGGTCAGCCAGCTGCTGGCGTTTTCGCGCAAACAGACGCTCAGACCCGAAGTTCTGGATGTAAGGGACACGATTTCTGATCTGATCCATCTGCTGAACCGTCTGGTCGGGGAAAAGATCCAACTGACGCTCAGCCACGATCCGGTGCTCAAACCGGTTCGTGCCGACAAACGACAATTGGAACAGGTTCTGATGAACCTTGTGGTCAACGCCCGCGACGCAATGCCATCGGGCGGAGAGATACGGATCGAAACGAGAATACAAACCCTGAGCCAGCCGCATCGACGGGACAGGGCAACAGTTCCTCCGGGGGAATATGTGTCGGTCAAGGTGGCTGACAGCGGCATCGGAATTCCGGTCGACAAGCTGCAAAAGGTTTTTGAGCCGTTTTACACAACCAAACGCACGGGCGAAGGCACGGGGCTGGGTCTGTCAACCGCATATGGTATCGTCAAACAGACGGGCGGTTTCATATTTGTCGACAGCGCTGTTGGGCGTGGCACCGAGTTCTCGGTTTTTCTGCCGGTTTGCGAGGACGTTGCCACCTGTGAACCGGGCGCAGCCGAGATTTCCGAAACCAAAACCGCCAGTCAGGGTGAAGGCGTGGTCCTGTTGGTGGAAGACGAAGCCCCGGTTCGTGCCTTTGCAACCCGTGCCTTGCGTCTAAAAGGGTATACCGTGCTAGAAGCAGAGTCAGCAGAGGATGCTCTGAAGTTACTGGAAGACCCCGGGCTGATGGTGGATGTCTTTGTCACCGACGTGGTGATGCCGGGCATGGACGGTCCAACCTGGGTGCGTCGTGCGTTGAAAACCCGACCTGATGTGCGTGTGGTGTTTGTGTCCGGCTATACCGAAGGCGCATTCGGCGATGCCGGCCCCGAGATGGCCAATTCGACATTCCTGCCCAAACCGTTTTCGCTGACTCAGCTGACCCAGGCGGTTTTCGAGCAGATGAATTGACCTACTGTGCCTCGTCATGCACGGCGAAATCCGCCGCATGGGCCGCACGGAACAGACGTTGTGTATCCGGGGACAAGGTCAGGTCGCCGTCAGGCGAGACGTTCTCGCGCTTTAGCCGTATATCAACATTCAAGCGATTTTGCAGAAACTCCAGAACTTTATCCTGATGCTCGTATTTGAAAATGTGGCGGGCCCCAACGCCGTTATTGCGTGTCCTGAAAAACTCGCTTTGACTGCCGACATCGGCAAATTCGGGGCGCGGGTTTTGCATATAAGCACGCACAAATGCATCAAAACTGAGATCGCGGGTCGAGTGCGCATGGCCGATACGATCGCTGCGGCTGCGGAACCGGTACCAGCTCCCGAGCCAGTCAACAGGCTCGCGGACAACGGCCATGATCTCCATTTCGGTATCGTACATCTTGCGATACATGGTCTGAAAGAACCGATCAAATCGTCGCACCGGCGCGTGTTTCAATTCGGGCGGCCCGGTCACGACCAGATCGGCGCGATCGCAAAGCGCAGTGTGATATGCGGTGCTGCCCGTTTTTGGGACAGCCAGGAAAGCAAGGCGTTCCTTATAAAAAACAAGCATTTATCGATCCGACCCTCAGATGTTTCATGACCGCAGATTGTCGTAAACGACTCTTTAACACAATTCCAGAAGAGTGAGTTCTGTAAGTTTTAGTTGAAATGTTCTCTTTTTGGTCCCATAAGGAACAAGAGGCGAACAAAGCAGCGATTGCCGCCCGTTCATGGGTGTGACAAAAGGGAAAGCGACAGGACAATGGCGGATCTTCTGACGATGAGCGACAAGAAAAACGCGGACAAGCAAAAGGCGCTGGACAGTGCGCTGGCGCAGATCGAACGGCAGTTTGGCAAAGGGTCGATCATGAAGCTGGGCGAAAACGCCCGACAGGATATCGAGGCCAGTTCAACAGGATCGCTGGGTCTGGATATCGGACTGGGAATTGGCGGCTTGCCGATGGGCCGGATTGTCGAGATTTACGGGCCTGAAAGCTCGGGCAAGACCACGCTGACGCTGCATTGCATCGCCGAACAGCAGAAACGTGGCGGGGTCTGCGCTTTTGTCGACGCCGAACATGCGCTGGACCCGCAATACGCACGCAAGCTGGGCGTTGACCTGGATGAGTTGCTGATCTCGCAACCCGATACAGGGGAACAGGCGCTGGAGATTACCGATACGCTGGTACGCTCGGGCGCGGTGAACATGGTCGTGGTCGACTCGGTGGCAGCGCTGACGCCAAAATCCGAGTTGGAAGGCGATATGGGTGACAGCAACGTGGGTGTGCAGGCCCGTCTGATGAGCCAGGCGATGCGCAAGCTGACCGGGTCGATCAGCCGGTCGAACTGCATGGTGATTTTCATCAACCAGATCAGGATGAAGATCGGCGTGATGTTTGGCAGCCCGGAAACGACAACTGGTGGTAATGCGCTTAAATTCTACAGCTCGGTGCGTCTGGACATTCGCCGTATCGGTGCGATCAAGGACCGGGACGAGGTTGTGGGCAACCAGACCCGCGTGAAAGTGGTCAAAAACAAGGTGGCGCCGCCGTTCAAGCAGGTGGAATTCGACATCATGTAT
>JBCCIK010000003.1:0-59650 GCA_039028255.1 Pseudomonadota bacterium | reverse complement strand
GTCCTGCTTTTTTCGGGCGCGTTGGGGGCATGCGTTTCTGGTCGGGGGATTTGGTCTGGGCACAGGTATGTTCCTGATTATCGTGGCGCAGAAACTGACGGATCCAGTCACAGTGGCGATTATCGCGTCCTGTGCCCCCCTGTCTGCAACCGTGCTTGAGCTTGTTGCGGGAACCCGGCGCTTGCGCTGGAACTTTGCGCTGGGCGTGCTGATCTCAATCATCGGCGGGCTGATCGCCACCAGCGCCCTTGCCCCGGCCCAACTGGGCCTTGGCGCGGCTTGCGCGATTGCTTCGACAGGGTTGTTCTGTTGGGCGAGCATGGCCACGGCACGGGATTTTCCCGAACTCAGCCAGATCGGGCGCACCACGATCACCTTTATCGGGGGCGTCATGATCGCGGGTTTCTTTGTTCTGGCCGCATCACTGATGGGCATGGACGTCATGCCCACAGCGCCGGTCGATGTGCAGCAATTCGGAATGCTGGTGCTGTTTGCACTGGTCTCGATGGGTTTGAGCCAGATTCTGTTCATCGCATCGGTTGGCAGGCTGGGTGTTGCCCTTGCGTCCTTTCACATCAACGTGGCGCCTTTTTACGTCATGGTGATCATGGTTATGATGGGTGACGAATGGAACTGGACCCGCGCGTTGGGGGCCGCCATCGTGGCCCTGGCGGTTGTTCTGGCACAGGATCGCGGGTTGCCCAAATCCGCCTAGATGTCGCTAAGCGACTCCGCCGATATCAACGAAAAGAACTGCCCGTCTGACCAAATCCCGAACCAGCCATCATGTTCGGTTCCGATGTCCACAAGACGGTAAAAGCTTTTGCGGTCGATACGCGCCTCAAGATTCGCGCGGATCAATATGTATGGGGCGGGCTCGTCTGTTTCCGGATCGATGACGATACGGATAGGATGATCTGGTCCCGCCACCACGATATCGCCAACAAAGGTGGTAAAGGTCAGCCGTTGCGCCATCCCGTCGCCGTCGCGGTCGAAATCCACCGCGATAAAGGGTGCATCCGCGACGGTGATTCCCACTTTTTCGACCGGGGTGACCAGATAGAATTTCTGACCTTCTTTCTTAAGAATTGAGGAAAACAGCTTCACAAGCTCGAACCGGGTGATTGGCGACCCTAGATAACTCCATGTGCCATCTTTTGCGATCCGGATGTCCAGATCGCCGCAAAACGGAGGATTCCACTGCTCAACAGGGGGCAAACCCTGCGCACGGGCGGCTTTGACTGATGCAGCCAGACCATCCGGCGAAGGTTTCACAGGTTTTTGTCCGCTCATTGCTTTTGCCATTTCCTCTTGGCGCGATACACTCCATTTATAATAGTCCACGGAAAGGAAAGTCATGTCCGAACCTGCCGACCTCGTCGCCGAGATCGAAGCGCTGGAAACCAAGCTGCAAGAGGCCAAGTCCTCGATCACTCGCCGTTTCATCGGGCAGGACCGTGTCGTGGACCTGACCTTGGCGGCGCTGCTGTGTGGCGGGCACGCGCTGCTGATCGGCCTGCCGGGTCTGGGCAAGACGCGATTGGTCGAGACGCTGTCAACCGTCATGGGATTGCATGGCAACCGCATCCAGTTCACCCCTGACCTGATGCCGGCGGATATTCTGGGGTCCGAGGTGCTGGACACTGCCGATGACGGAACACGGCATTTCCGATTCATTTCAGGCCCGATCTTTTGCCAGTTGCTGATGGCGGACGAGATCAACCGCGCCAGCCCGCGGACCCAGTCCGCGCTGTTGCAGGCCATGCAGGAACGCACGGTGACGGTTGCGGGTGAAGACCGCGCGCTGGGCACGCCGTTCCATGTGCTTGCGACTCAGAACCCGATTGAACAAGAAGGTACGTATCCGCTGCCCGAGGCGCAGCTGGACCGCTTTCTGGTGCAGATCGACGTGGAATATCCGGATCGCCAGACCGAACGGGATATTTTGCTGGCGACCACGGGTGTGGCCGAAGACGAGGCCCACCAGATCTTCAGCAAAGAGGATCTGCTGGCCGCTCAGGTTTTGCTGCGGCGGATGCCGGTGGGCGACTCGGTTGTCGAGTTGATCCTTGATCTGGTGCGCGCGTTCCGCCCTGATGAACCCGGTGCGTCCGAGCGCGTGGCCGAAACCGTGGCGTGGGGCCCCGGTCCGCGCGCCGCGCAGGCGTTGATGATGACGGTTCGGGCCCGCGCGATGCTGCAAGGGAGACTGGCGCCAAATGCCGAAGACGTGCTGGATATGGCGCGACCGGTTCTGAGCCATCGGATGGCGTTGAACTTTGCGGCACGGGCGCGGGGCGACAGCCTGTCCGAGCTGATCGAGTCGACCGCCATCAGCCTGGTCCGCACTGAGGCCGCAGCGTGAATGCACCTTTGACCCTTCGCGAAAGATCCGAGGCCGAAGCATCCCGGCTGCCGCCGCTGCTGGCGCGTGCCGAGCATCTGGCCGGGACTGTTTTGCTGGGGGATCATGGGCGGCGACGCTCGGGCATGGGCGATGATTTCTGGCAATATCGCCCGGCACAGATCGGCGACAGCCGCCGGATGATCGATCATCGGCGGTCTGCGCGCGGGGATCAGCAATTTGTGCGTGAACGCGAATGGCAGATTGCGCAGTCGGTGATGCTGTGGATCGATCAGGGCGCATCCATGCGATTTGCGTCGGATACCGCCTTACCAACCAAGGCTGATCGCGCACGGCTGTTGGGGCTGGCGATTTCCATCCTGCTGGTTAGGGGCGGGGAACGTGTCGGGTTGACCGGCACTGCGCTGCCGCCCAGACGGGGCAATGCGCAGATCGTCCGATTGGCGCAGGCCTGGTCTGAAGATACCCAGACGGACTACGCGCCGCCGGAACATCGTGCGATGATCCCGCATGCGCGCGCGGTGTTCATTTCGGATTTTCTGGGCCCAATGGATGAGGTCGAACTGGCCCTGACCAAAGCTGCCGACCGTGGCGTGCGCGGCGTTCTGTTACAGGTGCTGGACCCCAGTGAAACACGCTTTCCCTACCGGGGCCGCACCATTTTCGAAAGCGTGGCCGGATCGGTCCGGCACGAAACGCTGAAAGCCGGAGACTTGCGTGACCGGTATCTGGACCGGCTGGCGCAGCGCAAAGATGCGCTGATGCAGCTGTGCCGTGTCACGGGTTGGCAATTGGGATTGCACCACACCGGAGACAGCGCACAGGCGGCGCTGCTGTGGTTGTATCGCGCCCTTGACGGGGGTACGCGATGACGGTTCTGGCGGGCATCGGCTTTACCGCGCCGTGGGTGTTGCTGGGTCTTTTGACCCTGCCGATCCTGTGGCTGATCCTGCGGGCTGTACCGCCTGCGCCGATCCGCCGGATGTTCCCGGCAGTGACGCTGTTGCTTGGTCTCAAGGATGATGAAACTGTCTCGGATCGTACACCCTGGTGGTTGCTGCTGCTGCGCATGCTGGCTGCTGCGGCGATCATCATCGGATTGGCGGGTCCGGTTCTGAACCCGTCGCGCGATCAGACCGGAACTGGTCCGCTGCTTCTGGTTCTTGATGCCAGTTGGGCGGGTGCGACGCGCTGGTCCGCGACACTGGATCAGATCGATGCGCAATTGACCGAAGCTGGCCGCGCTGGCCGTCCGGTGTCGATTCTGCGCCTGAGCGAACCGGAGACGCCCGTTTTTCAGGCGGCCGAGGCATGGCGGGGTCGTCTGCCGGGGCTGATTCCGAACCCCTGGCAGCCAACCGAGGCACAGATCGCGCAGGTATCAGAAGCGCTGGATCAGGTCGATGGCGGGTTTGACACGCATTGGTTCAGCGACCGGCTGGACTATGTGGATCATGCGCAACTGGTCTCGGCGCTTCAGTCCCGTGGAGGCGTTACGGTCTTTCGCGCACCTTCGGCCGCGCTGGCGATTTTGCCGGCGGCGTATCAGGACGGGGTGATACAGCTGACCATTCTGCGCCCCGAAGCTGGACCCGCAGATACCGTCACCATTCTGGCGCAAGGCCGTGACCCGGCAGGCACCGCGCGCGTCTTGCAGACGGTCGAGGTGATGTTCGAGGCAGGCGCAACCGACGCGCAGGTCGAATTGGCGTTGCCATCGGAATTGCGTGCCCGGATCACACGGTTCGAAATTCAGGGACAACGCTCGGCCGGGGCAATCACGCTGACCGATGACAGTCTGCGGCGTCGCGAGGTTGCGTTGATCGCGGGGACGGTGAACCGCGAAGGTCTGGAGCTGTTATCGCCCTTGCATTATCTGACTCAGGTGCTGAGTCCGACGGCGGATTTTGTCGATGGTGGATTGCTGGATGTTCTTCCCGCAAACCCGGATGTGATTGTCTTATCCGATGTTGCCCAGATGTCCGACACCGAGCAGGCGGGACTTGTTGAATGGGTCGAACAAGGCGGTCTGTTGTTGCGATTTGCCGGTCCGCGCATGGCGGCCAGCAGTCTGGGCCGTGATGAGGAAAACATTTTGCTACCCGCCCGTTTGCGCAGCGGCGGCCGGTCCGTGGGTGGTGCGATGAGCTGGGGCGAGGCCAAGACGCTGGCGCCGTTCCCGGAAAGCTCGCCATTCTTCGGGCTGCGAATCCCCGACGATGTGGTTGTTTCAACGCAGGTCATGGCGCAGCCGGATCCTAATCTTGCAGATCGTGTTATCGCGTCCTTGTCAGACGGCACGCCCCTGGTGACGCGCAAGACGCTGGGGCTGGGACAGGTCGTGCTGTTTCATGTGACGGCAGACGCGGAATGGTCAAGCCTGCCGCTGTCGGGGCTGTTTGTGGAAATGCTGGATCGTCTGGCCGTTGCCTCGGCAGCGAAATCGCGGGCCGAGGCGCAATTGCAGGGCACCACGTGGGAGCCGGTCCAGATCATGGATGGGTTTGGAACTCTGACAGATGCCGGCACTCTGGCAGGTGTGGATGGTGTTGACCTGATCTCGGGCCGGATCGGGCCGGATCTGCGCCCGGGCCTTTATGAAAGCGGCAAGCAGAAGCTGGCGCTGAACGTTCTGTCCGAAGATGCCGCTCTGCGCCCGGCTGTCTGGCCTGCCGACGTGCCGATCAGAGGCCAGGATGTTGCAACCGAAACGCCCCTGGGTGGCCTGTTGCTGAGCCTTGCGCTGATCCTGCTGGCCCTGGACGTTCTGGCGTCGCTGGCTGTGTCCGGGCGGCTGGGTCTGACCCGCGCGGCGGCGGTTGTCCTGAGCGCGTTTTTGATTGCGCCCGAAGTGCAGGCGCAATCCCCGGACGAGACTGATTTTGCGCTTGCAGCCACGCACGAGCTGGTGCTGGCCCACGTTCTGACGGGTGACAGTCAGGTCGACGATATTGCGCAGGCCGGGCTGCGCGGACTGGCCCAAACACTGTATTATCGCACCTCGGTCGAGCCTGCCGATCCGATCGGCGTTGATCTTGAGCGCGATGAACTGGCGTTTTTCCCTTTGCTTTACTGGCCGATTACGCCGGATCAGTCGCAACCCTCGGCCGAAGCCTATTCCAAGCTGAACGCGTATCTTCGTTCGGGCGGCATGATCCTGTTCGACACTCGCGACGCGGATATCGCGGGTTTTGGAGCTTCAAGCCCCAATGGTCGCAAACTTCAGCAACTGGCGGCGCCGCTGAATATTCCCGCGCTAGAGCCGATACCGCGCGATCACGTCCTGACCCGCACCTTCTATCTGTTGCAGGATTTTCCGGGCCGGTACGCAGGCACGGATGTCTGGGTCGAAGCTGCCCCGCTGGATGCCGAACAGATCGAAGGGATGCCGTTTCGCAACCTCAACGACAACGTCACGCCGGTTGTGATTGGCGGCAATGACTGGGCGGGCGCCTGGGCAGTGGATGGCAATGGTCAGGCGCTGCTGCCGGTCGGGCGCGGGTATGCAGGTGAGCGGCAACGTGAACTGGCCAACCGGTTCGGCGTCAATCTGGTCATGCATGTGCTGACCGGGAACTACAAATCCGATCAGGTGCATGTGCCTGCGTTGCTTGACAGGTTGGGCCAATGACCGGAACCGTTATCTTCGATCCGCTTATTCCCTGGCCTGCACTGGCGGCTGTTGCGGCAATTGCCTGTCTTGGCATAGCTCTGGCAGCATGGCGCGGCCTGTCGGGCTGGGCCCTGCGCGCGTTGGCGGCGCTGATCGTGATTGCGGCCCTGTCCGGCCCCGTCTACCAGATGGAGGACCGCGCGCGCCTGACCGATATTGTGCTGATGATAGAAGATCAGAGCGCCAGTCAGACGCTTTCGGATCGCGCGGACCAGACAGCGCGTGCCGCCGCCGAGCTGGCCGCAGACATCGAATCGCGCGACAATACCGAACTGCGTCGTATCTCCGTTGGTGACGCGGACGGGGATGAAGGCACGCAAGTCATGGCGGCGTTGAACACAGCCCTGGCCGAAGAACCGCGCGCCCGGATCGCCGGCATTATCGTTGTTTCGGATGGTATTGTGCATGATGCGGATCAGGCGCCCGATCTGCCCGCACCTCTGCATTTGCTGCAAAGCGGGCGCGACACCGACTGGGACCGCAGGTTGATCGTTCGGAACGCACCGGCCTTTGCCATCATTGGTGAGCCGGTGACCCTTACCCTGCGTGTGGAAGACAGCGGCGCCGCCCCGGTCGACGCAACCTCAGCGCCACTGGAAATCTCGGTTGACGGGGCGGCGCCGGAACGCTTCAGCATTCCGATCGGCGTGGATGTCGAACTGCCGATCACGCTGCCTCATGGCGGGCGCAACGTGATCCAGTTTTCCGTTCCGCAGGCCGAAGGAGAGCTGACCGACCGCAACAATACAGCGTTGATCCAGATGAACGGCGTGCGCGATCGGTTGCGCGTGCTTTTGGTCTCGGGCGAACCACATCCCGGCGGGCGCACTTGGCGCAACTTGTTGAAATCAGACAGTTCCGTGGATCTGGTGCATTTCACCATCCTGCGCCCGCCGGAAAAGCAGGATGGCGTGCCGGTGGATGAGCTTTCGCTAATTGCTTTCCCGACGCGAGAGCTGTTTCTGGAGAAAATTGACGATTTCGATCTGATCATTTTTGACCGCTACAAGCGGCGCGGTATCTTGCCGGCAATCTATCTGGACAATGTCACCAACTATATCAACGACGGCGGCGCGGTGCTGATTGCCGCCGGACCCGATTTTGCCTCGGCCGACAGTATCTTTCGCTCGCCACTGGCGCCGATCCTGCCTGCGCAACCCACCGCGCGTGTGATCGAAGAACGCTACGTTCCCATGGTCAGCGATCTTGGGCATCGACACCCGGTAACGACCAATCTAGGCGATTCCGAGGATTGGGGCGCGTGGCTGCGCCAGATCGATGTGAACCAGCATTCCGGTGAGGTTCTGATGACCGGGCTGGATGAGCGCCCGCTGCTGGTGCTGGACCGGGTCGGTGAAGGGCGCGTCGCCATGCTGGCTTCGGATCACGCGTGGCTGTGGAGTCGGGGTTTTGAAGGCGGCGGCCCGCAACTGGAACTGTTGCGGCGTCTGGCACATTGGATGATGAAGGAACCCGAGCTTGAGGAAGAGGCGCTTTGGGCCGAGGCCAACGGTCAGTCCATGCGCATCATCCGTCAGACCCTGGGGGACGAGGTCGGCCCGGTGACGGTGACACGCCCAAACGGCGAAACTCTGGACATCACGCTGGAAGAAATCTCGCCCGGTCGGTTCGAGGCGCAGTACTTTGGCCCCGAAATCGGATTGTACCGCTTGCAGGAAGGTGATCATTCCGCCGTCATCGGACTTGGCCCCGCCGCGCCAAAGGAATTCGAGCGCACGATCGCAACGGACGAGATTCTGGATCCGGTGATCGCGGAACTGCGAGGCGGGGTGATCCGTCTGGAGGATGGGCTGCCGGCGATCCGGAATGTACGCAGTGGACGGCCAGCCGCAGGACGCGGTTGGATCGGTTTGACCCCGCGAGACGCGTATGAGACGCGCGATGTCACGCAGGCGGGATTGTTGCCGCCGTGGCTGGTCCTGCTGCTTGCCGGCGGTTTCCTGTTGGGTGGTTGGTTACGGGAAGGGCGGCGCTGAATCCGAAAGATCGCGCGCGCCTTAAGCACTTTTTCACGCTGTGCCGGGATGCTGTGTGCAATCTGTCCCGGAATCGAACATCATGAGTCTTGCGAACAAACTGGCCCAGGAACGGCGTGCGCGTCTGGCGGCCGAACGGCTGTTGGACCTGAAACAGGCTGAACTGTCCGCCGCGAACCGCAAACTGGGCCGCCATGCCATAGCTTTGACGAAACGCATTGGTGAAACCCAGGCCGAGGTTGAGACGGTCCGGGGCGAAAACGAAAAGGTCAAATCCGATCTGACCGTCGCCAATGCCAAGATCGAAGTGGCAGAACGCCGTCTGTGGCATTCGATACAGACCATTCAGGATGGCTTTGCCTTTTTTGATGGTGAAAGCCGGCTGATCAGTGCCAATGCCGCGTATCTCAGCGTATTCGAAGGGCTGGATGACGTGTGTCAGGGCATTTCATACCACCGGATACTGGACGTGCTCACGGCCGAGGGGATTGTCGATACCGGTGACGAAGCGGCAGCATGCTGGGTGACCAGAATGCGCGATCGCTGGGCCCGGGCCAATCCGCCGCCAGTTGTGATTCAGCTTTGGAACGGACAGTATATCCGACTGATCGACCAGCGCGGCAAAGGCGGCGATGTGGTCAGCCTTGCGCTGAACATCACAGCCTCGGTCCGGCATGAAACCGAACTGGAAACCGCACGGGAAAGGGCCGAGGCCGCCAACCGGGCAAAATCTGCCTTTCTGGCCAACATGAGTCATGAAATACGCACACCCATGAATGGGATCGTCGGCATGACGGAATTGCTGGGTGAAACCCGGCTGAACGACGAACAACTGTTGTACGTCAACACCATACGCAATTCGGGTGAGGCGCTTCTGGTTATCATCAACGATGTACTGGACTATTCAAAGATTGAAGCGGACAAGCTGATACTGCATCCTGAACAATTTGATCTTGAACGCTGCATTCTTGAGGTTGCGATGCTGCTGCAACCCAGCGTCCGGGATAAAGGTCTGACGCTGCTGGTGGATTACGATCTGTTTCTGCCGACACTGTTTGTGGGCGATCCCGGCCGCGTGCGACAGGTTCTGACAAATCTGGTGGGCAATGCGGTTAAATTTACCTCCGAAGGTCACGTTCTGGTCCGGGTGACCGGGGTTCCGCACCCGGATACTCAGTCCTGCGACATTCACGTGGCGATCGAGGATACCGGTATCGGGATCGAAGCCGACAAGGTTGCCCATATCTTTGGTGAATTCAATCAGGTTGAAGATCAGCGCAACCGGCAGTTCTAAGGCACCGGCCTGGGATTGTCCATAACTAAACGCCTGATCACCATGATGGGTGGCACCGTCTGGGTTGAAAGCGAACCGGCAAGCGGGTCCTGTTTCGGCTTTCGGATCACCTTGCCCGCGGCGGAAGGGCCCCAACCTGCTCCACCCGATCTGGCGGGTCACATGACCCATGTCATGGTGGTTGAGGATCTGGCCGTTAATCGCGCCATCCTGACCAAACAGCTGGGGCGGCTTGGGATCCAGGTGACAGTGTGCAGTTCCGGTGAAGAGGCATTGTCGAAAATGGGTCCGTCGATCAATCTGGTGCTGTGTGATCACGACCTGCCGGATATGGATGGTCTGGAACTGGCCACCACCTTGAACGACCGCGGATGGAGCGATCTGCCGGTGGTGGTGATGTCCGCGAATCCCGGCGCGATCCACGCCGACCCGGCATGCCATCTGATTGACGGCGTGTTGCAGAAACCCATTCCCAGATCCGAACTGTACGAACGGCTTTCCGCTTTGGGCGGGCGTGGATCTCAGATGCAGACACCGGACGATCGCCCCAAGATGCCCGCGCGTGCCGGGACGTCGGATCATCAGCGGAAAATGTGTGTTCTTGCGGCAGAGGACAATCGAACCAATCAGCTTATCCTGCGCAAAATGGTCAAGGATCTGAACATCGATCTTCATTTTGCCAACAACGGGATCGAGGCGGTCGAAGCCTTTGATAACATCCGGCCGGATTTGATCTTTATGGATATTTCCATGCCCAGAATGGACGGCAAACAGGCGACGGCGGAAATTCGGCGGCGCGAGGTCGAAACCGGCGGCCATGTGCCGATTGTGGCGCTGACAGCGCATGCAATGGCAGGCGACGATCAGGGCATTCTGTCCGCTGGTCTGGATCATTACTTGACCAAGCCACTGCACAAGAAGCTGATTCACAAAATGATTGAGGATCACGTGCCGGATTGCGCCGAACCGCTGCTTTGCCCGCCCGGACAAACCGGCTAGGCTGAGATCATGTCACAGGATCGAGGATTCCGGCCCCGCGCGCTGGGTGAGATTGCAATACGCTGCGCGGATATGGCCCCCATGGTGCGCTTTTACGAAGACGTTATCGGGCTTGAACGTCTGGCAGGTGACCAGAACAGTGCCATAACGTTCTTTCGCATTGCCGAAGGATTTGGCGGGCACACGCAGGTTCTGGCCCTGTTTCATCACACGGCCGCCCCACGCCCCGGTTTGCATCCAACAGGCGCGCACCGCCCGGTGACGGGTGGTGGATCGTCTTTGCACCACATCGCCCTGTCACTGCCTTTTTCCGAGCAAGAGGCGGTTCTGCGTTGGTACGACCGGATTGGACAGCCGTACCGGGTTGAACGGTTCGGCTGGATCGGGTGGCGCGGAATTTTCACCGAAGACCCCGAAGGCAATACGGTGGAACTGGTTGCTTATGACCAGTCGATGCGGGATCAGCCCTGATAGGGCCGGACAAAAACGGGTTTGTCCGCGTCCGACATATCGGCGCGATAGGCATAGCCGCCAGTGTTGAAATCCAGCAGCCCCGCCGGATTGGTCACGCGATGCTGAATGATGTATCTGGCCATCGCACCCCGCGCTTTCTTGGCAAAGAAGCTGACAATCTTTGGACTGCCGGCTTTGTCTTCCATGAACACCGGCGTGACAGTGCGCAGCTTCAGGGCCTTAGGATCGACCGCCCCAAAATACTCCTGACTGGCGCAGTTCACCAGCACGTCGCTGCCGATCTGTTCGGCTTGTGCATTCAGCGCCTTGCTCAACTGATCGCGCCAATATGCATATAGGGTCTTGCCGCGCCGCGTTTTCAGTTTGCTGCCCATTTCCAGCCGGTAAGGCTGAATCGCGTCCAGCGGGCGCAGCAGACCGTACAGACCTGACAGAATGCGCAGATGTTCCTGCGCCCAGGCCATTTCCTCGGTGTCCAGCGTGGCCGCCTCGAGCCCCTGATAGGTGTCTCCGGCAAAGGCCAACGCTGCGGGGCGGGTTGTCTTTGCCTCGGGCGCATCTGCAAAAGCGCGGTACCGGTCCCGATTCAGCCTGGCCAGATCGTCACTGAGGTCCATCAGCTTTTTCAGGTCACCCAAGGTCAGATTGCGTGCAGTTTTGGACAACCGGATCGCGTCATCCTGAAACTCCGGCTGCGTCACCTCGGTGTCGCGCTCTGCCCAATCCAGCCGTTTGGCCGGGGAAATAACTGTCAGCATGTCGGCCCTCGTTCTTTGCCTGTTGGGGCGTATCTAGCCCGCCGCGCGCAGGACGTCCAGAAAAGCGGCGCCAAACCTTTTGTGACGACGATCCCCCAAAACCTGCTCGAGCCCGCGCGGATCATCCGGGCGCATCTGCGCCACTCTGGCCAGTTGCGAGGCCGAGCATGTCAGCGGTTTGTCGATCCCATCCGGGCCGCGCGAAAGCTGCGACTGAATCTCGAGCAGCCTGTCATAAATCTGGCCCTGATCCCTGCCTGCCAGTTTGCGGCGCGCCGGATGTACAGCGTCAATCGCGCCTGCGATCACCGTCAGAAAGATATCGCCGTAGCGTTCCAGTTTCTTGGCACCAACACCACCAATATGAGCCATTTCGTTCAGCGTCTTCGGCCGTTTTTCAGCCATTTCGATCAAGGTCCGGTCAGGAAAGATAACATAGGCCGGAACCCGTGCGGATTCCGCCAGAGCGCGGCGTTTCGCCTTAAGAGCGGATAGCAGCGGCGCGTCTTCTTCGGATACCATTTCTTTGACAGCGGGTCGGCGTGATGTCTTGCGGATCGTATCCTTGCGCAGGTTGATCTGAGCATCACCTTTCAGGATCGGCTTCGCGGCTTCGGTCATGCGCAGTGCCCCATGGCGTTCGGGGTCGGGACGGACCAGATCGTGCCCCATCATTTGCCGAAAGATCGCCTGCCATTGCGCGCGCGACCAGTCTTTTCCAATACCCCAGGTCGACAGGCCGTCATGACGGCGGGCACGTGTTTTGTCCGTCTCGTTGCCCAACAGAATGTCGATCAGATGACCCGCGCCAAACCATTCCTCGGTTCTCAGGATCGCGGACAAGGCCATGCGGACGGGGGTGGTGCCGTCGAACACATCCGGGGGCGTATCGCACAGATCGCATTTCCCGCAGGGCGCGGCCTGTTCTCCGAAATAGCCCAGCAAGGTGCGGCGGCGGCATTCCAGTGCCTCGGCCAGCCCCAGCAGAGCGTTCAGGCGGGCATGATCGGCCATGCGCCGCTCGGGCGGTGCCAGACCTTCATCAATTTGCGTGCGACGCAACCGGATGTCATCCGGGCCAAACAGGGTCAGCGTCTCGGCCGGGCCGCCATCGCGACCGGCGCGGCCGATTTCCTGGTAATAGGCTTCGATAGACTTGGGCAGGTCCGCATGGGCAACCCAGCGGATATCGGGTTTGTCGATGCCCATGCCAAAGGCCACGGTGGCGACGACGATCAAGCCATCTTCGCGGGCAAAACGTGTTTCGACGATGCGACGATCGTCGGGGTCCATGCCACCGTGATAGTGGCAGGCGGTGTGCCCTTCGACGCGCAGGGCCTGGGCCAGCACTTCGGTTTTGTTGCGGGTGCCACAATAGACGATGCCCGGCTGGCCTTTGCGCGCCGCGGCAAAGTCGAGAATCTGTTTGCGCGGGCCGTCCTTGGCAGCAAAGGCCAGATGGATATTCGGGCGATCGAATCCGCGCAGGAATTTGTGCGGTTCGGTGCCATCAAACAGCTTTTCAACGATCTCGTCCTGCGTTTCCGCATCTGCGGTTGCGGTGAACGCGGCCAGCGGTACGTTCAGTACGCGCCGCAACTCTCCGATCCGCAGATAGTCCGGACGAAAATCATGGCCCCATTGGCTAACGCAGTGTGCTTCGTCCACGGCAATCAGGCTGACATTGATGCGCCGCAGCATCCCCAGCGCCGATCCGGCGGCCAGACGTTCCGGGGCCATGTACAACAGTTTCAGGCGCCCGTCTTCCAGCGCCTCCCATACGGCATCGGTTTCTTCGGGTGTGTTGCCCGAGGTCAGCGCGCCAGCTTCGACGCCAGCCTCCTGCAAGCCGCGGACCTGGTCGCGCATCAGGGCAATCAGCGGTGAAATCACTACGGTGACACCATCGCGCATCAGGGCAGGAAGTTGATAACACAGGGATTTCCCGCCACCTGTTGGCATAATCGCCAGTACGTTTTCCCCGGCGGTCACGGCATCGACGATTTCCTCCTGCCCGGGGCGGAAGGCGTCGAATCCAAAGACATCTCGCAGCATAGGTGCGGCGTCGAACATGTTCGGGGTGACCCTGTCTTATAGTTTATCTGCTCTTAAGACAGGACATTCACATACTAAGATTCGGTGAACAAGACCTCAGACGAAATAGACCGCGTTGTTTATCAGGATGATCCGCAATGCGTAAACCGCGATCAGCACGATCAATGGGGTCAGATCAAGCCCGCCCATGTTTGGCAAAAAGCGACGGATCGGGCTGTAGATCGGTTCGAGAATGCGGTTCAGGCCATACCAGATCTGTGCCACAAGCTGCTGGTTCAGATTGAGCACCTGAAAGTTGATCAGCCAGCTCATGATCACATGGGCAAGGATGATGAACCAGACGATGTCCAGGATCAGCAGAAGAATTTGGATCAGCGACAGCATGGGCACTCCGTTCTCTTGATTGCCGAGACCTAAGCGTCATCGCCGCAAAGAGCAAGTCTGAGCCAACTGAAAGCTTGCGAATTGACCCAAACGCCCGTCTTATAAGACGCAAAGAGCACTAGGGGCAGTTATGGCAGAGATTTCCAAGCGCAAGCGCATCTGGGGCTGGTGGTTCTTTGACTGGGCCAGTCAGCCATATCACTCTTTGCTGGTTACCTTTGTCTTTGGGCCTTATTTTGCCGGGGTCGCGGCAGGGTATTTTGCGGACACGGGACTGGATTCGCAGGCGGCAGCAGCCAGGGCGCAAACGGTCTGGGCGAACTGCCTGACCATTACCGGATTGATTATTGCATTTGGAGCACCCCTGCTGGGGGCGATGGCGGATGTCTCGGGCCGGCGTATCCCCTGGATATTTGCGTTTTCGGTTATGTATGTCGCAGGCTCGGCCGCGTTGTGGTTCACGCTGCCGGACGGATCAAACATGTGGCTGATGCTGTCGGCCTTTGGATTGGGGTTTGTGGGCGCGGAATACGCGCTGATCTTTATAAACTCGCAGCTGCCCGATCTGGGTGACGACAAAGAGGTCGGCGAAATCTCGGGATCGGGTTTCGCCTTTGGCTATTTCGGAGGTCTGATTTCGCTGTCCATCATGCTGCTGCTTTTTGTCGAGCAACCCAACGGCAAAACTCTGATCGGTATCCACCCTCTGTTTGGTCTGGATGCGGCGCAGCAGCAAGGTACGCGGTTTGTCGGCCCATTCACTGCCGGGTGGTTCATTCTGTTCATGGTGCCGTACTATTTGTGGGTGCGCGATGATCCGTCTTCGGAAAAAACCGGCAACCTGCGCGACGCGCTGCGTGTTCTGGGCAAATCCCTGGCGGACCTGCGCCATCGTCACAGCCTGGCGACCTATCTGGGGTCGTCCATGTTCTACCGCGATGCGCTGAACGGATTGTACAGTTTCGGCGGCGTGTATGCGCGGCTGGTTCTGGAATGGGATCTGATCAAAATAGGCGTCTTTGGAATTGTCAGTGTTCTGGCGTCGGCCATCTTTGCGTGGATTGGTGGCAGGATGGACCGCAAATTCGGACCCAAGCCGGTCATTCTGACGGCGATCTGGGTCCTGATCTTTGTGTGTGCAACGATTGTATCGATGGATCGGACGCAGATTTACGGAATTACGCTGCCCGAGGGCTCGGGCCTGCCGGATCTGGTGTTTTTCGGCTGCGGAGTTCTGATCGGCGGCATGGGCGGTATTTTGCAATCGGCCAGCCGGTCGTTGATGGTGCGCCATACCGATCCCAGCACTCCGGTTGAAAGCTTTGGGCTTTATGGACTGTCCGGCCGCGCCACGGCGTTTGCGGCGCCGCTTTTGATCGGAATTGCAACAACGGTCACCGGCAATGCCCGTCTAGGGGTGTCACCGATCATTCTGTTGTTTATTCTGGGTCTCATACTGATGCGCTGGGTCAGACCGGAAGGGGATCAGAGCAGATGAAATTAAAGCCGTTTTTCCTAATTCTGGCCGCCCTTGCAATGACAGGTGCAGCACAGGCGCAACCGCTGGCGAAACAGCTGTTTGGTGCACAAAAGGTCAGTTCCCAGCAGAAACCAGCCGCGTTCGGCAGCTATTCGCGCGGCTGCGCCGCCGGGTCAGTGCAATTGCCCGAAACGGGTCCGACCTGGCAAGCCATGCGCCTGTCGCGCAATCGCAACTGGGGACATCCCGTGGCCATTGACTATGTGCAGGACCTTAGCCGGGTTGCGGCCAAACAACCGGGTTGGAACGGGCTATATGTCGGGGATATCAGCCAGCCAAGGGGCGGGCCAATGACGTCGGGCCACCGGTCGCATCAGTTGGGTCTGGATATTGATATCTGGATGCTGCCCGGCACTGACATGCGGCTGAGCCGCAAAGCGCGCGAAAACCTGTCATCGATTTCCCTGCGCCGCTCGAACGGTGCATATGTAAACAGCAACTGGACCAGTCAGCATCACGCGGTGCTGCGGGCGGCCGCTCAGGATAAACGGGTTGCACGTATCTTCGTTTTTCCAGGTGCAAAGGTTCAGATGTGCAACAACGAAACCGGCAACAAGGCGTATCTGCGCAAGATCAGACCGTGGTGGGGGCATCACTACCATTTCCATGTGCGCCTGAAGTGCCCGCGCGGATCAAGAGGCTGCGTCAATCAGGACCCGCCGCCTAAGGGCGATGGCTGCGCCGAAGCGCAGCAATGGGTGCGCAATATCCTGAACCCACCGCCGCCGGACCCGAATGCTCCGGCACCCAAAAAGCGTCGGGAATATGTTTTGACCGATCTGCCGCAGCAATGCGCCGCCGTACTGCAATCCAACTGATCGCGGCGGCTGTGATCGCCGGGCCGGTCCGCGCGGTCGAGGTCAAGTCAGCAAGCCTGTTGGGCAGCTATGACTGGCGTCATACGGCGGACTGGTTTGGCGGTTTCTCGGCCCTTCATATGTCAGATCAGGGTCGCAGGATGGTGGCGCTCAGTGATCGCTCGACTGTGGTGGTTGCGCGCCTTCTCAGGCATCAGGACGCAATCACCGATATCAACGTTGTGGAAAACTGGCCGGTCCTGTCCAGCACGGGGCGGTTTCTGACAGGTTATGTCGGTGATTCCGAAGGGATTGCGATGGCCGCAAAGGGTGGTTTTTTCCTGTCGTTCGAAGGTGTACATCGTATCGCCTATTACTCCGCTTTCGGCGCAAAAGCGCGGGTTCTGCCTCGTCCCCAGGCGTTCGAGAACCTTGATAGAAACGGATCATTTGAAAGCCTCGCGATCGACGCCCAGGGCCGCCTGTATACCTTGACCGAGAAAACCCGCACGCCGCAGGGGGATATCCCGGTCTATCGCTGGGACGGTCATGACTGGTCGACCCCGTTTGTGTTGACGCCCAGGGACGGGTTTCTGCCGGTTGCGGCCGATTTTGGACCGGATGGCCGTTTTTACGTGCTGGAACGCAAGATATCGCTGCCTGGGTTCCGCTCGCGGTTGCGGCGATGGGACATCGCCGATGATATACCAAAGGCCGAAGAAATCCTTTTGCAGACAGACACCGGCATGCACGACAATCTCGAAGGTCTGTCCATCTGGCGCGATGATCAGAACCGTCTGCGCGCCACCATGATCTCGGATGACAATTTTCTGGCGCTGCAACGGACCGAACTTGTGGAATATCTGCTGCCCGATTGACACGGCATGGACAAGGGTCTAAACGCACGGCCTGTCCTGGGATGAGCCTGGGGCCAAGTCGCCGCTACCTTGTAAAAACGGGCATCTGAACATGCAACGCAGCTTTATTCCCGGCATTCTTGCCATGGCCGCCATTGTCGTGGCCTCCAACATTCTGGTCCAGTTCCTGATTCTTGACGGGCTGTTGACCTGGGGTGCCTTTACCTATCCGCTGGCCTTTCTGGTCACTGATATCATGAACCGGGTTTACGGTGTTGGTCCGGCGCGCAAGGTCGTCTTTGCCGGGTTTGCCACAGGTATCGTCTGCTCGCTGATCGGCAGTCAGATCATGTTGCAGGGTGACGGCTTTACATATGCCGCCGTTCCGCTGCGGATCGCTGTCGCGTCCGGAACTGCCTTTCTGATCGCACAGCTGACCGATGTCACCGTGTTCAACTCGCTGCGGGGTGGTCGCTGGTGGCGCGCACCGCTGGTGTCGACCCTTGTGGGTTCGGCACTGGACACGGCGATTTTCTTTACCATTGCCTTTTCGGCCTCGGTCGCTGTGTTCGGTGCAAACGCCGACGCCGCAATCAGCTGGGCGTGGGAGCCGGTACCTTTCATGCTCAGCGGGCCGGCTGCGCCACTATGGGTCACGCTGGCCTTTGCGGACTGGCTGGTCAAACTGTCAATCGCGCTGATCGCTCTGATCCCGTTCAAGGTGATTGTTGCGCGTCTGACCGCAGCGCAGCCCGCTTAAAAAAGTGCTTTGAGATCGGCACAAGTTGTGTCACGCTCCTGTTCAACCGCAACAGATAGAAAAGGAGGTGATCCAGTGTCGAGAAAGAGATTGGAGAGAGGTGTCGGAACAACCGGGGGGATCGTCTGCTAGGGCAGCCCTTGGCGGAGCGCGTGCTCCGGCTGGTCGAGTGATCTAACCGACCCGACCTCCTGAACTTTCGAAGGGCCGTCCCGCCGGGGCGGCCCTTTCTGTTTCGGCAGACGCCCTGTAAGGTCCGGCATATGTTGCGCATCACCGACGATATTATCCTGCAGGACTGGGAACTGACCGAGACGTTCGTCCGCGCCTCAGGTCCTGGCGGGCAGAATGTCAACAAGGTCTCGACCGCAGTTGAGTTGCGGTTCGAGGCGGCGCGCTCACCATCCTTGCCTAATCCGGTCAAGGCGCGGTTGCAACGGCTGGCCGGTCGCCGGTGGACCCGGGATGGTGCCATTGTCATCCAGTGCGAAGAAACGCGTTCGCAAGCCCGCAATCGCGACATAGCCCGCGCGCGGCTGGCCGAGCTGATTGGCCGGGCTTTGGTCAAGCCCAAGCGGCGCATCGCCACCAAACCCACCTATGGGTCGGTGAAACGGCGACTGGCGGCCAAAAAGGCGCGATCCGACGTCAAAGCCCTGCGCGGCAAGGTGTCCGAAGATTGACCTGGTAGTTTTGCGGCGCATCGCTACTCTGGTCCAGTGAAGGAGAGTAACGTCATGAGGTTAGAGGGAAAAACCGCACTTGTAACAGGCGGCGCTTCGGGCTTTGGCGCTGGTATTGCAGACAAGTTCCTGACCGAAGGCGCACAGGTGCTGATTGCCGATATCAACGGGGATGCGGCCCAGGACATGGCAAAACAACTTGGTCCGGGCGCGATTGCGCAGCAGGTTGATGTGGCTGATGCCGTGTCGGTCCAAAACCTGGCATTGGCTCTACGCGACCGCTTTGACGATCTGGATATTCTGGTCAACAACGCGGGGGTGACACATGCCCCGGCGCCGCTTGAAGAGATCAGCGAAGCCGAATTTGATCGCGTGTGCAGCGTGAACATGAAATCCGTCTATCTGACGGCGCGGGCGTTTGTGCCGGCGATGAAAGAGCGCGGTTCCGGAGCAATTCTGAATGTGGCCTCTACAGCCGGCCTGTCACCGCGCCCCAACCTGAACTGGTACAATGCGTCCAAGGGCTGGATGATCACGGCGACAAAGACCATGGCCGTCGAACTTGCGCCCTCCCATGTGCGGGTCAATGCAATCTGCCCGGTGGCGGGTGAAACACCCTTGCTCAAATCCTTCATGGGCGCAGACACGCCTGAGATGCGGGCCAAGTTTCTGTCGACCATCCCACTAGGTCGTTTTTCAACCCCCGAAGACATGGCGAACGCCGCCTGTTTTCTGTGCTCGGACGAAGCCAGCATGATCACAGGCGCAGCGTTGGAGGTGGACGGTGGCCGCTGCATCTGATCCGCGCTTCATCTGGCCAGAAATATCCCCGCCGGAGGCAGCGCGCCTGCGCGCTTTCCGGCACCACCCCGAAAGATCGTCATGACGCCAGGGCCCAAAAACCTGATCACCGATGTTCCTGGTCTGCGGGTCGGCAATGCACAGGATCACACGCTCAAATCGGGCACAACGGTTCTGACCGCCGATCAGCCTTTCACCGCGTCGGTGCATGTGATGGGCGGGGCTCCGGGCACACGAGAGACGGATTTGCTGAGCGCAGACAAATCGGTTGACCGGGTTGATGCTCTGGTGTTGTCCGGTGGCTCGGCCTTTGGCCTGGATGCCTGTTCCGGGGTGTCCGACGCGCTGCTGGCGCAAGGGCGCGGCTTTGCCGTCGGTCGCGTCGTGGTGCCCATCGTACCCGGTGCGATCCTGTTCGATCTTTTGAATGGCGGCGACAAGCAATGGTCCGAAAACCCGTATCGCAGGCTGGGCCACGCCGCGTTCGACGCAGCCACGGACATGTTTGATCTGGGAACAGCCGGGGCCGGTACCGGGGCGTTGGCAGCGATGCATAAGGGCGGGTTGGGCTCAGCATCTTTCACGTTGGATACAGGGATCACTGTCGGGGCTCTGGTGGCGGCCAATCCACTGGGCAGTGTGACCACGCCCGGCGATTGCCATTTCTGGGCCGCCCCGTTCGAAACAGGTGATGAATTTGGTGGATTGGGACCGGACCCAAGCGCAGGTCTTGGCCATCATCTGGTCAGTCGCAAAGCGCAGGCCATGCATGCAAAATCAGATGACACCAGTACAACCATTGCCATCGTTGCAACGGATGCTGCCCTGACCAAAGTTCAATGCCAGCGTCTGGCGGTGGCCGCGCATGACGGGATCGCCCGTGCTGTTGTGCCGGCCCATACGCCGGGCGACGGCGATCTGGTGTTCGCCCTCAGCACGGGCGCGCATGCTGTCACGCAGGACAGGGACCTGGGCCTGATCGGGCACGCCGCATCGCTGTGTCTGGCACGGGCCATTGCACGTGCGATTTACCTTGCATCGCCAGCACAAGGCGATCTGTTGCCGTGTTGGTCCGCGCTGCACATGACGCAGTAGCCCGGCGATTTGCCGCAGCCTTGCCAGCCCGTACGCGGCAATCTGGATGTTGACTCTTTGGGCGCTCAACGCTCCATTCCGGCTTAGCCAACAATATGTGGAGCCATGGTTATGAAACGCATTCTCGCCGCAACACTTGCAAGTCTTCTAACGCTGCCGGCACATGCGGATGGTGATGCTGAGGCTGGCAAAAAGGTTTTCAACAAATGCAAAGCCTGCCACATGATTGCGGATCCGGCGGGCGAGGTTATCGTCAAGGGCGGCCGCACCGGCCCCAATCTTTACGGGATCGCCGGGCGCACGGCAGGCACCTATGAAGACTTCCGCTATGGCGACAGCATCGTGACGGCGGGTGAAAACGGGCTGGTCTGGGACGAAGACAGCTTTGTTGCCTTCTCGCAGGATCCCAAAGCCTTTCTGAAAGACTATCTTGACCAGACATCTGCCAA
Source organism: Pseudomonadota bacterium (assembly GCA_039028255.1). GTDB lineage: Bacteria > Pseudomonadota > Alphaproteobacteria > Rhodobacterales > Rhodobacteraceae > Ruegeria. The sequence continues at coordinate 38,669 of JBCCIK010000003.1, read as the reverse complement.
ATCCAAGATGACCTTCCGGCTGAAATCCGGCGGCGAGGATGTCTATGCCTATCTCGTCAGTGTTTCTGGCGGCTGACACAGAACCCAGCAAGCCAAAGAACCAAAAGGCCGCAGCCCCTGCGGCCTTTCGTGCGATTGATTACTGGCGTTTTGATCGCCACTTTACGTCCATGAGGTGCAGATCGACGAATCCGATGCACCAAACCGCCAAGCCAACCCGGCAGCAGCCAAATCCCTTTATCCCGCCCATCGGCGGACCTGTAGCAGGAGATGACAGATGGGACTCATGATTCCGGCCTGGGTGGATGGCGAATTGACCGCCGTTGACAAGCTTGAGGCGCATGAAAAAGGTCTGAGGCACAAGGCCGTGTCAGTGTTTGTTGTGCGCGGGACCGAAATTTTGCTGCAACGTCGAGCCTTGGGAAAGTACCACACGCCGGGGTTTTGGGCGAACACGTGCTGCACGCATCCCGACTGGGATGAGTCGCCTTCGAAATGCGCAGTCCGGCGGCTGCGCGAAGAATTGGGAATTGTCGGATTATACCCCGAATACCGCCATCAGCTTGAATACCATGCGGATGTCGGCAACAGCATGGTCGAACACGAAGTTGTGGATGTGTTTCTGGCCCATGTACGCGGCCCGCTGAAGATCGAGCCGAACCCGGACGAAGTCATGGATATCCGCTGGATCGACTATCACGATCTGCTGGCTGAGGCGAAACGGCATCCCGGACGCTTTACACCCTGGCTCAAGATCTATTTGCACAATCACGCCGATACAATTTTCGGACCTGACCTGATCCTGTCGGCGCAGTCCTGACCGCCTTGTTGAAACCCCGGCTTGCACAGAACACACAAGCCGCCTAAATCAAGGCGTCATGGTCAAGCAAAAGTCAGATCCGAACTACAAAGTGATTGCCGAAAACCGGCGGGCCCGCTTCGATTACGCAATCGAAGAGGATATCGAGTGTGGCATCATGCTGGAAGGTTCCGAAGTCAAGTCGCTGCGTGCGGGCGGTTCCAACATTGCCGAAAGCTATGCGTCTGTCGATGACGGAGAGCTGTGGCTGATCAACAGCTATATCGCGCCATATGAACAAGCCAAAGTGTTCAAACACGAAGAGCGTCGCCGCCGTAAGCTGCTGGTATCGCGAAAAGAATTGTCAAATCTATGGAACGCAACCCAGCGCAAGGGCATGACACTGGTGCCGCTGGTTCTGTATTTCAATCACAAAGGCCGGGCCAAGTTGAAGATTGGCGTCGCCAAAGGCAAAAAGCTGCACGACAAGCGGGAAACCCAGGCCAAACGCGACTGGTCACGTCAAAAGCAGCGCCTTTTGAAGGATCACAGTTAAGGCTGCATTGACAGGTTGAGCGTATGGTTCTCGACTGTGGAAGGTCCGATGGCATTGAACCAAACGACGTGGATTGGCTGTAACACGCTTGCCGATACTGCCGGCTTAGAGCTCAAAGCAGTCAGCTCCAAAGGGTGTGAGATCCAGTCCAGGACCGCTTTAAACACGAGATTCTAAACGCGTTGAAGCGCGAGCCAGATCAGAAACCCAATGTACAAAAAAACAGATACGTTCAAAACCGTATCGACGATCGAACCTGTCATTCGGGAACCTCTTTTGACAGCGACTTGAGCAGACAGACAACAAGAATTGGTACGATGAAAACAAAAGCAATGGCCGAAAGAGCGATAATAGACCTGACAAGAGAAACATCGTTTACAACGATCATAGCCAACCCCAGCGCGCCGAGTACCATCCCCCAGATGGTTCGAACGCTGGGCGAAGGGTTCTCATCCCCGCCCGTTCCAATCATTGCAAGGGTGAAGCCTGCGCTGACCACGCTTGTAACAACAAAGAGGAAAGCGGCGGCAATCGTTGCGATCTGTGTGACAAATTTCAATGGAAATTGTTGCAGAAGTGCGAAGGTCGTCGCGTCCAGACTCTGGCCATTGACCTCAAGAAGATAGCCGTTGCCATTCAAAACATCAAAAAAACCAGCGCCGCCAAACACACCAAACCAGAACACCGAAGAAAGAGTAGGCGCAATTATGACGCCGGCCAGAAACTCGCGTATCGTGCGACCCTTTGAAATGCGCGCGATGAAAATGCCCACAAATGGAGACCACGCAAGCCACCAGATCATGTAGTTAAGCGTCCAGTCCTGAAACCATGTGGAAATGCTGCTATCAAAGAACTCTGTTGTTGAAAAACCGGCAGGTAAGACGTTGAAAACATAACGTCCAAAACCTGAAACGATCGAATTCATCACGAAAGACGTCGGACCAACGACAAGTAGATAAACCAGGAGACTTATCGCAATACCCATCGCCAAGTTGGACAGTTTTGACATTCCCTCTCCTAAATCGCGCCTCAGGGGGATAAGAAAAGCAACGCACGTGACGGCAAAAATTATTGCTGTAAGGTAGTTTGAATTTGGTACCCCAAGAATTCCGGCCAGCCCCGTTTGAATCTGAAATATACCCATGGCCAACGATCCCGCCAGTCCAACGGCTATGGCAACGACAGATAAGAAGTCAAACAACCAAGCCAATCCGCGGGTCCATGCTTTGTCTCCGTACACGTCCAACAACGGAGCGCTTAGCAGCAACGAGCGCTGACGCCGAAAAGCAAAATAGGCAACTATGAGCGCAATGACCCCATAGATGGCCCAGGCGTGGAACCCCCAGTTCAAATAGGTTACGAAAATAGCGAGCCTTGCAGCTTCTGAATCAGAAGAAAAATCGCGGATTACCGAAAAGTGGGTAAGCGGCTCTGAAACGCCAAAAAACAGCAAGCCTACACCCATACCTGCCGCGAACAGCATGGCAATCCAAGCCGGGGTCGAAAACTCGGGCTGTGATCCTTCGGGGCCAATTCGGATCGAGCCGTACTTGGAAAACGCAAGATAAATAGCCAGCAACAAGAGAGCGCTGGCCTCAAGCATTATGAACCAGCCTCGGCTTTCGAATTGGATGGTGACAATTCTTGACGAAACAGAACCCAAGCCGTGCGGGTCGACAACACCCCATACAGCAATACCGCTGCTGACCAAGAGAGCCGAAATCAATAGCGCGTTGACCTTCATAACTTACCCAATCGAAGAAGACTGTCTTTCGCCCAATCGTAACGGCAATCCTCCAGCGCTTATAGCTGGAAACTGTTCTTTCCGGCTTGGAACAGATGACAGTTTTTCCGCATCATCGGCATCGCTCAATGCGGGAATGCCAATGTGCCAAAGCGGCCAGGGTCTATCCTGTCAAAACGCCATTGCCGCCTGCACAGCGCGCTGCCAGCGGGCATAGGCGGCGTCGCGTGCGTCTTGCGCCATGTCCGGCTCAAAGCGCTTGTCCAGTTGCCAGGTCTCGGCGAACCCGTTCTGATCGGGATAGATGCCTGCTTTCATGCCCGCCAGCCACGCGGCCCCCAGAGCCGTTGTTTCCTGCATCACCGGGCGGTCCACGGGGGCGCCCAGACAATTCGACAGGCCCTGCATGGTCCAATCGGACGCGCTCATCCCGCCATCGACGCGCAGGATTACATCGGCCTCAGCCCCCCAGTCACCCTGCATGGCGTGCCACAGATCGCGGGTCTGATAGGCGATGCTGTCCAGCGTTGCGCGTGCGATCTCGGCCCGGCCCGAGTTGCGAGTCAATCCGAACATCGCGCCCCGGCAGTCGGGTTTCCAGTAGGGGGCGCCAAGCCCGGTGAAGGCGGGTACCAACACGACGTTTTGGGTTGGATCGGCCTGCGCCGCCAAATCGCCGCTTTGCGGAGCGGCGTCAATAATCTGTAGTGCGTCGCGCAGCCATTGCACCGCAGCCCCGGCAATAAAGATCGAGCCTTCCAGCGCATAGGTGCGTTGCCCGTCCAGCTGATAACCAATGGTGGTCAATAGTCGGTTTTTCGAGGCGACCGGCTGCGCCCCGGTGTTCAAAAGGGCAAAACACCCCGTGCCATAGGTCGACTTCATCATGCCTGGTTGGAAACAGGCCTGTCCGATGGTGGCGGCCTGCTGATCCCCGGCCACGCCCAGAATCGGAATAGAGCCGCCCAGCAAGGTTGTGGTGCCGAAATCTGCCGCACAATCCAGCACCTTTGGCAACATCGAAACAGGCACGTCCAGCAAATCGCAGACTTGCGGGCTCCAGCTGCCGGTGTGAATGTCGAACAACAAGGTGCGTGCGGCGTTCGTGGCGTCCGTCACATGGCTGCGCCCTTCGGTCAATCGCCAGATCAGAAAGGTATCGATTGTGCCGAACAACAGCGCGTTGGCATTGGCCTGCGCCCGCGCACCGTCGACGTTGTCAAGCAGCCACTTGACCTTGGTGCCCGAGAAATAAGGGTCCAGCAGCAAACCTGTTCGGGCGGTGACGTCCTGTTCATGCCCGTCCTGTTTGAGATGCGCGCACATGTCGGCGGTACGCCGATCCTGCCAGACGATGGCGTTGTGCACGGCTTTGCCGGTGGTCTTGTCCCAGACCACGGTGGTTTCGCGCTGATTGGTGATGCCGATACCGGCAATCTGATCGGCCGAAACACTGTGGTTTTCCATCACCTCACGGCAGACGGTCATAACACTGTTCCAGATATCCTCGACATCGTGCTCGACCCAGCCTTCCTGCGGAAAATGCTGCGGGAATTCGTGCTGAGCTTTGGCCACGCGCTGCATCCGGGCGTCAAAGAGTATTGCCCGCGATGACGTCGTGCCCTGATCGATAGCCAGAATATAGCTCATGCCTGCAATCCTCCACCCGGTTCGTTTTGCAGGACTTTAGCGCAAACGGTCGCGATGGGGCCAGTACTGAAATCAGGCGGCGGGCACGGCGATATTGTCGATCAGGCGGACGCCCTCGGCCCATGCGGTGATGAACAGTCGCGCCGGGCGAAGGGCCTGCGGCAGCGCCTCGAGCGTTTCGGCGCAGCGCAGTTCGATATATTCGACATCGGTGAAACCGGCAGCAATCAGATCGGCACGCGCGCTGTCCGCCAAAGGTGCAAAGGGCGCGCCTGTCGCAAGCGCGCTGGCCATCTGCTGCATGATTTCGTTTTTGCGGGCGGCGATCCGCAGACCTTCGGGTGACAGTCGCAGGTTGCGCGACGACATGGCAAGCCCGGACGTTTCACGCACCGTCGGGCATCCGATCACGTCAACCGGGATATCCAGATCGCGTGCCATCCGGCGCACGATCATCAGCTGCTGATAGTCTTTTTCGCCGAAATAGGCCCGGTCTGCCTGTGTTTGCAGGAACAGTTTGGCCACAATCGTTGCCACACCGTCAAAGTGGCCAGGCCGAAAGACACCTTCCATCACATCGGTCAGGCCCGACACCATCACGGTTGTTGCAAAGCCATCCGGATAGATGTCCCCGGGGTCGGGAACATAGATCGCATCCACGCCGTAAGGGTCCAGCTTTTGCCTGTCTTCCTGTTCGGTGCGCGGATAGTTGGCCAGGTCTTCGGGGTTGTTGAACTGTTTGGGGTTCACAAAGATCGTGACGATAACGCGGTCGCTGCCGGCTTTGGCAGCCTGAACCAGCGACAGATGACCCGGATGCAGCGCACCCATGGTCGGCACCACGCCGATCACCTCGCCCTGTTGATGCCATTGCGTGGTCAGCGCCCGCAAATCGGCCAGTTGACGCAGGATCGGGGCGGTCATGTCTGCGGCCTTGATACGGGGGCCTGATCTCCAAAAACATGTTCTTTTGCGGGAAAGGCCCGAGCACGGACTTCGGCCGCGTATTGGGCAATGGCGGCTTCGGCCTGTGGGCCAAGTTCGGCATAGCGTTTCACGAATTTTGGTTTGAACGCAGTGAAAAATCCGACCATGTCGTCGACCACCAGGATTTGCCCGTCGCACCCGACCGAGGCACCAATGCCAATGGTCGGGATCGCTATTTCGGCTGTAATGCGGTCGGCCAGACCTTGTGGAACCTTCTCTAACACGACGGAAAATGCACCCGCCTGGGCCACGGCTGCGGCATCTGCCAGGACAGCCTGGGCCTGTTCATTGCGCCCCTGAACCTTGTAGCCGCCCAATGTGTTGATCGACTGCGGCGTCAGGCCGATATGGGCCATCACCGGGATGCCGCGTCTGGTCAGAAACCCGATGGTTTCGGCCATTTCGACCCCACCTTCCAGCTTGACCGCACCGGCGCCGGTTTCGGCCATAAGCCGGGCGGCGTTGCGAAACGCCTCGGCCGGAGAGTGTTCGTAACTGCCAAAGGGCATGTCGATTATCATCATTGCGGACTCCAGCCCGCGTGCGACCGCCTGTCCGTGCAGGATCATCATCTCCATCGTTACACCAAGGGTCGATTCCAGCCCGTGCAGTACCATTCCGACACTGTCACCCACTAGGACAAAGTCGCAATGGGCGTCCATCAGCCGGGCCATCGGCGTGGTGTAGGCGGTCAGGCTGACCAAAGGCTTACCCCCTTTGCGGGCGCGGATATCCTCGGCATTTGGGGCTTTTTTCCGGGCTGTGGCGCTCATGCTCGCTCCTCGCGGGGTTCATGTTGCAGCGCGGCATAACAGATCAGACAGGTCCGACGAAACCCCGGTTGCGCGAACATTTCCTTGAATGACCCAAGGTTTGCAGTGAAATTAAAGGCGCAGACCCCGCAAAGCAGCCGGGCAACCAATTTCAATCGGGAGAGTTTCAATGATCAGGCAGACGCTTCGAACTTTTGGCTCCGTGCTCGCGCTGAGCGTTGGGTTTCTGGCCACGCAGGCATTCGCCAAGTCCGATATCACAATTGCCATGCAGCTGGAGCCTCCGCATCTGGACCCAACCAGCGCCGCGGCGCAGGCCATCGATTCGGTTGTGTACACCAATGTTTTCGAAGGTCTGACCCGGTTCATGGGCGATGGATCGATTGTTCCGGGCCTGGCGGATAGCTGGGAAATCTCGGATGACGGCACTGTCTATACGTTCAGGCTGCGCGACGGCGTGACCTTCCACGACGGAACGTCAATGGATGCCGAAGACGTCAAATTCAGTCTGGATCGTGCAACTGCGGACGACAGTGCAAACGCGCAGAAATCTCTGTTCGACGGAATTGAGACTGTCGAGGTCATTGATCCTTTGACCGTCCGGATCACCCTGTCCGAGCCAAACGGCAACTTTCTGTTCAATCTGGCCTGGGGTGATGCGGTCATCGTGGCGCCGGAAACCATCGGGGACATCAAGACCAACCCGGTTGGGACCGGTGCATACACATTTGGCGAATGGGTGCAGGGCGACAGCATCACACTGAACCGCAATCCCGATTATTGGGGTGATCAGCCTGCATTAGAGACTGCAACATTCAAATTCATCGCGGACCCATCCGCCGCATTTGCTGCAATGATGGCCGAGGACGTGGACGTGTTCGACAATTTCCCAGCGCCGGAAAATCTGCCTCAGTTCGAAGCAGACCCCCGTTTTCAGGTGCTTGTCGGATCGACCGAGGGTGAAACGATATTGTCTACCAACAACCGGCAAGCCCCGTTTGACGATATTCGTGTCAGACAGGCGCTGGCCCATGCTATTGATCGTCAGGCGATCATCGACGGGGCAATGTTCGGATATGGCACTCCGATCGGGACCCATTTTGCACCACATCACCCGGCTTACGTCGATCTGACCGGACAATCCGCATATGATCCTGACAAGGCGCGGGCCCTGTTGGCCGAGGCCGGTTTCGCCGACGGGTTCGAGACGACCTTGCACCTGCCCCCGCCATCTTATGCCCGGCGCGGCGGCGAAATCATCGCGGCGCAACTGGCCGAGGTCGGCATTACGGCCGAGATTATCAATGTTGAATGGGCGCAATGGCTGGAATCGGTATTCAAGGGCAAAGACTTCGGACTGACAATTGTCAGCCATACTGAACCGATGGATATCGGAATCTATGCCCGCCCGGACTATTATTTCCAATATGAAAGCACCGATTTTCAGGCGCTGATGGATCTGTTGAACACAACCAACGCGCCGGATGAACGGGCCAAGCTGATGGCCGAGGCGCAACGGCTGATTGCCACGGATTATGTCAACGGCTACCTTTTCCAACTGGCAAAACTGGGCGTGGCCAAGGCCAGTGTTCAGGGGCTGTGGGAAAACGCGCCCACGGCGGCAATTGACCTGACACAGATCAGCTGGTCCGAGTGACACCGGATCAGCCTGTCATATCGCTGGACCGTTTCCCCGCGCGACCGTAACGTGGCGCCATGCTTCGCTATGCGCTCAAACGCCTGATTTCGCTGGTGATCAGCCTGGCCGTTGCATCCGTGGTCATTTTTACCGTGATCGAGGTTGCGCCGGGCGATCCGGCGTCCTTCATGCTGGGTGTGAATGCGCAACCCGACACGCTGGCGGCACTGCGGGCCGAGCTGGGGTTGGATGTATCCAGGGGGCAGCGGTATCTGAACTGGGTTGGCGGCATGCTGGTCGGAGATTTTGGTACCTCTTATACCTATCGCACGCCTGTGTCGCAGATGATTGCGGATCGATTGTGGGTGTCGCTGCCGCTGGCGTTGTATGCGCTGATCCTGTCCACTCTGATCGCCTTTCCCGCCGGGCTGTATGCTGCGGCGCGCCGGGGGCGGCCGGGCGATCTGGCGGTTATGGGGGCGACGCAGCTGGGTATCGCCGTTCCGAATTTCTGGTTTGCGATGATGTTGGTGCTGATATTCGCAATCAATCTGCCCTGGTTCAATGCGGGCGGGTTTGCAGGCTGGGACGCGGGGTTGTGGACCGGGCTGCATTCCCTGACCCTTCCTGCTCTTGCGTTGGCCCTGCCGCAGGGGGCCATTCTTGCGCGGGTGATGCGGTCATCATTGCTGGATATCATGGGCGAGGATTTTATGCGCACGGCCCGGGCCAAGGGATTGTCACGCCGCCAGGCCCTGTGGCGGCACGGTGTTCGCAACGCGCTGATCCCCGTGCTGACGATCATCGGACTGCAATTTTCCTTTCTGCTGGCCGGTTCGATCATTATCGAGCAGGTGTTTTACCTGCCTGGTCTTGGGCGCCTGATGTTTCAGGCGATCTCGGCCCGCGATCTGATCGTGGTTGAATCCGTCGTCATGCTGTTGGTTTTTGCCGTGGTCAGCGTGAATTTTCTGGTCGATCTTGCTTATGCCGCCGTCGACCCCCGCCTGAGGAACAGAATATGAGCCGCACCCTGATCCTTGGGGCGGTTCTGTCCTGTTTGGTGCTGCTGGCCGCGTTGGTGTCGTTTGTCTGGACGCCGTATGAGTATGCGGCGCTCAACATCCCCGACAAGCTACAACCGCCAAGTGCGCAGCACTGGTTTGGAACGGATCATTTCGGGCGAGACATATTTTCGATGATCATGGTGGGCGCGCGCACGTCGATTGCTGTGGCTCTGGTGGCGGTGGGAATCGGAATGATACTGGGCGTGCCGCTGGGCCTTGCAGCGGCGGCATACAAAGGATCGTGGCTGGACGAAGGGATCATGCGCGGTAACGATCTGGTCTTTGCCTTCCCGTCGCTGATCATCGCCATCCTGATCACCGCCGTCTTCGGCGCGGGCGCCATCAACGCGATCATCGCAATTGGCATTTTCAACATCCCCGTCTTTGCCCGGATCACGCGCGGCGCGGCCCTGTCGTTATGGGAGCGGGAGTTCATTCTTGCCGCCCGTGTGTCGGGTAAGGGTGCGGCCCGGATTTCGGCGGAACATATTCTGCCCAATGTCGCCAATTTGCTAGTCGTGCAGGGGACGATTCAATTCAGCCTGGGAATTCTGGCCGAGGCGGGCCTGTCCTATGTCGGTCTTGGCGCGCAACCGCCCACGCCAAGCTGGGGCCGCATGCTGGCGGATGCGCAGACAATGGTTAGTTTTGCCCCACATTTGGCTCTGATCCCGGGTCTTGCGATTGTTGTCACAGTGCTTGGCCTGAACCTTTTGGGTGACGGGTTGCGCGACTGGCTGGACCCCAGGATCAGGGTGGCCCGCACATGAGCCTTTTGCGTATCGAGAACCTGTCTGTCTCAATCCATGGCTTGGATATTCTGAAAAAGGTCAACCTGAGCGTTGCGCCGGGTCAGATCGTGGCCGTTACGGGTGAAAGCGGATCAGGCAAATCCATGACTGCGCTGGCTGTAATGCAATTGCTGCCGAACGGTGCCAAGGCAGAGGGTGCCATCCTGTTGGGCGAACACGACCTTTTGCATCGCACTGAACCGGAAATGTGTGCCCTGCGCGGGGCGGCCGTGGGCATGGTGTTTCAAGAGCCGATGACCGCGCTGAACCCGGTTAAGACCATTGGTAATCAGGTAATGGAAACAATCCTGATCCACAAAGCCATGCCTCGGGCGCAGGCGTATGTGCGTGCCCAAGAGGTGCTGACTCGTGTTGGCCTCCCGCCGGATCGGTTCCCCTTGTCCAGGTACCCGCATGAACTGTCGGGCGGACAACGCCAGCGTGTGGTCATTGCGATGGCCATTGCCTTGCGCCCCCGATTGCTGATCGCGGATGAGCCGACCACTGCGTTGGATGTGACGACACAGGCGCAAATCCTGACGTTGCTGCAAGATCTGGTGCGCGAATATGATATGGGCCTGTTGATGATCACCCACGATTTGGCGGTGGTTGCCGGTATGGCCGATCAGATCGTGGTGATGCGCACCGGTGACGTTGTCGAAAGCGGGCCGACATCCGATCTGCTGCGCAATATGCAACATCCTTATACTCGCATGTTGTTCGAGGCGTCCGGCCATCAGGTCAATCTGCCCGCAACACCGCCCGTGCACCCGTTGTTGCAGGTGGCACATGTGGTCCGTGACTACCGCTTGCCACGCAAAGGTCTGTTCGGTGCGCCAGGTCGACACCGGGCTGTGGACGGGGTCAGTTTTACGCTCAACAAAGGTGAGCGTCTTGGATTGGTCGGAGAGTCCGGATGTGGAAAATCGACCCTGACACGGGCGATTCTGGGGTTGGAAGAGGTGCAATCAGGCGACATCCTGCTAGAGGGCAAGCCCGTCTGTTCAGGGCGTGCGCCCGATCCGGCCGTGCGTCGCAGAATGCAGGTTGTGTTTCAGGATCCGTATGGCAGCTTCAATCCGCGCCACCGTGTCGCGCGTTTGATCACGGAGCCGTTTCACCTGTTGGAGACACCCCCGATTGGAACAGAACGCCAGGATCGCATTGCAGAAATCCTGCGGGCTGTGGGGCTTGGTCCGGAGGATGCGGTCAAATACATACACGAGTTTTCGGGCGGCCAGCGCCAACGCATCGCCATCGCGCGGGCGCTGATCATCCGGCCTGAACTGATCCTGTTTGACGAAGCCGTGTCGGCGCTGGATGTTTCGGTCCGGGCGCAGATTCTGGACCTGTTGGCCGCCCTTTGCGAAACCTATGATCTGACCTACCTGTTCATCAGCCACGATCTCAGCGTTGTGCGCACCATAACCGATCGCGTGCTGGTCATGCAGAGCGGGCGGATCGTCGAACAAGGTCAGACCGGGGACGTGTTTTCCGATCCACAACACCCCTATACCCAAAGCCTGATTGCCGCCGCACCAAAACTGCCCGAAATCGGACAGGGCATCGCATGATGGCACACAAAATAGCTTTATTAGAGACTGAATGAAGGAGAATACCATGTCTGATCCGCTGTGGTTCGATCCATCGCTGTGCCTGGTGGGCGGGGCGTGGGTGCCGTCGGTCTGCGGGCAGACCCTGACTTTGGTCAATCCGTCCGACGGTTCTGATATTTGCCGGATTGCGCGCGGAACTTCACAGGACATAGATGCTGCCGTCAACGCCGCTGCCGTTGCACGCGACGGTGACTGGGGTCGTATGACGGCGACCGAACGCGGCCGCATCCTCAGTCGTCTGGGCCATTTGGTACACGATCATGCAGAGGCGTTGACACAGTTGGAAGCGCTGGATGTCGGAAAACCGTTGACCCAGGCTCGCGCGGATGCGCTGGCTCTGGCGCGGTATTGTGAATTCTACGGCGGTGCCGCCGACAAGGTGATGGGCGAAACTATCCCTTATCTGGATGGATATACTGTTTACACACTGCGCGAACCTCATGGCGTGACGGGACATATCGTGCCGTGGAATTATCCGATGCAGATCATTGGCCGATCCGTCGGCGCGGCGCTGGCCATGGGCAATGCCTGTGTTTTGAAACCGGCGGAAGAGGCGTGTTTGACCGCGCTGGCCTTTGCGCATCTGGCGACAGAGGCAGGGCTGCCGCCCGGAGCCCTGAACGTGGTGCCCGGATTAGGGGCCGAGGCCGGTGCGGCGCTGGCCGGGCATCCGGGGGTGCATCATGTGTCGTTCACGGGATCGGTCGCGACCGGGGCGCTGGTGCAGCAGGCGGCTGGACGCAATGTGGTGCCGGTGACGCTGGAACTGGGGGGCAAGTCCCCGCAGCTGGTGTTTGACGATGCCGATCTGGATGCAGCGCTGCCGTTTCTGGTCAATGCCGGCATCCAGAACGCCGGGCAGACCTGTTCTGCGTCATCCCGCATCCTAGTGCAGCGCGGCGTGTACGAACAGGTAAAGACGCGCATGGCAGCGGCTTATGCCAATCTGGACGTTGGCCCGGCGCAAGAGGATTTGCGGATCGGCCCGCTGATCTCGGCCCGGCAAAAGCAGATCGTGATGGAGTTTCTGGCCAAAGGAGATGATCTGCACATCGCGGCGCAGGGCCATATCGTTGATCATGCGCCAACCGACGGCGCCTATGTGCAGCCCACGTTGTTTGCAGATGTTCCGCCGGATCACGTTCTGGCGCAGGACGAGATATTTGGCCCGGTGCAGTTGATGATCCCGTTTGATACCGAAGAACAGGCTCTGACATTGGCCAACAGCACGGAATACGGATTGGTAGCCAGTGTCTGGACACGTGACGGCGCCCGGCAGATGCGATTGGCCAAAGGGTTACGCTCGGGCCAGGTTTTCGTCAACAATTACGGGGCCGGAGGCGGTGTCGAGTTGCCGTTTGGCGGTGTCGGAAAATCCGGGCATGGTCGCGAAAAAGGGTTCGAAGCGTTGTATGGGTTTTCCCAGTTGAAAACGGTAGCGGCCCATCACGGCTAGGGCGTCAGACAATCACTTCGATCGCTTTTTGCGCACCGACGCCGAACAAACGTTTGTAACGGTCGATCTGATCTGCCGGACCCATCGCCTTTTCCGGGTTGTCCGACAACTTTACGGTCGGGCGACCATTGGCGGATACGGCTTTGCAGACCAGGGAAAACGGTGCAAGCGCGTCGTTCGGGACCAACCCCCGGAAGTCATTTGTCAGCAATGTGCCCCAGCCGAAGGATATGTTGGCACGATCAGCAAAGCGGGCATGCAGTTCTTTTATCTTTTCGACGTCCAGACCGTCCGAGAAAATGATCCGTTTTTCCGTTGGATCTTCTCCGCGGGATTTCCACCAGTCAATTGCAACCTCGGCCCCTGTGGCGGGATCGCCGCTGTCGATCCGTATGCCGGTCCAGCCTGCCAGCCAGTCGGGCGCGCGATCCAGAAAGCCCCCGGTGCCATAGGTATCTGGCAGAATGATGCGCAGATTGCCGTCATGTTCGTCGTGCCAGTCGCTTAGAACGTCATACGGGGCCTGTGCCAGTGCGTCGTCCGTATCGGCCAGTGCGGAATAAACCATCGGCAATTCATGGGCGTTGGTCCCAATCGCCTCAACCTCACGCCGCATGGCGATCAAGCAATTCGAGGTGCCGGTAAAGGCGCTGCCCAGACCTGCTATCATGGCCTGAACACACCAGTCCTGCCACAAGAACGAGTGCCGTCTCCGGGTTCCGAAATCGGCGATGCTCAGCCCGTCGATGGCGCCCAGCTGTTCGATTTTTTCCCACACGCGGGTCATGGCGCGGGCATACAGCACTTGCAGTTCGAACCGTCGCATTCCGTTCAGAACCGCGCGCGAGCGTAGCTCCATCAGAACGGCAAGTGCCGGTATCTCCCACAACATGACTTCGTGCCATTTTCCTTCGAAGGTCAGTTCATACTGATCCCCCCGGCGTTCAAGGTGATAGGGCGGAAGGCGCATGTTTTCGAACCATTCCATGAAATCAGAGCGGAACATCTGTCGCTTGCCATAGAACATGTTACCCCGAAGCCAGGTGCTTTCGCCACGGCTGAGGCTGAGCGAGCGGATATGATCCAGTTGCTCTCGTATTTCGCCTTCGTCAATCAATTGGGCCAGCGGCACGTGATTCGACCGGTTGATCAGCGAAAACTGAACATCCGTTTGAGGCTTGTTTCGAAACACTGACTGACACATCAGAAGTTTGTAGAAATCCGTGTCGATCAAAGACCTGACAATCGGATCGATCTTCCATTTGTGATTGTAGACACGGGTCGCGATGTCGACCATGGGGAACTCCTGCGATTTCCGTTGTTAGATCAATCGACACCGAGAATGGCAAGAGTCGCTGATTTGGTGACAATGCCCGCATGACGTCACAAAGCGGGCATATTCTGCGTTCCGGTCACCGATTAGGGAAAGGGTGGGATGGAATGCAAAGGTTGAATATGTTGAATGAGCCTAAGGTATGATTTTGATATTGTAAGAACCCCGATGGAGGATTCGGATACCGAACTCACGGAGTCCGAAGCTGACATGGGCCGGGTTGTGCATGCGCTTTTTCGCGACATCAAAACGGCGGACGCCCTGCGTGGCGCGTCGCCCGGATTGCGACGCATGTTCCAAAATGCGGGGTTCGGGCTGGGCGCATCCAACAGCGGCATTGCGCACGGTGTTTTCGCACCCGATGACACGCCGGATCGTGACCGCATCCTTGCGGCCTTGTTCGCCGAGATCAAAGCGCAGGGCGTGGCAGGCGAATACACTGGTGAATTCGATCTGGTGCAGTTTGTGCAACAAGCGCGCAACGCGTGTCCGGCGGCCGGTGTGATACCGGCACGAACAACACCGTCGCGTGCCCGGCCAGCGGAGGTGAGCCCGCCAAAACGGCGTGCCGTGCCGGGGCGTATCGGGTTTGCGCTTGGTCTGGCAGTTCTGGTGTTTGCTGCTCTCAAATATCTGGCAGAGACCGGAGCGAACCCTTAATCCAGCGTCACACCGGCGTCGCGCATGGCCTGTTCGGCAGCCGCAAGCGAACCATCCATATCGATGGCCTTGCACGCATCCAGCCGGACGGTGACATCAAACCCCAGCCTGGCTGCATCCACGGCCGAGTAGTGCACGCAGAAATCCGTGGCCAGTCCAACCATGATCAACCGTTTGATATCGCGCGACTGAAGATAGCCCTTCAATCCGGTCGGTGTTTTCCGATCGTTTTCAAAAAATGCGCTGTAGCTGTCGATGGTCGGGCGAAATCCTTTGCGGATGATCAGATCGCCATGTGTGCGCAGTCTGGGGTGAAAATCGGCACCCTTGGTGCCCTGAACACAATGATCCGGCCACAGAACCTGCGGCCCGTAATTCATCTCAACCATCTCAAACGGGGCTTTGTCCGCATGTGTGCTGGCGAACGAGGAATGATCGGCCGGGTGCCAGTCCTGTGTGATAACGACCGTGTCGAACGCGTCCATCATCGTATTGATCGGATCTATGATTTCATCACCTCCGGTGACCGCCAGCGCGCCGCCCGGGCAGAAATCATTCTGAACATCAATTACGATCAGGGCTTCGGTCATTGCGATCTCCTGTGGTCGGCCTATCGGTAGGGGGGTACGCGTGCGGCGTCAATGCGGCGTCTTGCGACTCGGGGTCTGCGGGTTTAGACCGCGCGCATGTATATCATTGCTGCCTTGTACCACTTTACCCGGTTCGCGGATCACGCGGCCCTGCGCACGCCGTTGCTGGATCTGTGTCGCGCACAATCGGTAAAAGGGACGCTGTTGCTGGCGCAAGAGGGTATAAACGGCACCATCGCCGGACCGCGCAGCGGTATCGACGCCGTATTGGCGCATATCCGTGCGCTACCGGGCTGTGTTGATCTGGACTGGAAAGAAGCCACGGCCGATCACCCGCCATTTGGAAAAATGAAGGTGCGCCTGAAGCAAGAGATCGTGACAATGGGTCAGCCGAATGTCGACCCTCGCGCGCGGGTTGGCCATTACGTTGAGCCGCAGGACTGGAACGATCTGATCCGCTCGGATGATGTGGTGGTGATTGATACGCGCAACGATTATGAGGTGGCAATTGGCACGTTCGAGGGCGCAATAGACCCTGAAACAGCCAGTTTTCGCGAATTTCCCGCCTGGTGGGATGCCAACAAGGATCGGTTTCACAACAAACGCGTGGCCATGTTCTGTACCGGTGGCATCCGCTGTGAAAAGTCCACAAACTATCTGTTGGGGCAGGGGGTAAAGGATGTCCTGCACCTGAAAGGCGGTATCCTCAGATACCTTGAAGAGGTCCCCGCCGAGAACAGCGCGTGGCACGGCGATTGCTTTGTGTTCGACAATCGGGTGTCGGTTGGGCACGGGCTGGTCGAAGGCCCGCACAAACTGTGCCACGGATGCCGTCTGCCGATCATGCCCGAAGACGTGAAGCGCCCGGAATACGAGCACGGCGTTTCATGCCATCATTGCCACGACGCAACCTCTGAGGCCGACAAGGCGCGGTTTCGTGAACGGCAGAAACAGATACTTCTGGCCCGGGCGCGGGGGGACGAGCATTTGGGATCGGACTGATTTCAGCTTGCAGCGCCCCGCACGAAGCCGGATGATCGCGGTCAGATCATCGTGAAGGCGCCGGAATGACTCGCGAACCCAGAACCCTGGAAGAATGGAAATCGACGCTGTTTGCGGCTCTTGGGCTGGCTTTGGCCAGTTTTCTTGCGTGGTTCGGCCTGTCGCGATTGAATGCGGCGGCGGCTGGTGACACCATCGGCACGATTGCTGCCGTTGGGCTGGTGCTTTGGTTGGTTCCCCAATCCTGGTATTATGCCACACAGATAAAATCGCCGCGACGCTTGCTGCTTCTGATGGGCGTGTCCTTCATCCAGGTGGTCCCATTCCTGTTTGCAGCGGTGTATGGTGCCTTTGGGTATAACGACCTGTGTGTTCAGGGGGCCACGGGGCCGGCCGATGTGCTTTATTTTTCTTATGTTACCTTCACCACGGTTGGGTATGGCGACATGACGCCGACCGGCCTGTGCCGCGGACTGGCTGTTGCCGAAGCGGTGACCGGTTATATCCTGTTGGGAATGTTTGTCGCTGCGGCGGTTGCAATCCACAGTCGCAACCACCACCACGATCAATCCTGACGTGACGCACTGTTATCTGTTCTGATCGATCCAGCGCGACATCTGTTGTTTGTCGCGGAAACACTCTGACGGAATAGGCCGGCGTTTGGTGCGCGAGATCCGCTCGGCAAAGGCCACCTGCTTACCCGTCGGGTAATTGTCGAACTGCGATGTGCCGTGCGGCTTGTGCGCCGATATCCAGTCAGACAACAGTCGCCGGTCGCGCTGCACCTCGACCGGAATCTCCAGCGCCGATCTTTGTGCAATCGCCCGCGCATACCGCATTTGCCGGTCGGTGACCGGAAGCAGGTGATAGTCGTTGTTCGGCCCACCTTGGGCTGTGGTCTGTGTCTGTTGCGCCATCGGCTTATCCTCTGACTGTATGGAACATAAATAGAACATTAAGTCGAGAGTTCAAGGTTAGGGCCGGTTTCGCCGGCATAATCCTGCCAACGGCTGGTGTATATTGACTGGTCAGTCAATAAAGGATAGGCCCGAATTCACGCGTCCTGCCAGTGCGTTGGCAAAGATCAGCAACCAAGGAACCGTCATGAGATTTCAGCCCAAGGCCAGCCATTTTATCGCTGGCACATATGTCGAAGATACCAATGGAACCCCGATCGATGTGGTTTATCCGGCAACGGGCGAGGTAATCGCGCGCCTGCATTCTGCAACGCCTGACATTATCGAACAGGCGTTGCGCAGCGCGCAATCGGCGCAGGCGGACTGGGCCGCGCTTTCAGGTACTCAGCGAGGTCGCATCCTGCGCCGCGCCGCCGATATCATGCGTGTTCGAAACCGCGACCTGTCTGTTGTGGAAACACATGACACCGGCAAACCCCTGCAAGAGACGCTGGTGGCCGATGCAACCTCGGGGGCGGACGCGCTGGAGTACTTCGGGGGGCTTGCCGCGTCGATGACGGGTGAACACATTCCGCTGGGTGGTGGTGATTTTGTGTACACGATCCGCGAGGCGCTGGGCGTCTGCGTAGGCATAGGGGCGTGGAACTATCCGACACAGATCGCCTGCTGGAAAGGTGCGCCGGCGCTGGCCTGCGGCAATACAATGATCTTCAAGCCTTCGGAAACGACCCCGTTGTCGGCCCTGAAAGTGGCCGAAATTCTGGTTGAGGCCGGTGCGCCAAAAGGCGTTTACAACGTCGTTCAGGGATATGGCGACGTTGGCGCGGGTTTGGTAAGCGATCCGCGCGTGGCCAAAGTTTCCCTGACCGGGTCGGTGCCGACGGGCCGCAAAGTATATGCGGCAGCAGCACAAGACATGAAGCATGTCACCATGGAACTGGGTGGCAAATCCCCGATGATCGTGTTCGACGACGCCGATTTGGAAAACGCGGTCTCCGGTGCGATTCTGGGTAATTTCTACTCGTCCGGGCAGGTCTGCTCAAACGGAACCAGAGTGTTTGTGCAATCGGGTATCAAAGAGACGTTCCTGTCCCGTCTGGCCGAACGTCTCTCTAGCGCCAAAATCGGCGATCCGATGGATGAGACCGTGAATTTTGGGCCAATGGTCAGCGAAAACCAGATGAACATCGCGCTTGGCTATGTTGAGACGGGCAAAGCCGAAGGCGCGCGGCTGGTCTTTGGCGGCAACCGGATTCAGGGCGCGGGCTTTTACATGCAGCCCACCGTGTTCGCCGATGTGACCGACACCATGACAATTGCACGGGAAGAAATTTTTGGCCCCGTGATGTCGGTGCTGGATTTTGAAACCGAGGCGGAGGTCATGGCGCGTGCCAATGACACCGAATTTGGTCTGGCTGCGGGTGTGTTTACAAATGATCTGACCCGTGCCCATCGCATCGTGGCCGGGTTCGAGGCCGGAACATGTTACATCAACACATATAATCTGGCCCCGGTCGAAGCGCCGTTTGGCGGGACCAAGATGTCAGGCGTAGGGCGCGAAAATTCCAAACTTGCGTTGAACCATTTCAGCGAGATGAAGACCGTCTATGTGGCAATGAACGATGTTGAAGCGCCGTACTGACCCGGTTTGATGCAGTCAGTTTCACCCTGAAAACCGTCGTGAACCGGGATTTGACAGCGCCTGACCGCTGCCCGGCTGACAACGCCGGGCGTGTCAGTATGGCCCAGGTTTTTTCATGGCGAGGCGGGCTGTGTCAGATCCAGCATATCCTGAATGCGCTGCCGGGTTTCGGCGCTGTCGGTCAACAGGTTTTTTGCGTCGGCAAGCGGTGTTTCGGACAAACGCGCAGGCGCATTCGATAAGGCCATCGCCGTCGCGCCGAGTTGCGCATGGGGTCCACCCGCGGTCAGGTCCACCTTTTCAATCATATCCGCCTGCCAAAAGAACCGATTGGCCGTTGCGACATCGCCAAGATCCAGTGACGTTGCACCGGCTTTGGCAAAATCGTCACTTGCCTTCAACGCTTTGATGCGCAGGGCCTGGGCCGCCTGTGAGGTGTCGTCTGACAGTTCCAGCAGGGCCTGTCGCGGTCGGTTGTTCAGGATGGCCGCACGAGCGCGCAATCTGGCGCGCTGCGCACGTTTCAGACTGTCCTGAGGACGGTTGGCCAGGGCCAAGGCCGGTTGGGCAAATCCCAGTGTCGCCAAACGATCCGCCAGCGCCAGCGCCGCGTCCAGTTCGATCGCACCTGTCATGTCTTTGGGCATCGTCAGCGATTGTCTGAGAAACGTGATGTCGTCGGCGCGTTCGGCCAGCAGATGCAAATGCCGATTCAGTGCTGCTGTGTGATCTTTGTCGGCGGGCAGCGCTGTAATCTGCGCAAGCGCTGTATCAAAGTCCTGGCTCAGTCCCAAGGCGACCGTATAGGCCCGGGTCATCATCGGGCCCACGTCCGAGCGTCTGTATTCCAACGCGTATGCGGCGGCCAGCTCCAGCTCTTTTGGTGAGACCGCGCCCCGGTCCGACCAGCGTTTTTCAATCAGCCGCGCCAGCGCCAGCGGCGCCTCCAATGCGGCATCGGGGGCGGCAATCACCTCTGTGAGTATGACTTCGGAACGCGCCGTGTCGCCTTCGGCCTCGGCAACTCTGGCATTGGCCTGTGCAACGCCGGGGCGTGTGCGGGTTTCGACACGGTCGACAGAGCGCAGGATCCGGCGCGCGCCTTCCAAGTGTTGCGCGTCAACAAAGATTGACGACAGATCAGGTCCCAGATTGCGGCGCACATGATCGGGCAAACGCACAAACGCCTGTTCGATCAAATCCGGATCGGCCTTGGGCGACAGGTGCGCATCGACCAAAACAGCCCAAAGGGCAACGTCACCCGCGCAGCGCTGCAATCCACGAAACGGACTAGGATAATTCGATGCACGCCGATCTACAACATGCGCGATTGCGGTAACCCATGTTGTTTCGATTGGTTGCGCGCCCATAAGCCGCAATGCCTGAACGGCCTCGGCCCCAAAGCCGTAGAAGGCGTATAGCTTTGCCAGATCAAGAATATACTCGTCATCCGGGCGATCAAACTCTTCGAACATTCCGGCGCGCAGTGCGGCTATCTGATCGGGCAAGGCCCGGCCATCCGACCAGGACGCAAAGTCAAGCTCTGCATCCGAGATACAGGCGGGCTGGGTCACGATCTGAGGAACATCCACGCCCAACACGCCATCCAGTTCATCCAGCACGCTGCTGACACTGATATTGGCTTCGATCCCCCTGGGCGTCGGTTGAGCATATGTGGGGTTTGACTGGCGCGAACCAACTTCGGCGATGTTCAGATCCAGCAACTCTCGATCTGCGCCTTGCAGCACACGGGTGGACAGCTGGGTTTGAACGCCGCTGGCGTTCAAATTCAAAGGCGGCCAGGCAAGCCCGTCCAGATTCTGTTGACGTTGGCGTGGTGCGCCCCGGTCCTGTGCCGCTAGTGGTGGCGGAAGGTCGATTGGCAATGGCGGCAATACCGTGCCGGGCGCTATGTCGACGACAATCATCGACTCCTGATACAGAAAAGCCGATGCAACACACTCGCATCCAAACTCCATTTCCAGCGCCGCCCCTGCCCCGGCCTGAGCCAGCCCTGTCAGCCGATTTGTCGTCAAACGGCCAAAAACGGCACCGGTTTCAAAAACCGCGGCATCCAGTGCCACGGACAGATGCGCCCCATTTTTCCGCTGACGCAACACCCAATCCGTATCCTCAGGCACCTGAACCACCAGCCGGGTGTACCCGTCATGCTCGCCCGACCGCACCGTCAGATTTTGGGCATGTGCTGCAAGCGTGCCGCCAAGCAGAACTGCAAACAACAGACCGATGCGGATCATGCCGCTGCCTGCTTGAGCTCTTTCAATGCGTCTTCAAGCTCTGAAAATCCGGGGCGGTTGTGGGTTGGCGTGTTCTGGCGGCCGACCTCGATACACATTGCGGCGTTGTGGTTGTGCAAATTGGCCACCAGAACTTCTTTGATCAACTGATAGAAATGGTTGTCCTCCTCGGCGACCGATTTCAGTTTGCCTGCAAACGGACCCACCAGCCCATAGGCCAGAAATACACCCAGAAACGTTCCCACAAGCGCGCCACCGATCAGTTTACCAAGCACTTCGGGCGGCTGGTCAATCGAACCCATGGTCTTGATCACACCCAGAACCGCCGCAACAATTCCCAGCGCTGGCAGCCCGTCAGCAACGGTTTGCAACGCATGGCTGGAGTGCATGGCGTGATGAAAATTCGCCTCCATCCGTTTTTCCAGCACCTCTTCGACCTGATGCGGGTCGTCATAATTCATTGCCGCCGACCGCATTGTGTCGCAGATCAGATCGACGGCCTCTTTGTCGGATTGAATCTTGGGATAGGCGGAAAACACACTGGAATTTCCCGGATCTTCGATATGCTGTTCCACCTCAACCGGATTGGCGCGGGCAATTCGGATCAGCGAAAACAGCAGACACAGCAGATCGCGGTAATCTTCCGGTTTCCACCTTGGGCCCTTAAAGACCCGGGCCATGTCTTTGATCGTGTGCTTTATGCCGCCGATGTCGTTGCTGATCAGAAATGCGCCGACGGCCGCGCCACCGATCATCATCATTTCGAACGGAAGTGACTTCAAAATGATTGTCATCTTACCGCCTGCGGCCAGGTAACCGCCGAAAACCATGACAAAAATGACGATGATTCCAATGATTCCAATCATGTGTAGTCTCCGACGATATCAGGGGCGGGATTTTTGAGCATAGTCGTTCATTCCTGTGGGGCTAAGGCGTTGCGGCCCGCCATCATGACACTGATCGTATACGCAGCCTCGGGGCTGAGGCCCGCCAGCACTCCTGCCGCCGCGTCAGGCGGCATGCGGGACAGAAACCCCGCTGCAAAGGTTGGATCCATCGTTTCGAACAGGGCAGCCGCATCCTTTGGTTTCATGTTTTGGTACACATCGGTCAGGCGCGTCAGATCGTTCTCAGCAGCCTGATCGGCCAGCGCCAGCGTCTGGCTCAGCGCATCTTCAGCGTCGCGCAAGGTCGCCAAACGGGTTTCAATTGCGTTCTCTGCGACCTTCAGGGCCATTTCCCTGTCACGGAGGGCATCTTCGCGCTGTTCAAGACGGCTTTCGCGGCGCAGCAATTCAGTCAACAGCACCTGAACATCCGGTGCCGGCTGTTTCGATGCTGTGGCGTTGACCACGTCGGGTTCCGCCGATTTTGCCAGAGCCGGGCCAGCCTCAAACCCAAGTCGAATGGCTGCAGAGCCCAGCATCAAAAGGGAAATCACGGCCAAAACTCCGCCGCGTTGTTGGCCGGGCCGCGTTTTCTTTTTCACGATTTTCATGTTGCGGCTGTGTCCTGGGGCCGCGCATGCCGGAAAAACATCACCCCTTCGGGCGGCGTGGCCGCAGGCTCTGCCATCTCTTCCGCCGCGTCAGACTTTGGGTCCGCATCACCGGGCGCTTCATCGGGCAATTCGACGGGCCCCTGCGGCGCAGCGGCTGTTTTTGTCACACTGTCTTCGTCGGCAATGACGTCATGCATGGACGCCATCATCAGTTCCAGACGCTGTGCAACCGACTGCGCCCTTTCGGTCAGGTCGCGCAGTGCGTCGCCCGATCGGTCCGAAGCGGTGCGTGCCGCATCCAAGGACTTTTTCAGCTCGTCCGCCTGTGCCGACAGCACCGCCACGGCCCCGCCAACACCCTGCTCCAGATCCGTGAAACGTTTGAGCCGTCGTGACAGCACAAAGCAATAAAGACTTGCGCCCAGGGCGCCGGCAACCAGCAAAATATCCGCGATAAGCTCCAATTTCGCCTCCTAATTCAGCACAAATTCCATAACCAGAACGTCGCGCACGCGACCTTCTCCGACGACGATGTCGATGCGCCGCAGCAAATGTCCGCGTATCCGCATCAAGGCCAACGGCGCCTCAAGATCCGACACCTCGACGGCCCGAAGATATCCGTTCATTACGTCCATAATTCGCGGCTGCATCTTTTCCACGTCAGCGACATAGGGCGCGTCCACTTCAAGCTGGGCATGAAACTTCAGATGGCGCGAATCGCCTGCGTTGACCGAAACGATGACCGCTGGCAAATCGACAAAAACAACATCGGCAAGCGCCTTGGCAGGCATGTTTTCTTCCGTCTCGAGCGCTTTGGACTGATCGGCACCGGCCCCAAAGGGCAACAGTCCGGATGCCGTCAGCCCATACCCGCCCGCCGCCCCGGCAACAGCCAGAATCACCGCGACGATCATTCCCTTTTTCCCATATTTTTCCGGGGTTTCGGGTTGTTGTGCTGTTGCGTCGGTCATGACGTCCTCATCCGATCGGTTTGCATCCGTCATAACCTCACAGGGACTAACCGATTGTTAAGGCCAATCGTCCAAACAAGGGATGCGCCGGACAGAATGCCGGTGAGTCGGAGGTGCGCGTGCAGCAGATCGGAACTGTCTGGGCAAATTTGGACAGGCGAAAACAAATCATTGTGGCCAGCGCGGTTGTGCTGGTGTTTCTGGGTGTCCTGGGTATGTCCCGGCTGGTTACTGCGCCATCGATGACATTGCTTTACGCCGGACTGGAAAGCGGGGCCGCCGGGGATATCGTGCGCGCGCTGGATCAACGCGGCGTTGTCTATGAAATACGCGGCGGATCGATCTACGTGCCAGGATCGCAACGCGATGAACTGCGTCTGACACTGGCAAGTGAAGGTTTGCCCGCAAATGGCAATCGTGGATACGAACTGCTGGATTCGCTCAGTGGTTTCGGAACGACATCGCAGATGTTTGATGCCGCATACTGGCGCGCCAAAGAAGGTGAAT
Source organism: Pseudomonadota bacterium (assembly GCA_039028255.1). Lineage (GTDB taxonomy): Bacteria > Pseudomonadota > Alphaproteobacteria > Rhodobacterales > Rhodobacteraceae > Ruegeria. The sequence goes on along the minus strand of JBCCIK010000003.1, from coordinate 14,210 downwards.
TGGCGCGCACAATTGTTGGCAGCCCGCATATCAGCCAGTCGCGCGTGCATATTGCCAACGGCTCGGTCAACCCATTTCAGCGCAGCGTGGCCCCGACAGCTTCGGTGTATGTGGTGCCATCAGGGGCTCAGATCACCGGTGATCAGGCGAAGGCAATCCGGTTTCTGGTGGCGTCGGCGGTCAGCGGTCTATCGCCGGAAAACGTTACGGTTGTCGATTCCAATGGCGCGGTGATCGGAGGTCAGGACACAGCCGTTGCGGCGGATACTGCCGATGACAAGTCCCGCCAGCTGCGCGAACGTGTCCTGCGTCTGGTCGAGGCGCGCGTGGGCACCGGCAATGCTGTTGTGGAAGTCAGCGTCGATACAGTGACCAAAACAGAATCGATCCGCGAACGCCGGTTTGACCCCAAGGGTCGCGTTGCGATCAGTACGGATGTAGAAGAACGCTCTGACAGCGCGCGCAATCAGTCTGCGGATGTCACGGTGGCTTCGAACCTGCCGGACGGTGATGAGGCTGGCGGTGACGAATCCAATTCAAACGCCACCCAGACGCGAGAGCGCGTCAATTATGAAGTGTCCGAGACCGAGCTGGAAGTGCATAACGCACCCGGCGCAATCAAACGGCTGACCGTGGCGGTATTGGTGAATGGCACAAGGCTGGTGGATGCCGCTGGTGTCGAAAACTTTGCCCCGTTGCCGCAATCCGAGCTGGACGCGCTGGAGGAACTGGTGGCCTCGGCCGTCGGGTTCGATGCGGCACGTGGAGATGTGATCACATTAAAGTCTCTTGATTTGCCGACGATCGAACCGCAGGGCACCCTTGCATCGGCCACATTGTGGCAAAACATTCACCTGGACGCCATGTCACTGATCCAGATGGGGATAATGGCATTGGTATCGCTGGTTCTGGCGCTGTTTGTGATCCGCCCGATCCTGACGAAACCGGCAGTTGGGCCCGCCCTCTTGCCTGCGGGCGATCCGCTTGAACCTGATGATGTGCAATATCTGAAGGGTGAAATCGCGCCCGATGACGGAGCGGAATTCACCGCCCTGCCGGGGCAGAGCGGGCAAGACGGCGTGCCCGCGTTGTCCGCAGGCGCGGCGGACCCTGTCGACCGCTTGCGCGCCATGATCGGGGACAAGCAGGAAGAAACAGTCGAAATTTTGCGCAGCTGGCTGGAAGAAGGTGAGGAGCGGGTCTGATGTCGATTGCGCATCTTCTGGAAGATTTCACAATGCAGGCGGATGGGGGGCAATTGCATCTGCTGGACGAAGAGGCACTGGAAGAACAGCGGCTTACCGCTTTCGAACAAGGCTATAGCGCGGGTTGGGAAGACGCAGCAAAGGCGCAAGACGAAAACATGGCTCAATCCTCGGCCGGGCTTTCCAAATCACTCCAAGACATGTCGTTCACATATCACGAAGCACTGAACCGCATGAGCCTGTCGCTGGAGCCGATGTTTCAAAGCCTGACGCAGCTGGTTCTGCCCAGCATGCTTGATCAGGGCTTTGCCCTGCGCCTGAGCGAACAATTACGCGACATGGCGCGCGACCAGATTGACCAGCCCATGCAAGTTCTTGTGGCCGAGGGGTGCGGCGCTGGCATCGAGGCGATGATATCTCAGGACCTGCACCCATCGCCACGGGTGATCGAGGACCCTGCGCTGCAGCCCGGCCAGGCCCGGTTGCAGGTTGGAATATCGCGCCGCGAAGTCGATTGCGGCGAGGTTCTGACCTCGGTGTCGCGCGCCTTTGATTCCTATATTTTTGAGGCAAAAGAGGCTTTGTCGAATGAGTGACCCCCAAGTTCCAAAAATGGAAAAACCCAATCCGTTCGAGTCAGTGCCAATCGAAGTGACGGTCTCGGTTGGACGCGCCAGACCGCTGATCAAGGACCTGCTAAATATGGGTGAAAACGCGGTTCTGACTCTGGACAAACGTATCGAGGATCCGGTCGATCTGTATGTCGGCGATCAACTGGTTGCGCGCGGTGTGCTGGAGGAGATGGAGGGCGAACAACCTGGCCAACTTGCAGTGCGCCTGACGGAAATATCGGACCTGAAGCACGGAATCGGCTGATGCGTGTCCTGCCTTGGCTGGTTTTGATTGCGGCGGCGTTGATACCTTCGGTCTCTGCTGCGCAGGATGTTACCTTGTCGCTGGGTGAAGGCGGATCGATTTCCGCGCGCTCAATTCAGTTGATCCTGTTGATCACCGTACTGAGCCTGGCGCCGGGTCTGGCCATCATGATTACCTGCTTTCCATTCCTGATCACCGTTCTTGCGATCTTGCGGCAAGGTATCGGTTTGCAACAATCGCCGCCGAACATGCTGATCGTCAGCCTGGCGTTGTTCCTGACCTATTTCATTATGGAGCCCGTCTTTTCCGAGGCGTGGCAGGCCGGGATTCAGCCGATGATCAACGAAACCATGCAGGTTGAGCCAGCCCTTGAACGTGCATTGGAACCCTTTCGCGAATTTATGGCGGCGCGGTTAGATGCGGATACGTTTTTTTCGATGGCGGCGCTGCGCCCATCCGGCGATGCAATTGAGCTGTCGGCCCGTGCCCCTCTGTCGGTTTTGATGCCCTCTTTTATGCTGTCTGAAATTGCGCGCGCGTTCCAGATCGGATTTCTGATTTTCCTGCCGTTTCTGATCATCGATCTGGTCGTGGCGGCGGTTCTGATGTCGATGGGCATGATGATGGTGCCCCCTGCCATCGTATCGCTCCCGTTCAAACTGGCATTTTTCGTCATTGCCGATGGCTGGGCCTTGATCGCAAGTGCCTTAGTGCGCAGCTATATGCCCTGAAGCGCCCGGCAATGACCGGCAGTGTCAACACATGCGCACTCTGCGATGTGTCGCAGGTGTAGCTATTGTATCAAGGGCCGCACTCTGACTGACATGTTCAGTGCAATCGGGTCTTTGTCAAAGCGATTGCGGTGACCGGACGACCAGTGACGCACATGTGATACCTCTAAGATCGCGACGCGTTTTCAGCTCCGCCCGTTGATGCGACAGGTGTCAGCCCAGATCCTTGATCAACTGATTCAAACTGCCGCCGCGCGCGTCCAGCATCGCGCCAATCTCGGTCCGTTCTGTCAGCAACATGTTCACGCCCTCGATAAACATGTTGTAAAACTTGTCGCGTCCGGATTTGTCCGAAACCAGAAAGGTCACATCGAAAGGAGACGATCCGCGCAACTTTACAGATGTCCTGACCTCGTACCCGGCCTTGATCTTGCGGGCGTTGCGTACATCGACTTCGCCACCGATGAACTCGCGAAAGCGTCGGCCGTATTTGCGCGAGATATACGTCTGAAAAGCACGGGTGAATTGCTTCAATTGTGCCGGGCTGGCGGTACGGGCGTCTGCACCCAGCACATAGCGGGCCATGATCGGAACATCCGCATATTGCACGAATATCTTTTCGAAATCACGCAGCATCGCGTTTTCGGACTTGCCCGATGCAATAACGCGGTTGATATCCGCGACCACACTGTTCACCAGTTTCACAGCCGCAGCTTCGCTGAGCGCCAGGGCCGATTGCGGCAGAGCGGCGATCATCGCGCTGCCTAATGCAGTCACAATAAAATGGCGTCGATTCAGGTCGTTACTCGGCATAGGGGTCCTCATAGGGGTCTAGAAAGGGGTCCCTGACAGGATCGGTTCCGGTCGTCGCATACGGGTCGTCATACAGGCCCAGATAGGCATCTTCGTCGTCGCGCGCCAGTTCGAAGCGGCGATTTTGCAGGTAAATTGTACGTGCCTGCGCATAGCTGTCGGCGCTTTCGTACAGGATCGAGTCGACAGTGTCCGAAAACCGGCCACGATCGCCCATACGTCGAACAACCTCGGCATAAACACCCAGATTGTCGGCTGGTCGGGTTGGGCTGAAATTAATCGGGTTTGAGAACAGGTTGACCACAACACCAACCGCGTCACGCGTGGTCGACGGGCCGTAAAACGGCAGTTCGACATAAGCGCCTTCTCCAAATCCCCAAACATGCAGGGTTTCACCGAAATCGGTATCCACAGGGGGCAGGTTCAATTCGTCGGCGGGTGCCGACAGGCCAAACCCGCCAACGGTCATGTTCACCACAAAGCGCAGCAGAGCGTTGCCCATTTGCTTGGGGTTTCCTTGCAGCAAATAGTCAATCGCCTGACCCGGCAGCGAAATATTTTCGGCAAATGTGCTAAAGCTGGTGACCATCGGGTCCGGTACAATCTTTACATACCCTTTCGAGGCGGGGCGGAACAGGAATCGATCCACCCCCAGATTGAACTTGTGGACGGACCGGTTGGCACCTTCGTAGGGATCGAATACCTCGCCCCGGGCCGCCTCTTCCGGGGGTTGCGAGGCGCAGGCGGACAGGACCGCCATCGCAGACAGAACAACAAGATGTTTCAGGCGAAATCTGTGCAACACGATCTTTGTTACTCCAATACGGCCCGATGCCAGACGGGTTCGGACGATAAATCAATACAATTGTGTCAACGGGACACAAGCTGTTGTTACATAGATGCTTCATCACTTGAAAGAAACACCTAGCGTTTAAACCGCCAGCATGGGGCGGGTAAAGCGAAACGACCAAAATGGTCGCTAATAAGAGAAGTTATGCCAAGAGCAGAAACAATCCAGAAAGTGACGGTTTCGTGCTTTTCCATCCGGGCCGTCCCGGTTAGCGTCCGCCCGAGTCGAAAATACACGAGGAGTATCACATGAGCATCGCAGCAAAACTTGCAAGCCTGGGTGTCAGCCTGCCGGATGCACCCGCGCCTGCGGCCAATTACGTTCCCTTCACGCGGGTTGGCAACATCGTTTATGTGTCGGGTCAGATATCGAAGGCTGAGGATCTGATCACCGGCAAACTGGGGGACGATATGGATACCGGTGCCGGCGCAGCCGCTGCAAAGGTATGTGCGATCAATCTTTTGGCGCAGGTCAAAGCAGCCTGCGGGGGTGATATCGAAAAACTGGTGCGTGTCATTAAATTGACCGGCTTTGTCAATTCGACAGATGATTTTACCGACCAGCCGCAAGTGATCAACGGCGCGTCCGACTTTCTGGTCGAAGCGCTGGGCGATGCGGGGCGTCACTCACGCTCGGCGGTCAGTGCCGCATCATTGCCTCTGGGCGTAGCCGTCGAAATCGAAGGCATCTTCGAAGTCCAATGATGCCTTCGCTGCCGTCAGAATTCGTGCGCGTGCCGATCACGCATCGCGCGTTGCACGACGTCTTGGACAACCGCCCGGAAAACAGCCGGGCGGCCATTCAGGCGGCGATCAAGGCTGGTTACGGGATCGAAATCGACCTGCAACTTACGTCTGATGCGCGGGCCATGGTGTTCCACGACTATGACATGTCGCGTCTGACCGGCCGGTCTGGTCCGATCCGCCAAGTCTCGTCGGCGCAGGCACAGGCAACGCTTCTGCTGCATGCCGATGACGGTATCCCGACGCTGGACGAGGTACTGCGCATGGTGGCAGGTCAGGTGCCGCTTTTGATCGAGTTAAAGGATCAGGATGGCGCAATGGGCACGGATGTCGGAGCGCTGGAGCAGGACACCGTGCGGGCACTGGACGGCTATCAGGGCCCCGTGGCGCTGATGTCATTCAACCCGAACAGCGTGGCCGAACTGGCGCGGCTGGCACCGCAGATACCGCGCGGTCTTGTGACCAGTGGCTATCATCCCGAACACTGGCCTTTGCCAAACGGTGTGTGCGATCACTTGCGCGATATTCCCGATTTTGACAGCGTGGGCGCCAGTTTCATCAGTCACGAAGTGCACGATCTGCACCGTCCCCGGGTGGCCCAATTGAAGGCGCGCGGCGTGCCGGTCCTGTGCTGGACGGTGCGATCGCCCGAACAAGAGGCAGAGGCGCGCAAGATTGCCGACAATGTGACCTTTGAAGGCTACATTGCCGCGCACCCGGGTTGAACCCGCCCTGTGCTGTCACAGATAAAGGACAGGCGCGGAGGACATATGGATCAGGCACAAATCGAGGTTCAGGTTCTGGGATCGCTGTCCCAGATTTCTGCGGCGGACTGGGATGCCTGCGCATGCCCAGAGGCCGAGGATGGCGGGCGACCTCTTGATCCGTTCACAACCCACCGGTTTCTGCTGGCACTTGAGGAAAGCGGGTCAGTCGGGCGCGGAACCGGCTGGCAACCGCAATATCTGACGGCCTATCTGGACGGCATGCTGGTTGCAGCGGCGCCCATGTATGCAAAGTCGCACAGCCAGGGCGAGTATATCTTCGATCACAATTGGGCTCATGCCTATGAAAGTGCCGGTGGGCGCTACTATCCCAAGCTGCAGATAGCCGTTCCGTTTACGCCGGCCACCGGGCGGCGTTTTCTGGTGCGTCCGGGATATGCGGGTATCGGCATGTCGGCACTGGTTCAGGGTGCTGTTCAACTGGCGGCTGACAATCAGGTGTCGTCCATTCACGCAACATTTTGTACAGAAGACGAGGCCCTGGCCGGTGAGCAGATGGGCCTAATGTTGCGAGGTTCGCAGCAGTTTCACTGGCTGAACGATGCGTACGCGGATTTTGACGGCTTCCTCACCGCCCTGTCATCGCGCAAACGCAAGAATATTCGCAAGGAACGCGCGCAGGCCTGTGATTTTGGTGGCGCGATCCGAACCATTACCGGTGCGGATCTGCGGCCGGAACACTGGGATGCGTTCTGGCAGTTCTATCAGGATACCGGCACGCGCAAATGGGGGTCGCCCTATCTGACACGGCAGTTCTTTGATATTGCACAAGAAACCATGGCCGATGACATGGCGCTGGTTCTGGCAGAGCGCAACGGGTATCCGATCGCCGGTGCATTGAATTTCATCGGACGCGAGACGTTATTCGGCCGGTATTGGGGCTGTGTCGAGCACCATCCCTGCCTGCACTTTGAATTGTGCTATTATAGGGCGATTGACTTTGCCATCGCACAGGGCCTGCATCGGGTCGAGGCCGGCGCGCAAGGCGAGCACAAGCTTGCTCGGGGGTATCTGCCGACGCGCACCCACAGCCTGCATTGGATTGGTGATCCGGGGTTCGCGGATGCGGTCAAGAAATATCTGGACGCCGAGGGCCGCGCGGTGGGACAAGAGATTGAGGTTCTAACCGAATACGGGCCTTTCAGAAAATCGAACCCGGAGGAACAGCAATGACCGAACTTTTGTCGACCGAGACCCGAGGGCCACTGCTGGACCCGCTGTTCAAAAACGGATGGACCATGGTCGAAGACCGGGATGCGATTGCCAAAACGTTCATATTCGACGATTTTGTCGCCGCATTTGGATGGATGACCCAAGTGGCGATCTGGGCCGAAAAATGGAACCACCACCCCGAATGGTCCAATGTTTACCGCACGGTCGAGGTGGTTTTGTCCACGCATGATGTCGGCGGGCTATCGGCACTGGACGCCAAATTGGCCCGCAAGATGGACAGTCTGAGTTAGCCTCGGTCGCTTTGCGAGCCTTCGCCACCGGCCAGAGATGCAACAATACCCAACCGTTTGAAGTCATCCGGAGATATTGTCCCGTTGGCCACGCTGATGCCTGAGGGGATCAGCGTTGTTTCAAACCCTATGGCCCGCACGCTGCGCGCCGCGGTGTCAATATCCAGACACCGCGTATCATAACAGGTCAGACCTGCACTGTTGATCTGAATACGCTGCTGCCCGTCGGGCCCGGTGACAAGTGGCGCCTGCGGCACGTCACAGGCGGCCAGCCCCAGTACCATGCATGCAACCCATTTTTTCACCGGATGCTCCTAATCCAAAAGACCATTTCCGTCCTGGTCGGCCGCGTCAAAATCCGAACCCATCTGCGCATCATATTCAGCTTTGGAAACAAGGCTGTCATTATTGCGATCAACATTCTGAAACTGCTTGATATCCAGAAACGGTTTGGCTTCTTCCAGACCAAGCGTGCCGTTTTTGTCTTCGTCCATTTCCTGAAATGCATAATCGGAAAAGGCGTTGAACTCATCCTTTGACAGGAAACCATCGTTGTTTGCATCAATGGCGTTCAGTTCCTTTTCATTCAGTTCTGAAACGGTTTCCGCGCCAGAGGCTGTGGCCAGGACAAGTGCTGCGACAGGGAATACGTATTTCATTGTATCTCTCCTCAGCATGTGAACCTCTGACCTTCGAATCCTCCGGCGGCGGCGCCCGCCGCTGTCAGGATTGATTTGCCCGATCCGCCGCCAAATTGATTGCCAATTGCGCCGCCGATCAAAGCGCCGCCCAAAGTGCCGCTGAGACACGCGATATCGTGCTGGCGGGCGGCCTGTTGTTGCGGGGTCGGTGCCGGACCGCATGCGGCCATCAGGCCGGCGCCGGTCATAATCAGTGCAATGGTCTTGAATGTCATACGCAAGCTCCCGGATGTATGCGCCGAGTATTTGCGCCTTGTGAGGATGGTGGCAAGTTAAATACGGTTTATGCGGCCCCGACTTGGTCGGGGCCGGATGTGATCAGAGCTCGTTCAACAGCGCTTCACCGGCGGACACCTCGCACACACCAGGGCTTTCTTCGACGTTGAAGGCGACGACCTTGCCGTCTTCGACAATCATGGCGTAACGCTTGGACCGGGCAAAAAGTCCGACAGGCGGCGCGTCAAAATCCATTCCAACAGCTTTGGTGAATTCGGATGCGGCATCCGACAGCATGGTCAAACCTGCGGCGTTTGCACCCGTCGAGTCGCCCCATGCATTCATCACAAACGGGTCGTTGACCGCAATGCACATGATCTCATCCACGCCTTTGGCGTCGAACTGATCCTTTGTGCGCATGAAACTGGGGACATGCGCCGTAGTGCAGGTGCCGGTGTACGCGCCTGGCAGGGCAAAGATGACCACTTTACGTCCTTTGGTTTTGTCTGAAATCCGAACCTCTTCGGGGCCATCCGCGCCCATTTGGATCAGCGTGGCATCGGGCAGCGTGTCGCCGGTTGAAATCATTTTTCTACTCCTGTCGTTTGGATTTGCAGAGTCGGTCCCTGCCGCAATATAGGTGAGCGGGTGGAGTTAACCACGGGAATTCTGCAAGGCGAGGTAAACATGAGCCATATTGTCGTGATCGGGGCCGGACAAGCGGGCGCCTCACTAGTCGCACGTTTGCGCAAGGATGGCTTTGAAGGCCGGATTACTCTGATCGGGGCCGAGCCGCATTTGCCTTATCAGCGACCGCCCCTGTCCAAGGCGTATCTGCTGGGCGAGATGGAGTTGGAGCGTCTGTTTCTGCGACCAGAAACCTATTATCTGGAAAACAACATCACCCTGCGTCTGGGGCAACCCGTGACCACCATAGACGCGCAAGGCAAGACCGTGACGGTGGGCGACGAGATCATTGATTATGACGAACTGGCCTTGACCACCGGATCGGACCCGCGCCGTCTGCCCGCGGCAATCGGCGGCGATCTTGATGGTGTGCATGTCGTACGCGATCTGGCGCATGTCGACGCAATGGGACCATATGTAACCGAAGGCGCGCGCGCGTTGATCGTGGGGGGCGGGTATATCGGTCTTGAGGCTGCCGCAGTATGCGCCAAACGCGGCGTCAAGGTCACGTTGGTCGAAATGGCCGATCGTATCCTGCAACGTGTGGCCGCGCCTGAAACCAGCGACTATTTCCGCAATCTTCACGGTGCCTATGGCGCGGATATACGCGAAGGGGTCGGGCTGGACCATCTGGTTGGCGAGGCTGGCAGGGTGACCGGTGCGGTTCTTTCAGACGGCACCCGGATTGATGTTGATTTTGTCGTTGTCGGCGTCGGCATTGCACCGGCGACCCAACTGGCCGAGATGGCAGGGCTTGATCTGGACAATGGCATCAAGACCGACGCCCATGGCCGAACATCCGATCCGTCCATCTGGGCGGCGGGCGATTGCGCCTCGTTCCCGCATGCAGGCGACAGAATCCGGCTGGAAAGCGTGCCCAATGCCATCGATCAGGCCGAAATTGTCGCACAGAACATGCTGGGCGCTGCCAAAGACTACCGGGCGACACCCTGGTTCTGGTCGGATCAGTATGATGTCAAACTACAGATCGCGGGCCTGAACACTGGATACGACCGGGTTGTGACCCGACAGGGCGACGGGCGAACCGTATCCTTCTGGTATTACAGGGGCGATCAGCTGATCGCGGTGGATGCCATGAACGATCCGCGCGCCTATATGGTCGGCAAAAGACTGATTGATGCGGGCAAGACCGCTGATCCGGTGGTGGTTGCCGACCCGGCCGCGGATTTGAAACCGCTGCTCAAGGCGTGAGGATCATCGCCGGGGCATTCCGGGGCCGGTCCCTGGCCTCGGTCGGCAAAGGCGATGCTGGTGCGCGGCTGCGCCCCACCACCGACCGCGTCCGGGAAAGCCTGTTCAACGTGCTGGCCCATCAGATCGACTTCGAAGGTCTGCGCGTTCTGGACCTTTTTGCCGGCACCGGTGCATTGGGGCTTGAGGCATTGTCGCGCGGCGCGACCCACGTCACTTTTGTCGATGACGGACGTGTTGCCCAGGGTCTGATACGCAAGAATATCGACCTGACGCGCAGTGCCGACGCAACCGGTTTGATCCGGCGCGATGCCACACGGCTGGGCGAAAACCCGGTTGCGCCGTATGATCTTGTCTTTCTGGACCCACCTTATGGCCGATCATTGGGGCAAAAGGCGCTTGATGCTTTGTCTGGCAGCTGGCTGGCCGAAGACGCCTTGGTTGTGTGGGAGGAAAACGCGCCGATGCAGGCGCCGGACGGTTTTGTCGTGCTGGACCTGCGCCGATACGGAGAGACGTATGTTACGCTGATGCGCCGCAGCGTTTCGGACTGAAATCATTGCAGCACGGGTGAAGCGTCTACGTATAGGTCCACCAAGCGGCCCGATTGGCGAAAACCGGCGCATGGGCGTTTTGGAACCCGGATTATGTAACTGGGCTTTTGAGAATCTGCCATGACCGTGCTAGTTTGCAGTTTATGGACCGTGCTTTGACTTCCCCGATCTGGACTGTGTCACATGACGCCCAAGCCGCGACTGGGCCGGAGCGAAAGCCTATGCGCGCGCCTGTCTTCATTCATGACGCGATCACGCCCTGGGGCTCCGAGACGCTGTTGCTGAAACTGCTGCGCGACCAAGCCGCCGATCAGGACACGTAGGTCGGGTGAAATCTGTTGCCCGGCGACAGGGTGAAAATCTCGACCCCATCTGACGTCACGCCCACAGAGTGTTCGAACTGTGCCGAAAGCGACTTGTCGCGGGTGACGGCTGTCCAGTCATCGGACAGCGTCTTGGTCTCCGGCCGTCCCAGGTTGACCATCGGTTCGATGGTAAAGAACATGCCTTCTTCCAGCATCGCGCCTGTGCCCGGGCGTCCATAATGCAGAACGTTTGGCGGCGCGTGAAACACACGGCCCAGCCCGTGACCGCAAAAGTCGCGCACAACGCTCATCCGGTGCGCTTCGACATAGGCCTGAATCGCATGGCCGATATCGCCAAAGGTATTGCCGGGCTTGACCATCTCGATACCCTTGAACAAGGCGTCATGGGTGACCTGGATCAGACGTTCCGCCTTGCGCGGCAGTTTGCCCGCGACATACATGCGAGAGGTGTCACCGAACCAGCCATCCACAACGACGGTGACATCAATGTTCAGGACGTCGCCTTCTTTCAGTTTCTTGTCACCGGGTATGCCGTGGCAGACCACGTGATTGACGCTGATGCAGCTTGCATGCTGGTACCCCTTATAGCCGATCGTTGCCGAGGTTGCGCCTGCTTCCTCAACCATCTGCGTGATGACACGGTCGATTTCGCCGGTTGTCTGACCGGGAAAGACGTGAACCGCGATATCGTCAAGTATCCGCGCAGCCAAGGCCCCTGCCGCGTGCATACCGGCAAAGTCCCCCTGTTCGTAAATGCGGATGCCGTCCTTGGTCAGACGGCCACGATGGTCTTTCATCGACGCTCAGCTCCAATTGTACCGCGCAGCCCATCTTTTACGCTGCTTGTGCAGAAAGTACCAGAGGGCGCAAGGCCGCAATGTCAAGGCCAGCGTGCTCAAATGCCCCATCTCAGGTGGACCCTTGCGGCGGAATACACTAGCACAGGGTCAAGACCGTGCAGGCGCGGCAAGTACAGAAAGGCATGCAGAATGCAGAAACCTGACCAGTTGAAGGCCGAGATTTCCAGCATTGCAGGACTTCTCCAGAGCGGGGCCCCCGACAGAGCCTTCAAGCGCGCAACAAAAGCCGCGAAAAAGTGGCCGAATGTGGCCGCATTGCCCAGACTCGCCGGGCTCAGCGCGGTGCAGCAGCAAAACTTCAAGCTGGCGCAGTCACATTTTGAGCGCGCCTGGCAACTGGAGCCGGGAAATCCCGAAATCATCCAGAATTATGCGCTGAGCCTTGTGCAGGCCGGTGACGCAGATCTGGCGCTAAAGTTTTTGGATAAGGTTGGTGCCAGATCGCCACTGAAGCCGCCGCAACAGTTTCTGCGCGCCATGGCATTGTTGCGCGAACGTCGCGGCGCAGTGGCGTTGTCGGTGATCAATCAGGTGCTGACACACCAGCCCGGCAACGTGCAGGCAAAATGCCTCAAGGCCGACATCCTGGACGAATTGCACCGTTGGGATGAGGCATTAAACGTATTGAAATCTTTGGTGAAACAGAATCCAAAATTCCAATACGGACAATTGCGCCTGGCCAAGGCCCTGGCCAGTATGGGGCAATTTGATGATGCGCTGATCCATGCACGTTCAGCGTTGAAGCTTGCGCCAGCTGATCCTGAAACGCTCGAATTTCTGGCAGGGCTCCCTGATCTGTCTTCGGATGATGCTGCCGCTGTGCAATCCGGGATTTTGCAGGTTCCGGATGGCAGCGGGGGCACCAATCGCGAAAACGCGGCAATGGCCCAATTTGCAGCGGCCAGCCTTGCGCGGACAACCAAGGATGTACAGCAGGAAATGCAGCATCTGGCTCGGGCGCACGCTTTGTTGGGTTCTGGTTTCCAAGACTGGGAGCCGCGCAGCCAATCAGACTGCCGCGCCCGCCTGGAGTCACCTCTGCCCAAATCGGCGACGCACCCACATACCGATATCGCACGTCCGATTTTTGTAGTTGGATTGCCGCGTTCCGGCACCACGCTCGTCGAGCGCGTATTATCCGCGCATTCCGGTGTTCGCGGACTAGGAGAGCTGGCCAGCGTCGGCCAATGGGCCCGCAAGGCCGAGGCGCAAGGTAAAGCGGCGCATGATGCACAGGCGCTGGCGGATTTTTATACGGATCACCTGCCGGAACTGGCTGAAGATACCATTGCCTTTGTGGACAAAGCGCCCGGCAATTATGCTTTTCTGGGCGTGATGGCGCAGGCGTTTCCAAACGCCGTGATATTGAATGTCGAACGTGACCCCCGCGATATTGCGCTGTCAATGTGGCGCGCCCATTTTGGTGCGGCGGGTTTATATTTCACTCATGATTTCAAATGGATGGCTTCTGAAGCCAACCGATATCGCAAGTATATTCAGCACTGGCGCACCCTGTTGCCCGGCCGTATCCACGACATTCGCTACGAGACACTGGTCAACACATTCCGACCCACGGTAGAAGAAATTGCGCAGGTCTGCGACCTGACATTCGAAGACAGCATGTTGTCGCCGCACGATACGTCGGATGCGATCATGACAGCCAGCAGCCAGCAGGTGCGTAAACCGGTGAATACCGGCTCGGTCGGGCGTTGGCGTGCGTTTGAGGATCAGCTTGCGCCTTTTGTTCAAGGGTTGGATGATACGCTGTGGCCGGAGATTTGATCAAACCTGTGATGCGGCGCCGGGTGCATGTTCGATCCTCTTTTGATCCTAAAGGGTCAGACAGATGATTGCACAGAGCTTGATTTCATACCATCGCCAACCCAAATGCCCTTTGGCGAAATCCGTGTACTGTAGATCAGATGTTCAACCCCCTTTGCCTGCGCTGCATCAAACGCCGCCGCATAGGCCGGGTCGATGTCGCCGGCCAGCGCAAAACGGTCACAATCCGTGCGCTGCACCAGATACAGCATGATCGCCCGATGGCCCAGTTCGGCCATACTGGCCAGTTCTGTCAGATGCTTGCTGCCACGCGCGGTCACGCTGTCGGGAAATTCCGCCAGACCGGTTTGACGGGACAGGGTGACGCTTTTGACCTCGACATACGTGTCGGGCAGGCCGGGCTGGG
>JBCCIK010000002.1:0-66719 GCA_039028255.1 Pseudomonadota bacterium | reverse complement strand
GAATCCAGCCCCGTCAACACGTTCCCGACGGACGAGACATTTGGAACAGCCGACCCTTATGACGGTCTGAACCAGCTCGATTATTCGATGATACTGGTCAACAGCACGTGCAACACCACCCAGGACGGGACAGGATCATTTTCAATCACGATCAACCCGGTTGTCGACGGACCCGAGATTGTGGTGCTGGGCGCGTCCTCGGTTCTTGAGGATACACCTTATACCCCCAACATCGACATACGCGGCATTGACCCGGGTGAGCGTCTGAGCCCAACGGACAGTATTGTTATCGAAATCGACGGCGCAAACGGGGGCGTTCTGCTGGACGGCGCTGGAAATCCGATTACCGGGACTCCGGGGGCGGGCGGGTTCGTCGCCTACACGGTGACCGCAGATCAGCTGGCCACCGTGCAGATTGCGGCCAACACACATTACAGCGGCCCGCTGGAATACCGGGTGACGGCAACATCGCAGGATGTTGCTCCATTCGATACCGCATCAACCACCATTTCCCGGACGCTTAATATCATTCCTGTGGCCGACGATCCGTTCTTCAACTTCGATAACGCCCCCACTGATCCGGATACAGGGCAACCATTTGTCGATCTCAGCGGGCCAACCCCGGTTATCACGGTTGTAGAAGACATCCCCTTTACGCTGGGCAGCGTTCTTGACGCGGGTTCACCAGATATGGACGGATCGGAAGAGGTCACGCTGGTTTTGTCCGGTGTTCCCGACTATCTGCTTGTGACCGGCCCCGGCAGCGGGTTCATCAACAATGGCGACGGCTCGTTCACAATTGCAGAGGATGCGTTCGAACGGGTTCAGTTCCGCCTGCGCGATGAACATGCCAGAACACCTGACGGCCTGGATGTGTCGATCCCGGATGAAATACCATTGACGTTAACGGTCAACACGCTGGAACTGGCCAATACCGACAGCAACAGCGGGTCTGTCGATTTCATATTGCGCGTGCGTCCGGATGCGGATGTGCCAACGGTGACCGCTGTGGCCACACCGGATACCGGGGTCGAGGACGACGCCACGATCTACGCGCTGGATATTGCAGGCACCACGCCCGATCCACATGAAACCATGACGTTTGAAATCACTGTGCCGCCCGGTGGCCGGATTCTGGTCGACGGCGTGGAACAGCCCCCTGGGGGCGGAGTGGTAGCCCTGACCGGCGTTGCGGGCGCATCAACAGGCGGAGGTCCGACGTTCTTGCCAGCCGGCAGCGTGACGTTTGCGCCCCCGCCCGATTTCGCGGGCGACCTCACTTTGGATGTTGTTGCGATCACAACGGATACGGCCCTGATTGGCGGGTTTTCGGACAGCGAGACATCGACCGTTGCTGAAGTTGATTTAACGATCACACCCTCGCTGGATCTGGATCTGAATGTTGATCCCGTGCCGGACGCCGTTGCGCAAACCGGTGCGCCGATTGAAATCGATCTTGGTATTGACGCCGACGTGACCGATACGCTGGGTATTGAAACGCTGGATCAGGTGACTGTTACATTCACAACCCCGCTGCCAGCGGGTGCCAGCGTTTCGGACGGTGTCCTGTCCGCCGACCGGCAGACCCTGACGCTGACCCGTGGGTCGCTGTCATCCGCAGAATTCGCAGCCCTTGTTGCGGGCGTCATGATCATGTTGCCCGGCGACTTTGCGGGGGCGGTCGAAGGGTCAGTGATCGCCGCAACCAATCACGGCGTCTCGTCCCCTGTCCCATTCAGTATCGATGTAAACGATCAGCCCGAAATCTCGGGTCCGGTGACGGTTGAATCCACCGAAACGACCTTTGTGATCCTCTATACCGATCTGCTGGCCAACGCCTCGGACGCCGATAATCTGAGCGTGTCCGGCATCACATCCAACGATCCGGCAAATGTGGGACTTTTGCCGCAGACGGACGGCGTTCAGGTTACCGTGCCGGACGGCTACGCCGGGACGCCCGTGCTCAGCTATCAGGTGGTGGATGACGGTATCCCGCCTGCAAGCGCGCCGGCCAGTGCGACTGTGAACATCGACACGTTACAAATGGAGCCGACGGGCACCCAGATCACTGATCCCGGCGGTGCAACGCGTGATCTGTTGGACAATGTCACGGGGGCGACGGGGGGTGCCGATACGGCGCAGGGCACCGCCGGAAATGATGGCGTGATCCTGAACACCACGTCGCCATATACCGAAATCGAAGGCTTCAGCCTGCTGGGCGGCAACGATTTCATCGATCTGTCCGCAGGTTCATTAGGTTACACTATTGACCTGGGTTCCGGCGACGACTGGGCCATAGGAAGCAGCGGCGCGGACAGGCTGATCGGTGGTGCCGGTCAGGACACGCTGGAAGGTGGCGCAGGGTCGGACATCTTTGTCATGACGGATCTGACCGTATCCGATGTCATCACTGATTATGAAAGCCCGGCGGGCGGGGATCAAATCGACCTGACCGCGCTGGTTACAGTTGCGCCGGGCGATCTTGGGTCCGAAGTCACCTATGACGGTGCAAACGGAGAACTGGATGTACGCGGATCGCTGGTGGCCACCGTCAATGCACCGGGTGGCTTTTCACCCCAGGTCGAAGTCATTTTCAACGACGCGGACGGAGCGCAGCAAACGGCCGTGATTTAAGGTCGGTCACCTTTCGCGCATGGCCTCGAACCTGGCCTTGCGAAAGGGTTTCAGCAGGTAATCCAGCACCGTGCGTTCACCGGTCAGAATATCGACCGACGCAACCATCCCCGGACGAATAACCAGTTGCTGACCGTGCTTTTCCAAGGCGGTGTTCTGCGTTTCGACAACGATCGGAAAATAGACTTCTCCGGTGGTCTCATCCTGTTCGGCATCTGCACCCACACGGGCCACCTGCCCGTCCAGAGCGCCATAGATGGTGAAATCGAACGAGGTCAGTTTGATGCTTGCGGGCAAACCGGGGCGCAAAAACGCAACATCCTCTGGCTTTGCGCGCGCCTCGACAAGCAGCGTGTCATCCGCCGGAACAATACGCAAAACCTCTTCGCCCGGTGCGATGACTGCGCCGATTGTGTGCACGTTCAGGGTTGAGACGATCCCGTCGACCGGCGCGCGCAGGGCGGCGCGGTTGACAACATCTGTCGCGCTTTTGATGCTTTCTTCGATCACGCTAAGCTGGTTCAGAGTGTCCGAACGTTCGATGTTGATTTCGGCGCGTCGCTGTAATTCCGCCTCGGCCACCCGCGCGTTGGCTTCGGTCAGCGCGGCACGCGCCTGTTCCCGGCGACCCGCCAGTGCATCACGTTCCTGCCGTCGAGCGCTGCGCTCGCGTTCGACCGGCAAAATCTGGGCGCGCGGTACAATGCCACTGTCTGATTTGATCTGAATTTCTTCATCCAGAAGCGCCAGATTCTCTGCCACGCGATCTAAGGCGGCGCTCAGTTCGGCAATCTCCTGCACGCGCTGCTGTACCTGAGCATCCAATACCGCGCTCTGACCCAGATATGACGCTGTCCGACTGTCAAACAGCGCACTTTCCCTGACCGCAAGCGGCCCATCTGGATCTAGGCCCGCGGCCGAGAAGTCCGGCTGCGCGGATCCTGCTAATTCCGATTCAAGACGCAAAGCCCGGGCACGCAACGCTTGTTGCTGTGCTTGCAGCTCACCCAGATTGGCTGACGAACCTGTATCGTCCAGACGCACCAGAACCTGTCCGGCCAGAACCGCATCCCCCTCGCGCACCGAAATGTCCCGCACGATTCCGCCTTCGAGGCTTTCAACCACACGCGCCTGTCCCGACGGGACCACACGCCCCGTGGCGCGGGCCAGTTCTTCAATCCGGGCCAGCGATGCCCAGATCACCGCGCAACCGACGATCAGGACAAGCCCAAGCAGAACCGGAAAAACCCACGCGGATGACGCGCGCAGGCTGGCGGCCTCTTGACCTTGGGCGAAATCGACCAGTTCCCAGTCCCTGTTGCTCATGCCGGGCCACCGGCGTTGTTTTTGGCCAGTTGATGCAGGATGTCCGCCTTGGGACCAATGGCGGCAACCTTGCCCTGGTCCATCACGATCAGCCGATCCACAAGGCCCAAAAGACTGCTGCGATGGGTCGAAACGATCAGCGTCATAGGCCAGTGGGCCAACACCCGAGACAGGTTTTGAACAAACATCTGCTCGGTCTGTGTGTCCATCGACGATGTAGGCTCGTCCAGGATCAGCACTTTCGGGCGCGGCAGCAACGCCCGGGCCAGCGCCACAAGCTGCCTTTGGCCACCGGACAGATTTCGCCCGCGCTCGGTGATCGCCATCCCGAACCCCTGAGGATGTGCTGCGGCAATGCGGTCGACACCAGCCAGCCGGGCGACCCTCAGAACGTCTTCGTCCGTTGCATGCGGCACCCCGAACGCAATGTTTTCGGCCAGGGTCCCGGAAAACAGAACCGCGTCCTGCGGGACAAGCTGGATATCCTTGCGCACACGGGCGGGGGCCAGTTGCGCCATGTTCAGACCATCCAAAAGCACCATGCCTTCGGTTGGTGCAAAAAGGCCCGAAAGCACCCGCACCAGACTGGTCTTGCCAGCCCCAACCGGGCCAATGACGCCGATCCGCGCCTTTGGCTCGGTGGCAAAGGACACATCCGTCAGCGCCGCAACGCTGGCACCCGGATATGTCAGCGCCACATCCCGCAATTCGAACGCCCCGTCCTGCGCAGGTGTGTTCAAAGCCGCACCCGCCATCCCCGTGTCCGACGGCTGTGCCATAAGCGCGTTCAGCCCTTTGAGCGTTTCAATCGCAAAGCTGGCACGAACAAACAAACCCGACAGCGCGGCGGTTGGTGCCATCGCCCGACCCGACAGGATCATTGCGGCGATCACGGCGCCCATTGTCAGATTGCCTTCAAGCGCAAGATAAACCCCGATGACCACAATCCCGATGGACGACAACTGCTGGGCAAACCCGGTTACCGTCGTTGCGAAGGTTGCCAGCCGGCGGCTGCGTTCTTGCGTTCTGGACGATTCTGAAACCATCTGTTCCCAACGCGTCTGCATCCGGCTTTGCCCTGATACCGCCTTGAGCGTTTCCAGATCGGTCACGGCCTCGACGGCCACCGCATTGCGGATGCCCGTGGACTGACGATCCGCCTGTGACGCTTTGCGCAATGGCAACAGGATCACCAGACCCATGATCAAAACACACACCAGGGCCAGCGTCGGCGGCCAGGCCAGCGGGCCTCCGATATAGGCGATGACGCCGATGAACAGGGCCGCAAAAATCAAATCGGTCAGCGATGCCAGAGTTTGGGACGAAAAAAAATCCCGCACTTGCTCATAGTCTTTCAGGTTGTTGATCAGTCCACCCGACGGGTGCACCTGCGACTCAAGCCGCAGATCGGCAATGTGTCGGAAGATGTCCGATGAAACCGCAAGATCAACCCGGCGCGATACCGTATCGACAACCCGGGCCCTGACCCATTTCAGGGCGGCATCCAGCACAAGCGCCAATCCAACTCCCACAACCAGGGACCAAAGCGTTACGATGGCTGCATTGGGAAACACACGATCGTAAACATTCATCGTAAACAGCGGCACGGCCAAGGCCAGCGTGTTGATCATCGCCGAAGCCAGGATCACCTGCATATAGTCCGGCCAGAACCGGTTGACGACGCTCCAGTACCAGTGACCGGTCCGGGCCGGACCGGTTCCGACGTCCTCGGTTTCGATGTCGGTTTGCATCAGGATGGCATGACCGGCATAGGCCCCGGATATTTCGGACATCGGCAGTGTCAAAACATCACCGGACCGTCCCGGCCAAAGAACAGATGCTTCTTCACCCTTTAGGGCGGTAAGCACACAGGCATCGCGCCCGGACAGAAACAACACCACAGGCAGGACCGAGTTGGGAATGTCGCGCAGATCGCGGCGTGACAGCTGCGCGCGAAAGCCCTGCGCTTCGATAGCCTTGACCGCTTGCGGCGGTGTCAGATGGCCAAACCTGTCCACAGGATACCCTTTGGTCAGAACCTCACTTGCGATATCGCGACCGCGCATCCGCATGCAGGCTGCTATCGCACTGACCAGCGCATCGGGCGGCGCGCCGTCGAACTGCCACTCTGACCGATCCACATCGCCGGCGTTTCCGCCAGAGACGACACGCGGGGAAATACGTACGCGCGCAGAGGTTCGGGGGGTCTCGTCAGTGGTGATCTCTGTCTCTCCGTTTCAGGCGGCGCCCTGGGTCAGTCCAGCGATTTCCGCCAATCCTTGAAAGCTCTTGCATCCAGACGATCCTCACCTCCGCTTTGGCTGAGCGGGGTGACATTCATTTCATCCCGAGCATAAGCCCGGGAATCCTCGGGGGGTGCGATACCCAGCGATTTGAGAAGAATGCCGATCGAAGCGAGGATCCGGTAACGTACGTAATTTTCGGCAGATGTAGCGTTCACAAGGTTGGCCTGAGCCTGAAACAACGCGTTTTGGGTGTTCAGAACATCCAGCAGGGACCGCTGACCAACGGTAAACTCCTGTTCATACGTGTCGCGCAGTTTTTCTGCAATACTCACCTGTGCGCTGATTTTTTTGGTGCGCCGCTGAGCCGTTCTGTAAATCGCATAACTTTGCCGAACCTCATTTTCGACATTGCGGGTCTGTGCCAGCAGCCGGGCGCGGCTTTCACTGACGCGACGCACCTCTTCCTGACGCGCCGCACGCTTTGAACTGCCCTGAAACTGGTAACGCATGACCAGACCGATACGGGCATCGGCCACATCGCCTTCATAGCCGCCGACATCCTCGCCCAACCGACCATCCGCTTCGAGGAACAGTTTCGGGTATGCGTTGGCATCAGCACGGCGCGACAGCGCCTCGGCAGAGCCAACATCGGCCTGTAGAAACCGGATGGTGGGGTTGGTGCGACGTGCGATCTCCAATGCTGCATCCAGACCGGACGGCAGCGCGCTGCGGATATCGGGCACGCCGGTCAGCCCCACCGCGTCGACACCGACCACGGCAATGAACAGGTTTTTGACGTCCTCAAGATCGAATTCGAACGAGATAATTGTGTCCTCTGCCAGTATCAGCCGTTCCTCGGCCTGCTGAAGATCACCGATTCCAACCACACCGCTGTCATATCCGCGCTGAATGCGTTGCAGGACATCCACATGATAGTCCCGGTTCTGACGCGCAAGACGCACCAAGGACTGGACCCGCAGGACATCCGCATACAGGCGGATCGCCTCCAGCGACAAAACCTCGGACCGTTCCAGTACCCGCAGCGCAGCCGCGTCGATCCGATAAGCCTGACGCTCGATTTCGGACCGGGTTTCGCCTGCGTCAAACAACAGTTGCGACATGCGCGCACCGAATTCATACCCGCCGATCCACCCGTCCGCCGCCGACAGATCCGGCGTCGTTGTTCCGTCGTTCACACTGCCCCCCGCAAACGCGTCCAGTTCGAACCGGGGGGCCCAGAAACTGCGCGCCTGCTGCAATTCGAACTCGATGGCTTGTTTGTTGGATTCCGCTGCCGTGATCTCGGGGTTGGTTTCGAGCACAAACAGAATGGCATCCTCGACGGACAGCGCCAACACGGCCCTGGCTGACGCAACTGCTGTTATCCCAATCACAAGAACGCCGCGCACAAGCGGGCCGTGTCCCAACTTCGCCAGTTTTCTTACCGAAGAATGCAACACGCCAATTTCCCTGTGCTACAGTGCCGTCATTTGTGCACGGCCGGTTTTCTGACCTCAGGCGGCCGATATTTCGAACATGCACTTTTGTGAGAGCTGAAAATCGTTTAAGTTGATAACTCTCATATTATCAGAATGTGTTAATTTGTGAATGAGGTCAACATGCTGCGCCGCTTGGGATTGGTTCGCGCCGTTCTACTCATACTCCTGTGTATGGGTTCTGTCACAGTACGTGCCGACACTTTCGGGACGGTCAATTTCAACTTTGACTCTGACCAGTTGGATGCGGGCGGTCGCCAGCAGGTAAGCGAGATTGCGGCGCGACTGAAAGCCGTGGACAGCTATAAGCCCACCGTTGTGGTCGGGTACACGGACGCGGTTGGATCGACAGGTTACAATCAAAGCCTCGGACAAAGGCGCGCCAATACAGTGGCGCAGGCTCTGATCGCGGCGGGTGTGCCGGTCGACCGGATCGGTACTGTTTCCAGCCGTGGAAAGACGGATCTGCTGGTCGCCGTCACCACAGCCGACCGTCGCAATCGCAGAGTTACGGTTGGCCTGGCCGAGATCCTGGCAGCCTGCCGCAGTTACCGCGATGTTCAACTGACACAGGCCGCTGTGGGCAACGAATTACAGCAGGATTTGAACACGCGCCTGCAAACGGCAGTGACGCAATATCAATTGCTGACCAACTCCGGCCAGAACGGACCGGCGTTCCAGATGGCGGGTGCAGCCAAAGAGGACTGCGGCAAGGCCGTGGGGCTGGATGCCGGATCAATCCGCAAGGTGGAATATGCCAAACGGTGTTTTTGCAGCTCTGCCAGATTGAACGTTGCCCTGGGTCGCTAACCCTGTTCCGGGCGGTCAGTCAAACAGTCAGCCAGAACAACCCGTCCGATCAACAACAAGCGCAATTGCACGACGAGACGTGGCTGTCGCACGTGTTCGGCAGGACGGCCACCGCCACAACAACGGGGCGGGAAATACATCCATCGGCGCTGACGCGGGCATAAGCGACTTCGCATCGATCCACGTCCTGACGGCGCGGATTTCCTGCATCGTCACTACCGGCAGATGCGGTTGAGCCATTGTCGCCTGTGTTAAATGCCGAGCAATTGATGTTGACCACCAGTTGAACCACCTTTTCTTCGCATGGTCCAAGTTGGAACTTGGTTTCCGACAGTGACGCGGTCCATCCCAGATCCCGCCCGCTGGCGGTTGTAAAGCTACTGAGCGACAACGTAACGTCGCGCTTGCGGCGTCCGTCATTGGAAAATGTCAGCGAAACAATCCGTCGTTCCGAGCAGCGCGCCTCGATCAGAACATCGCCATCGCAAATACAACAGTCGCAACAGCTGTCATAATCATGTTTGTCGTCACCGCAGCCACAATCATGCGATGTCCCGTGTCGATAAGTGGCCGGCGCCCTGTAAATCCCGAGGGAATAGGCCTGAATCTGGCTATACCCTTCCTTGAGGTTGTCCAGATAATCGTCGACATTCATCATCCGCATGCCTTGAATGCGGTAGCAATATCCATAAAACACTTCGGGCTTGCGACCGTAATCGCCTTGATTTGAAATTGTTTTTTGCATTTCTTCGTCTCCTAATCGCGGACACCGGCGCCTCAGACCGCCAGAATGCGCACCGTCACTGTTTCTGACAAAACCCGGATGAATGCGGTTGCTTCGACACCCAGCGGAATCTTTCCGGGTATCTGGAACGTCCAGGTTTGCGAGACAGTCTGCCCTGCCTCAAGCGTGACAGGTTCGTTTGTTACCTTGAGCGGCGCAAAACTTTCCAGTTCGGATTCATAACTCAACGACATGGCGCGCATCACGTCATCCAGTGTACGATCTGTATCCTTGAGGGTTTTGAGTGTCGCCCGCTGGGCCCGGCAATGCAGGTCATCCAGATCAAGTTGCACCGCACCAACAGCCGGAATGTCGACCGGCACGTTTCCAAGATTGCGCAAAACAATCAGCTTTTCGATCTTGGCTGATTTCTTACCAACCAGAAAAAGGTCATCCGGGGTGATTTCCAGATCGACAACTTCGGTCACAATGACCTGAGCAGGATGCTCTGCGCCGTCTACGGGCAAGGACATCGCGTAAACGCCGGGCGGCGTTGCCGGGTTCAGGGCAACCGTCACCGGGATCGCCTTGCTGGCACCGGCCCGCAGCTTGACACGTGGAAGATCGACCGCCAGACCGTCATCCTTTTTGGCCGCCGCTGCCTTTCCCCGTCGGGCTTTTGGCGGCACCTCGGTCAACCGCAGATCGCGCAGCGACTTGCGGTCTGCACCCGCATTGGCAAGCCTCAGTGTCCCGCGCACCGCATCCGGCGTACCCACCAGCACAAGCGGTTCAACAAGTGAAACATCCGAGGTCTTTTTCTTTGCTGCCGTCGCCATGCGCCACCCCTATTTGATGTGAATTTTCACGCCACCCGATGATGATGCGGGTGTTTCCGCAGCCTGGCCCGACGACGGGGCCGTGCTTTGTGTCGGCAAATGCACCGACGGCCTGAACGGCAGTTCTTCGTAGACCTGCTTGCTTTCGCCGCTATAGGTGACGCCGAAATATTCGACGCCCATGTAAGTCATACCAATGTGATGATGATAAGGCTGGCGTATGATCCCTGTCGGCAATTTACCGTAATTCACCGTTGTGCAAAGATCCAACGCCACCGGTTTCACGTCGATTGACAGCGGTTTGATCTCAAGCGTCAGGTCACTGGTGTTTTCGGTGACGATGGGTTCCGAAATCTTCAGATCCTGTAGGCTTTCGGTCTTGATAGGGTCTCCGCCCTCCAGCTTGGTTTCAGTCTTGATCGGGTCGCCGCCTTCCAGCTTGGTCTCGGTCTTGATCGGATCGGCACCGCCATTCAGTGTCACACCGATATCGTCCAGACCGTTTATCGTGACATCCGCATCGGTGTCAGAATCTATCGTGATCGGACCATTATTGACGTTTACGGTGCTTCTGCTCGCGCCGCCTTTGCCTCCGCCGCCTGGCATCGCAACCTCCGAATGTATGTGAGTGCAGTACACTGAGCCCGCACGACAAAAAACATGAACACGAAAAACGTGCAAAAACTGGATAAACACTAGCATATTTTCGCGATAAATTCACCTTGATTGGCCTATCGAACATCGCAGACACGCCAAAAACCCGGATTCGTGTTATGGTGGAGGCTGATCTGTGGACCTGAACACCGCGTGTTTTCCGGTGTTTTGTCAGAGGTGACACACGCTGTGAGTGTTGAAATCGCATTGACTCCGCATGAGGCTACCCATGTCGGACTGACAGGACGGTTGTTCTGTTTTCCGCATGCTGGCGGCGCTGGCGAACGCTTTCAGGACTGGATGAGCGGATTTGCGCCGGTTCTGGATGTTCGAGCGCTGAACCTGCCGGGGCGTGGTGCTTTGCTGAATCAGCCACCAATGAGATCATGGCCCGATCTAATCGAGTCGATTGTAACCAGATTGATGCCTTTGACAGACCGCCCCTTTGCGCTTTTCGGGCATAGCTTTGGTGCGCTTGTCGCCTATGAAACGGCCCGAGCCCTGTCAGAGCAGGACCGTCATGCCCAGCTTCTTGCAGTTGCAGGCCCTGCCCCGCAGATGGCCGCCCGCCGGAGTGCGATTTCAGATCTGCCGCGCCGCGATTTCCTGCGCGAGCTTGCGGTCATAAATGGCACTCCGCCCGAGGTATTGGGCAATGAAAGTCTGATGGACCGGATCATGCCCGCGTTGCGCGCCGATTTCGCCCTGCTTGAAACATATGATGCGGCCGGCGCTGAGCATCATGCGCCTTTGTTCACCCCTATTCTGGCGCTTGGGTCGGATGACGATCCGCAGGTTCCGTTCCAAAGCATTCTTGGCTGGCGGCACCGCACCCGCGCCCGTTTCGAATGCCGCCTTTTTTCGGGCGATCATTTCTTTCCCTATTCCAACCCGGATTTTGCCGACTCTCTTTTTGACTATGTTGATGACCGTCTGAATGAACACTCAAAGGATATCTGTCGCGCCGGATAATGAATCCGTCGCCATTATCGGGATGCAAGGGCGCTTTCCCGGTGCAGACAGCGTCGATGCGCTGTGGCAAAATCTGATGGCGGGACGCGACGCGGTCACCGCCCTGACGCCCGAGCAGATGGAAGGCGCCCAGGTTCCCAGAGAGCTGCACGCACTGCCAAACTACGTCAACAAGGCGACGCTTCTGGACGATGTCGACAAGTTCGATGCCGAGTTTTTCGGTTTCAGCCCCCGCGATGCGGAATTGACCGATACGCAGCACCGTTTGTTTCTGGAATGCGCCTGGCACAGTCTTGAGGATGCCGGCTATGTCCCGGATCAGTACAAAGGCGACATTGGCGTGTTCGGCGGCTGCGAACTGTCGGGCTATTTGTATCTGATCAACCGCAATCTGGACCGTCTCGGGTTTATGGACGGGATGCAGTTGATGATTACAAATGACAAGGACTACATGGCAACGCAGGTCGCGTATAAGCTGAACCTGACCGGGCCCGCGATCACGGTTCAAACGTCGTGTTCGACCTCCTTGGTTGCAACCTGTCTGGCCTGTCAAAGCCTGCTGGAAAACAGCTGCGACATTGCGCTGGCCGGGGGCGTCACCGTCAAGGTTCCGCAAAGGCGCGGCTATCTGTTTGCCGCAGGTGGAATTCTGTCTCCGGACGGGCATTGCCGGCCGTTCGATGCCGCTGCGCAAGGCACAATCGTTGGCAGCGGCGTTGGCCTTGTCGTACTCAAACGGCTGGACCGGGCGATCCGGGATGGCGACCGGATCCGCGCAGTGATCCGCGGGTTTGGACACAACAATGACGGATCGAACAAAGTCAGCTATGCCGCGCCCAGCGCTGTCGGGCAGGCACGCGCAATTGAAACGGCATTTGACATGGCTGGTATTTCACCTCGTTCGGTAGGCTATGTCGAGGCCCACGGCACCGCAACGATGCTGGGCGATCCGATCGAGATATCGGCCTTGTCGCGGGTTTTTCGCAAGCACACGGATGATCGTCAGTTCTGCGCCATCGGCTCGGTCAAGGCCAATGTGGGCCACCTGAGTTGCGCGGCCGGTGTCACAGGTCTGATCAAGGCCGCGCTTGTGACTGAAACCGGCGACGTCCCTCCGAACCCGCATTTCAATGTCCCTGCGCCGGGCATCGATTTCCCCGCCAGCCCGTTCTTTGTAAATCGCGACGCAACCAGAATGGCCAACGGCGCAGGACCGCGCCGGGCGGCGGTCAGCTCGTTCGGTGTGGGCGGGACCAACGCGCATGTTCTGTTGGAGGAACCTCCGCAGCAGGTTGCACAACGGTCCACGCGCAAAGCGCAACTGCTGGTCATGTCGGCCCGCAGCGAGGCCGCACTGAACCGGTTGGCTGTGGCTCAGGCGCGGCGCATCATGTGCGCGGCCCCGTCGGAACTGGCCGACATCGCCTACACCGCGCAAACAAGCCGCGCCCTGTTCAGCCATCGCCGGTATGTCCGTCTTGATGGCAACAACCCGGCAGGCAGCGCGCTGGCGCTTTTGGCACACAACGCCGCAAAAGTGCGCACAATCCAGTCCAGCGGGGAAAACCGCCCAGTTGTGTTCATGTTCTCGGGCCAGGGCGCACAATACCCGAATATGGGCAAAGGGCTGTATGCATCAGAGCCGGTGTTCCGCAAGTCCTTTGACCGGTGCTGCCGCGCCTTCCGGGACCAGACCGGACTGGACCCGAAACCGATTGTCTTTGCCAGAGATACGGACAGCAAGCGTGCCGCGGATACGTTGCGGCAGACACAGTTCACGCAACCTGCTCTTTTTGCCATCGAGTACGCTCTGGCCCAATTGTGGATGTCCTGGGGTGTCCGGCCACGTGCCATGATCGGCCACAGTATCGGTGAATACGCCGCCGCAGCGCTGGCCGGGGTGATGACCCTGAAGGATGCAACCCGTCTGGTGGCGCGGCGCGGTGCATTGATGGCATCCTGCAAACCCGGATCGATGCTGGCCATACCCAAGGACGAAAGTCACATCCGATCCATGTTGCCTGACCAAATCGCCGTTGCCGCTGTCAACGCGCCCGGCATGACGGTTGTGGCCGGTCCCACAGCAGCCATCAAAAGGCTTGCGAAACGCCTTGAGAACCAAAAGATCAAACCGACGATGTTGCACACTTCGCACGCCTTCCACTCGGCGATGATGGACCCGGTTCTTGACGAGTTTATCGACGCCTTCCGCGATGTGCGACTGCGCGGACCTGCGATAGACATCTATTCAAACCTGACAGGAGATATCCTGACCGCGACGGCGGCCACCGATCCGGCCTATTGGGCCATGCATCTGCGCAGTGCGGTTCGATTTGCCGATTGCGTGCAACGCAGCACCGCGCTTAAGGATGCCATCTGGCTTGAGGTCGGGCCAGGCCGATCCCTGACCAATCTTGCGGGGTTGCAATTGTCCGCTGGCAACCACGTTGCCCTACCCAGTATGGACAGCAAGTCCCCAACAGCGGATGAGGCTGGTCTGGTCACGGATGCTCTGGGCCAGCTTTGGGCGCATGGCGGCGATATCGACTGGGACATGCACCACTCTGGTCAGGCCAGACGAAAAGTGCCGATACCGCTTTATCCATTTGAACGCGACAGCTATTGGGTGGGCGGTGCCGAAGATCCCAGCGTCACCGCCGCTGCTTCGCGCAAGGCGATGATTGACTGGGGCTATGTCCCCGAGTGGACCCCCGCTGCCCTGTCGGACTTGACAGACTTATCACAGGACGCGCGGGTGCTGATTTTAAGCGATAAAAGCGCCGCAGCCTCTGTGTTGCACAAGCTGCTTGCAAACACAGGCACCCGGGCGGTCGGCGTGACCTGCGCCAGCAGATTTGCGCACCGCAAATCAGGGTCGTTTTCGCTTGATCCCGACAAGCCGGGGCATATGAAAAAGCTGTCTGCTGCGCTGCGGGACGATGGCGGACCCGTCACCCATGTCATCAATCTATGGCCGCTCATGCCCGGTGACGCGACCCGACACGCGCGGGCGATCCAACAGGCCGCGCTGGCGGTTGCCAAAGCCAACGGGCTGGCAAAATTCCGGATGATTACCGTCACAGCACAAGCGCAAGCAGGGCGATCCGACGGCACACGGTCGGTCGACAGTTCCGCCACACTCGCCCTGGCCAAAGTGCTGGGGCAAGAGGTCCCGTCCCTGCGTGTCACAACCGTTGATATCGCGGGTTCCGACCAAACCGCAGAGAATGGCGGGCGATTGGCGGACTGGTTACTGGCCGAACTTCGGGCCTCGGTATATGTACCATCCGTGGCCTATATCAATGGTCGACGCCACGCACTTGGCTACCGGGCGCAACCGTTGCACCCGGTTGAAAGCACATCCCTGTTCAAGCAAAAGGGCGTTTACGTCATTACCGGCGGTCTGGGCAATATCGGGCTGGCGATGGCCGAAATGCTGGCCGACCGGTTCGCCGCCCGCCTTGTGCTGATATCCCGCAGACCCGTTCCATCGAAATCGGACTGGAGCACGCTGGCCAATGGACAAAACGAGTTCGATCCAATGGCTATTTTGGCGCGCCGGCTGCTGGACTTGAACCGAAAGGCCGAAATCGAAGTGCTGACAGCCGATGTAACGGACGTATCCACTTTGAAACGTGCCCTGTCGCAGGTTCATGACACATTTGGTGGCTTAAACGGTGTTTTCCACATGGCCGGGAACGTCAGCACCGGGTTTGGCAAACTCGGTGAGCTGTCAGCCACCGATCTGTCCGCGCAGCTTGATCCAAAGATCGGGGGATGCCAGGCCCTGGCAGACGCGCTACAAGACCACAAACCGGATTTTGTCATGCTCGGTTCGTCCCTGTCTGCGGTGCTGGGCGGGCTTAATCTGGGATATTATGCCGCTGCCAATCAAATGCTGGACAGTTTCGCGGCCTCTGAACCAGACAGGATACGCTGGATTACGGTCAATTGGGATCAATGGGCCTTTGGTGATCAGGCGCCAAACGAAAATGCGATCTCTCCTGCGGATGGGGTTGAGGCGCTGATACGCTTGTCCGCGCTGAATGCCAATCAGATTGTAATCTCCACCACACCGTTGCATACGCGCCTGGCTGAATGGGTCGCGTTCACAGCCGAGCCCAAGGCGCAGGCGTCGACAACGGCGACGCATAATCGACCCAATCTGGCCAACCCTTTCAAAGCCCCGAGCACCGACATGGAAACGGTTCTGGCCAAAATCTGGGAAGAGTTGTTGGGTGTCAGTCCGATCGGTATTCATGACAAGTTCTTCGAACTTGGCGGCCATTCCTTGCTGGCGATCGAGATGACCACCCGGATCGCAGATCGGTTCGGATATACGCCCGAGGTTGGTCAGATTTTTGACACGCCCACCATTGCCGGGCTGGCCCCGCTGATCCATGCAAATATCGGACAGGATCAAAGCGCCGCTTCGCCTGCCAGCGCTGATCCGCACCCAAAAGCAACCGATCCTGATCTGATGCTGGAAGGGGCCAAGAAAAGCTTTCAGGACATGTATGATGGTGTGACCAAACAGCTTGATGCCACCGCATACGGCACCTTCGCGCATTTCCTGAACTACGGCTATACCCCCAACGGTGCGCCCGAGACATCGCATATCGAGCTGGACGAAAAGATGATGAACCGAAACTCGGTCAAACTGGCGCTTGAGGTGATCGGAACCTTTGCCGTGGGTGGCAAAGACATTCTGGACGTCGGATGCGGGCGCGGCGGGACAGCGCGCACGCTGGTAGAGTTCTTTGATCCCGCCTCGGTCACAGGTCTGGACCTGTCGGGTGCGGCCATCGCGTTTTGTCACAAGACACATCGGGACCCGCGCATGACATTTGTGCAGGGCGATGCCGAAGACCTGCCTTTCGATGATGCGCAATTCGACGCGGTTACAAATATCGAAAGCTCGCACACCTATCCGGCCATCCAGCGGTTCTATGCCTCGGTCATGCGCGTTCTGAAACCCGGTGGCGCGTTTTTGTACACCGATCTTCTGCCCTTGGGAAAACTGAACCAATGCCTTGAGATGTTGAAAACGCTTGGCTTCGTGATCGAGGACGAACGGGACATCACAGCCAACGTGCTTTTGTCCTGCGATGAGATTGCCGCATCCAGACTTGGCGCTTTTGGCGAAGATCAGGAGATGAGCAATTTCCTGGCCGCGCCGGGTTCGGCAGTTTACGAGTCAATGCGCTCGGGCGAATGGAGCTATCGCATCTGGCGGCTTGTGCGGCCGCCTAACTGACAGCCAGTTCCAGTGTGATCAACTGATTGCGGGACTGGCCCAGCCCCACAATGACCAATGCCGTCGAATACTGACAGCCCGCATGGTAAAGATCAGCGTCCAGCGGGATCATCACTTTGACCATCTGTTTTTGTGCGGGCGCAAGGTTGATAAGTTCGGGAATGACATCAATCATCGCGCCATCTATCGCAACACCGTCTTCGTCCAGAACCGGTGTCGTTGACACACGCGGACTGACACTTGTGGCTGTGCTGTTTTCAACTTCAAAACTCGTGGACAACGTGCTGCCTGCCGCCCCGTTCAGCGATATCACCGCTGCCTGAGGCGCAACCGTGGCATCGTGGCCATAGCCATTCATGCCGCGCCCGTTCAGAAACTGAAACAACTCATCTGTGTACCGTTTAGACAAGACCTGCGCCGAAGCGGCGTAGCGGATCGCAAGCTGCAATCCTTCTTGGGCGATTTCAGCGCCCCGGGTTTCGGTGAATTCCTTGTACAATTCTGCCAGTTCCGGCGCATAGCCTTGCTCTGACAGCTTTTGATATTGTGTGCCGGCGTCAGTATATTGCTGGGTAAACGCCGTGTAGATGGATTGAAGCTGCCGGTAACTTTCCTCCATCGCGGTCTGCAATTCCGCCGAACCAGCAGGTTGACCGGTCTGCGCAGCCGCATAATTGCTGCCTGATCCTTGATCCGGCTGCACGGTTGCGGCGGGTTCCGGTTTCGGTTTCGGTTTGGATGCCGCCCTCTTGGTCTTGCGAGGCGCTCTTTTTGCGGGTTGCTTGCTGGTTGCCTTCGCCATCTCAGCCCTCTGATTGCTGCGGTCGTGACTGGGTAAATCTTACACCAATACGCTGAAATTCTCCAATTCCGCTTCGCTTTGGCGACGAATTGCAGCCTGATACCAAGTGCCCAGCAGTGCAATATAGCCTGTCAGATTGCCCGATGTCAGCGTTGCCGAGGGTCCTGCCGGACCTCGCAGGCCGCGTTCATAGGCCAGCCTGCTGTACAGTTCGATCACCCGCAGGATCAGCGTGGGCGCGGCAAAGGCCAGCGACAAATGCTCTGGCTCCCATACGGTGTTGAAATACAGAACCGCGCCAAGATCATCGGCAAATTCCATCAGATCGGCCAGTTCCAGCCAATTGACCGTCATGATACAGGCCGAAATACCAAAAGGCCGGTTGTTCTGCCGGGAATACTCGGCCAACCAGCGTGTGTTTCGGATCACCGTATCGAAATCGCCGTTGCGACGAATCGATCCGTAGGTGTCGCGCCGCACGGTGTCCAGCGAGATACCGACATGAACATTCCCGCGATCCAGTATCGAAAGAGCCCGGTCCGGCAGGATTGTTGCATTGGTTTGAATGGTGATCTCGCACCCCGGATTCACCGCGATAAGCCGTTCCCACAATTTGTAGTAAAGACGCATCAAAAACGGCTCGCCACCGTAAAACGTTGTCCCTTCGAGATAGGGCATAAACTCTTCGACCTCATCGACAAACGCGTCATCATAGGCCTGCCGCATCGCGGGGCGGCGTTCCCGGAACCTGCGAATGCGCGAAGACAGTTCGCCGTTGCACATGATGCATTCCAGATTGCAGGCATTGTGCAGTTCGAATGAAAACGAGGTCGGATGGTCACGATCCACAGTCCAGCGATCAAAGTGCTGCGCCACCACTGCACCGAAATTGCCCGTTTTGATCTGAGACCCGCATCCGTTGCAGCCCCCGCCCAGATCACAATTGGCCACCCGCTGACACAGGATCTGGCGCATCCTGCCCTGCCAGATTTCGCGAATGGAATTGTCGGGATACGTTCCCAATGGCTCTCGGTTGTAACAGCAACTCGAGACGTTTCCGCCAGTGCCGAAATAAAGACTGGTTGACGGGCTGTAGCACAAAAGCGGCCGCGGACCTGATCGGCGCTGTTGGTTGTACTGGTAGTTCTGAATTGGGTTCACCATGGCCTCACCCAAACCTGTTCAGCTTACGATTATAGCACAATCGGACCGTCTTTTGGCGGCTAAATCGGCCCATCGCCGCAGCTCGTGACCATCGTGGCAGAGCACGCAGCGATCATGGAGGGGATCGCGACCGGCAACTTCAGCGCTCAGATCGATACCTTCTGGACATGCCGGGAAACTGGCTCTATGACGCCGCTTACCCAGCAGGTTGGCGAGGTAGAGCGCAACTTGCAATGGGGGCCAAGCAAATGGCACGACTGACGACGCGTGCGCCGAACGGCGTACTGGTTGGGGATCAGCGAAAAGACCAAGTTCTTCTGCTACAGGATATCGACGGCGACGGGACCGCATCCGGCGCGGATGAAACGACGGTTTTCTTTGATGAAACAAATGCTTCGGGTCTGGTTGAACCAACCCGCAACATCTTTACCATCCATCAGGCATCGGACAAGTCCGTCTATGTGGGTGATGGCACAACCGACACCATTTACCGGCTGAATGATCGCAACAACGATGGCGACGCACAGGACGCAGGCGAAGCTTCGGTCTGGTTTTCGGCAGAAAACGCGGGCGGGCTGTCGACGGTCACGCCCAATGGCATTCACGAAGGCCCCGATGGTGCCATCTATGTATCAAACGCAGGCACCGGCTCTGCGCCGCAGGACGCGATCTATCGTACCGTTGATCTGAACGGCGACGGCGACGCAAATGACGAGGGTGAGGCGACCGTCTGGCTGGACGTGCAGACCGTCGTTGCATCGGCGGTTCCGTTTGACCTGACCTTTGACGGGACCGTGGCCTATCTCAGCGATGTCGCTGGTGCGGAACCCGATGTTATCTACCGGATCGAAGACAGGAACGGCGACGGCACGATCCAGACCGACGAAGTCACCACATTTGTATCCGAGGAAACCAGCTTTGGCGCGCCTGTCGACATTGCGCAGGCCGTTGCAGTCGACGGATCGCTGTATACCACAACCTGGATTGCCGGTTTTGGCGAAACGATCCAGATGTATCGCCTGACAGATCTGGATGGCTCCGGTCAGATCGACGACGCATCCGAGGCGGTCGAGGTCTGGAACGCCGGCGCGTTGCCCGAAGGGCTGACAGCGGAAATCGGATTTTCGGTCGCTGCCGATGAAGACGGGAATGTGGTTCTGACAGGCAACGATTTTGGTCAGAACAGCCACGTGATCACCTTGACCGATCTGAATGAAGATGGCGATTTTCTGGATGACGGGGAAACAACCGTTTTCGGCTCGAACACCTATGACGAGCAGCTCGACCGGGCCCGCGCCGTCGAATATTTCGAAGGCACGGCGCAAGTGACGGCGTCAACCGCAGGGGCGGGCAACCACTTTTCGGTGTTTCTGGATACACAAACCAACACGCTGTACACCACCGGTGAAAACGTGCTGGGCCAGCTTGGCAATGGCGCCACCGGGTTCGATGTAAAAACGCCGCTGGCCGTTGAGATGCCGGACGGGTTCGATGCCAAAATCGTTTCGGTTTCTGCGGGTCTGATTCACACCACCTTCCTGACAGAAGACGGTGACGTGTATGCGTTTGGCTTCAACAACCGCGGTCCGCTGGGCACCGGTGATGAAGAGCTGCGCACCTCGCCGGTCAAAGTGGACGCGCTGGATGATGTGAACATTACAACCATCGAAAACGGCAATGGCGTCTCGTATGCGATTTCCGACACCGGCACGCTGTACGCCTGGGGCTCGAACACAAATGGGCAGTTGGGTCTGGGCGATCTGGAAGAGCGTCTGCTGCCGACCGAGGTCGAATTGCTGGGCGATGAAACGGTGGTGTCGGTTTCCGCCGGAACATCGCACACGCTGGTTTTGACGGCCGATGGTCAGGTCTGGGCGTTTGGCAGCAACATTGACGGACAGCTCGGATCGCCAGACGGGTTGGAAGAGGACGGCAGCCCGGCCCGCCGCATCAGCGAACCGGTTCTGGTCGACGGTCTGCCTGACAACATCACGTCAATCACGGCGGACGGCAAAACCTCATTCGCGGTGACCGAAGACGGTCGTGTGTTCGGATGGGGCGAGTCCCGTTTTGGTCAGTTGTTGCAAGGCCAAGACAATGGCGACGGCACCTTTGACGTCGATCAGGCGGACGTACTGGCGCCTGCCGAATTGACAGATTTCCTGCCGGACGGCGTGATCGAGGTCAAAGGCGGCGCACGGTGGTTCATGGCGCTGACCGAAGACGGTGACGTCTATGCCTGGGGTCCCAATGACGAAGGTCCAACAGGCGGTCTGGACGGTGATCCGGCGGCAGAAGGCGATGCCAATTTCTATCCCACCCTTGTGGCCGAGCTGGATGACGAGACCGTTGTCGAATTGCAGACCGGTCCAAATTCTATCATCGCCGTGACGGATACGGGTGAAATCTACACCTGGGGTTCGAACTCGGACGGTCGTCTGGGCTTTTCCTCGGACGGATCGATCTATGTGCCCACTCAGATCGAACTGGGCGGTGATGCCGACCCGTTCCTGGTATCCGCCGTGCCCGGCGACAATGGTCGCGATGTGTCCAACAACACAACATTGGCTCTGACCTTCACCGAGACAATCAAAGCAGGTGACGGCACGCTGACGCTGGTCAATCGCACAACCGGGGACCGCACGGAAATCGATGTAAGCGATCCGCGCCTGGTTTCCGTCGAAGGTGAAACCGTCATTGTCACCCCGCCCGAGCATCTGGACACCGACGGGCGCTATTATGTCGAAATCACCGATGGCGCGTTTGTCGATCAGGATGGCAACCCGTATGAAGGCATCGCCGAGGGTGATACCTCGACCTTCAACTTCACCGTCAGTGAAACCGCAGCGGTTTCCGAACCGGTGCAGGGCACACGCAAGGACGATCTGCTGCGAGGTGGCTCTGACGACGATACCCTGCGGGGTGGACGCGGAGACGATATCGTGTCCGGCGCTGGCGGTGACGATCACCTGCGCGGCGGCAAAGGCGATGACGATCTGCTGGGCGGCGATGGCAACGACCGGCTGAACGGCGGATGGGGCAATGACCTGCTGAGCGGCGACAGCGGCGATGACCGGCTGAATGGCGGTTGGGGCAAGGACGGCCTGAACGGCGGCGATGGCAACGACATTCTGAATGGCGGTGCAGGCAACGATCTGCTGGACGGTGGTGCCGGCGACGATGTCCTGACCGGCGGTTGGGGCGTCGACACCTTTGTGTTCAACGGAGGCAATGACACAATCCGAGACTTCGATCCCGGATTCGACTGGTGGTTCTGGTCCAAACCAGGCGATCAGCTCGTTGTCGACATTGATGGCGTCGAGAGCTTTGACGACGTGATCGCCAACGCAGAACAGGATGGGCGCAACGCGGTGATCGAGTTCAGTGAGACCGATAGCCTGACCTTGCGCAACACGTGGTTGTACGAACTGGACAGCGACGCGTTTGCATTTGTCTGATACATTTTGGCATCCGGGCGGCCCGCGCTGCCCGGATGTCTGCCGGCACGTGCACAGCCGGGCGGGCCGCCAGCTGGCCACCACATATCTGCGTCTCGCAACAGCTCATCAAAAAAACGGGAGCGGACCTTGCCGTCGGCAAACCTTACTACTATTGTCGGACATTGATTTTGGTGTATATACACCCCCAAGGCAACATAGCGATCCCACATGATGATGCAGGCAGTCAGCTTATATACCGAAGACCGGGCCGATACACAGCAGCGTCCTGTGCTGGCAGACCGGTCGATGCGAATCATCAACCATCTGCGCATGGTTGCGCTGCAATGCCGGTCCGCCGCGTTTGTCGATCTGGATCAGGCCTGCGCCTTGCTTTTGGCCGATCCTGCGGACGCCCGGATGCGTCACGCCGAAACCCTGATGCGCGGGTTCCGTCAGGCCGTGGCCAAACGCCCGGTGTTCTATCGCCCCGGAACAAGCGAATTGTCATTTGACGAAGCATGGCTGGGCCGCTTGTTCGAAGCGATCGAAAATCAGGATGATGACAGTTTCCGCTTTCTGATTCAGTCACGTGTACCGCGTTGGACACGCAGAAATCTGGCCTATCTGGTTCGCTCGATATCCGAGCAGTTTAATCAGATTTAGAATAATTCTAAAAAGTTCTTGGAAATTTTGTCTGGTCCTCTAAATAGAGATCAGAACGTTGTTTCATTGTCCGAAACAGCCCCGGAAATAGCAAGATCAAGGTGATTATTATGACCCAGACAGCCATAGACCTGACAACAGACTCACGCGCAGCGATTGCTGACGCCCTGAACCAATGCGTCGCCGAAACCGCAGTGACAACCATGCTGGCCCAGAACTTCCACTGGAACGTGACCGGCATGGCTTTTGGTCCACTGCACGATCTGTTTCAGAAAATCTACGAAGATCACTTTGTCGCCCAGGACGATCTGGCCGAGAGAGTCAAAGCACTGGATTCTCATGCCGAAGGAACTCTGGCAGGCATGCTGAAACGTTCGAAGATCAGCGAACATGACGGGCACGCCACAGACAAGGAAATGATCCAGACCATGCTGGACGCACAGGAAACGCTTGCGTCGACTTTGGCTGGTGCAGGCGAACTGGCCGCAAGCCACGGCGACACCCTGACCGAAGACCTGTGCATCAGCCGTGGTCAGACTCACGAAAAATTTGCGTGGTTCCTGCGCGTGCAACTGCGCTGACTCAAGAGGCCAGGGTAATCGTCACCTTGGCTTTCTTCTTTTTGAGCTTCTTAAGATAGGCCGGTCCCCAATGGGTGTACCGGCCCAGTCTTTCCTGCTGACAAACAAGCAATTGAATAAACGCCTCTTGCTGATCCGATTGTTTGATCGACTTGAACAGTTTCTTCTGGCTTTTTGTCATGGAACACCCGATGCAATGCCCTTCTCGGCGAAACTTGCAGACGTCGATGCAGGGTGTCGGGACTTTCTTGCTCATAAAAGGTACTCGCTGACTACACCGCAGGACAGGGCGGCATGTGGCTGGTGAATCGCGATTGCTCAACGCGTAGATAGGTCCGATTGTCGAAACGCCCAAGACCGAGTGCGCATAAAGCGGGTTTCGACCGGTGAAATCAAATTAATAATGCGACCGAATAGCAAGCTTGGTTCCCTATCAGCACAAACATGTCGCGCAACGGCGTGGATATCCTTGTTGCCGCGCGAACCCGGCGGCAGAAAGCTCATTGCCTAGCGATTGGACATCGCGGTTTTCTTGGGGTCCAACACCCGATCCTCACTGGGTCGCCGCCGGGTCTGAAACAGCCGCCACACCGCCTGTTGCAAGGTAAATATGCCAGAGCTTCGGCGGCGGATAACTCTGGCCATATCCACAAACGGTCGCAGGTAAATATCCAGCAAACGCGACGGGTGCGCCTCGGACGGTTGCAGGCCAAATGTCAGGTTCTTGTCTGTCTCGGACAAATGCAGGGATCCGAACAACCAGTCCCAGATCGCAAAGGTCACACCAAAATTCTTATCATGATGTTCTCGCGCGATGGAGTGATGCACCTGATGCTGCGCCGGTGAAATCAGAACATGTTCCAGCCAGGGCCAGTAACGGATCGATATGTGCGAATGCCGCAGGTTCGAACCGGTGACATGAAAGACAAAAGACATCACGTTGACACCCAGGACGGTGTACAGGTCAACCGCACTGCCAAAGAAGAACAGAAAGGTCGCCATCGTCGTACCCTGCACAACAGCGCTGCGCAGCCCATACAGGATGCCTTCCAGCGGATGGGTTCGGTACACGGTGATCGGCGTAAGCGTTTCCGCCGAATGATGGGTTTTGTGAATCGCCCATAACAACGGCCAGTGGTGCATCCAGCGATGAACCAGATATTTGGTGAAATCGTCAAAGACGAAGATACAAGCCGTGAACAACGCGACAATCACCCAGGCCGGAGTATCCGAAAACAGGCCGCGTTGCAGAAAATTAACGTCATGCAAGGCGTAATAGAGAACCGTGGCAATCGCCAACTGCGACACCAGCATCGGCGAAATGAACATGGTGAAGATACGGTTTATCACAAAAATCTTGTAATCCGCGCGTGCAGAAGGCGAAAAAAGTATTTTTGGATCGAATACCCGTGCAAAGGCATGCCTGACCGAAGCTTTGCGCACCGCCACCAGCCAGACCAATGCTATCAGAACGGTCAAAAGCAGATATCCGAAAAAGATACGCTTTTTGGGATTGGTGAAGTCCGCAAACACTGTGCCTATTTGATCGAAAATTTCCAAACGCCGCCTTTCAATCTGGTCCGCGACGGCGCAATGGCTGCGCCGTCGGGACAAGTTATACCTGGCTTAGTCGCTTTCGGCCGATGCGGTTTCACCCAGCTTGCCGGCCAGATCGGCCAGATCACCGGTTGCATCATTGGCGCGGGACTTGATGCCAAATTTGTCGACCAGCAGCTTTTGTACCTTGAGCATGTTGACCTGATAATCGTCCAGCGACATCTCGCGTGCACGCACGAAGTTACCGTCAGCGTCAATATCCGACACCATCTTGCCATCGGGCATCGCGGGACCAAACCCGATCAGCCAGTTCAGATCAATCGCAGTCGCACCCAGGTTGTTCTTGCCGGACTGCAGTGCCATGGAAAAACCCTTGAGCTCGCCCCAGTGCTTGGCGTAATCGCGCAGCGCCTTGTCCGTGTCCTCGCCCGATTTGATCTTGTCTATGTCCTTGTAGACCGATCCGGCATATTTGAACGTGGCTTCGGCCAGCGTTTTTTCCCAGTTGGTCTCGATCGTGTCGGCGTAGGATTTCAACTGCGCACGCTGTTCATCCGTCAGCGCCTCGCCATTGGCAGACGCGATCAGCGCCCGTCCATCGCGGAATGCGTTAAAGATCGTGCCCATGTAGTCGGTTGATTTGGTGCCGCCCTTGTCAGCGCCAGCAGCGTAATAGGCAGGCCCAAACACCATTTCGGTTTTCAGGTCGATGACCCCGTCACCATTGGCATCGGCCGCGGCCAGATCTTTCTGTTTGGACACAGCATAATTCTGGTCGGGCGAAAGCCCCGCCGAATGCGCCGCTGCACCAAAATATCCAAACGCCTCATCCCAGGAATGCTCTTTGCCGGTGTAGTGCGCACCCTCGGAATACGGTTGATCATTGGGTTTGTTGTCGGCGTCCAGCTTTTCATCCAGATAATTGTCGACCGCCTGATTGTACGCCATTGCGCCCAGCGTGTACTTTGAAATCAACTGGCCCCAGTCCATGCCGTTGACCGGGTCGTACCCCTGATTGGACGCAGCCGCCAGGCTGATCATTTGCAGCGCAACGTCCACACCCGCCTGATTGCCCGGCCAGGCAGGCATCACGCCGTTATAGAATTTACCCGAGATGTTCTTGCCCTTGGAAATCTCGTTCACTGATTTCTGCAAAACCGGGAACCCGTCTTTCGAGACCGGTGCAATGATTTCAAGGTCTTCCTCGGACCCGTTGAAATAGGCCAGCATCAGCGCCTCGACCTGGGCTGCATTATTGCCGCCATCCCCTTTGCCAGCCACTTTTTTCAGGCTGTCATGCAGCACGTGACGCGCAATCTGACCGGTATACGACACCGAATTCGTTTTATCGCCGTCATAACCTTTCAGCGTGACCGGAAACGGCCCATAGGCCTGATCCGCCAAGGCCATCCCGCTGACCATGGTCGCGGCGACAATGGCCGTGGTGATTTTGAGTTTGAGTTGCAGCATGGGAATTTCCTTTTACTTTCGTCCAGCCAACAGCGTCAGGCTTGTAAACCTGATACTTTTAGTCAGTTAATTGGCAGGTGAGTCAACCATCAATACGTCAAAAACAACCTGCCACTGGGTTTTTTGCAGCTAAAATACTCGTCTAGTTTCAATGTGATAGCTTACATTCAAACTCTTTCGATGCTTTCGGCGATCCGGGCGGCTTCTTGCGGGCTCAGGCGAGGCGGGTGCCAGTCCCGTCCGGGGGCTGCGTCCAGCAACTTGCGGGTGTATTCATGTTTGGGGTTGTTAAACACATCATCCGCTGACCCGAATTCCACCATGATCCCTTTTTCCATCACCGTGATGTAATCCGAAATCTGGGCAGCGACGCGCAGATCGTGGGTGATGAAGATAATCGCCATCTGATAACGCTCTTGCAGATCATTCATCAGCCGCAGAACCTGTTTTTGGATCGACAGATCCAACGCCGATACGGACTCGTCCGCAATGACCACATCCGGGCTCATCGACAACGCCCGGGCAATGCCGATGCGTTGCCTTTGACCGCCCGAGAAATTGCGCGGCGTTCTGTAATACGCCTCTTGTTTCAAGCCAACAAGCTCCAGCAACTCCATGGCCTTTTCCTTGGCATCACGTCCGCTCATGCCTTGCAGGGTCGGGCCGCGGGTAATGATGTTGCCAACTGTCTGGGTTGGATTGAGCGATCCGTAAGGATCCTGGAAAATCATCTGAATTTCACGGCGCGCCTGTTGCAACGATTTGTCCCGCAAGGCCAGAAAATCATGCTCATTGATCATGACCGCGCCATTTGTGGGCTCGATCAGCCGGATCAGCGCCTTGGCCAGCGTGGACTTGCCCGACCCGCTTTCGCCCACCACGCCCAGAGTTTCCCCCCTGCGCAGCGCAAAACTTGCGTCATTCAGCGCGTGAACCTGTTTGGCACCGGCACCATAGACCTTGTGCAGGGATTTGACTTCGACAATTGGGGCGTCATTGCGGCTTGGGTCCGGGGTCCGCGTGGTTTCCAGCAACGGCATCGCGTCCACCAGCAGCTTGGTGTAATCCTCCTTCGGGCGCATCAGAATGTCTTCGGTCTTACCCTGTTCGATGATCTTTCCCCAGCACATCACGGCAACCCGATCCGCGACATCGGCCACCACGCCAAAATCGTGCGTGATAAAGACGGTCGCATTGTCATAGACCTCTTTAAGGTCATTGATCAGCGTCAGAATTTCTTTCTGGGTTGTGACATCCAGCGCCGTGGTCGGTTCGTCCGCGATCAGCACATCCGGTTTGCAGGCCAGAGCCATTGCGATAACGATCCGCTGACACTGCCCGCCGGACACCTGATGGGGGTAGCTGTCATAGATGCGTGCGGGCGTCGGCAGCTTCATCTGTTCCAACAGCTTCAAAGTCTCTTCCCGCCGCTGCTCTTGCGAAATCTCGGGACGATGGAGTTTAAAGACCCCGTCGACCTGCTTGCCGATCTTCATCGCCGGGTTCAGCGCGGCCATCGGCTCTTGATAAATCATCGAAATCCGCGCACCGCGCATTTCGTTCAACTCGGCCTGCGAGAATTGCAAAACGTTGCGGCCGTCAAACAGAACCTCGCCGGTGGTGACCGTCAGACGGGGTGGAACATCGTTCATGATTGCACTGGTCATCACCGACTTGCCCGAACCACTTTCTCCAACGATGCAGGTGATTTCCCCCCGACGCAGCGTAAGCGATGCGGCTTCGACGGCATAACGCCGATCGGCCCCTTTGGGCAGCTCGATCGACAGGTTTTTTATATCCAGAATCGTTTCGTTGGAAGAACTGGCTTCAGACATGGCGGTTTCCCTGTTTGTTTGTTCAAGCTG
Organism: Pseudomonadota bacterium; assembly: GCA_039028255.1. Classification (GTDB taxonomy): domain Bacteria; phylum Pseudomonadota; class Alphaproteobacteria; order Rhodobacterales; family Rhodobacteraceae; genus Ruegeria. The sequence goes on along the minus strand of JBCCIK010000002.1, from coordinate 38,219 downwards.
GGGAAAACCTGGCTGATGCCTGACAGACAAACAGCAATCGTTGAACGAAACAAGGTATTTTGAGCAAGCGGCTTGACAAATCCCCGTCAATCTTGTCAGGAAAACGCGCCCAGCCATCCCTCGGTTTCCACGCCAGGCATCTGTCAATGCTAGGAAGGAATGGATCATGGGTTCGGTTTCACAACCCTCGCACGGGTCACCAGATAATCGTATTGCACAGCCTGCCGGTCATAGCCTGTTGGCAGAGTGCGACTTCGATGAATTCGAAACCAACGTTCTGGACATCGCACGCCATTTCTTCCTGGCATTTGCTGAACCTGAAAGCGAAGCGTGGGTCGAAGCCTTTCGCCGGGCCGAACTGATGTTTCCTGCGCCGTTCGGGGCGACAATTGCAAACGCAATTCTGATCGCATTGAACGATATGCGCCAAAGCCGGGTCCGGCTGTTCACCTATTCCAACCCGCGATGTGACGATTGCCTGCACCACATCACCGATGAAGAACGCTATTTCATCTCGGCGCTGCGCGACATGCGCAGGTCGAACCGGGGTGCTGTCGAAACCAATTGCATGCTACTGTGCGAAGGCAATGATGCATCTGATCTGCTGGCATCGCTGGAACGCATTGCAATCATCACCGGTGATGTCGAAGACCCGAAGTACAACTGATCGACCCTGAGATTGCATTTGGCGTCAATTCAGCTTCAGCCCCGGCTTCAACGCCGTCACATCACCGACGAGACAGTTGCATTTTCACGCGGAACCGAAAACTGTCACCGGCCAGGGCTTTTGGCGCCTTCGGAAACCTTTTCGCACGACTGACAGCCCCCATCGCAGCCTGATCCAGAACGGTGGTGCCCGAAGATCTGACGATGCGGTAGTTCAGCAACTGCCCGTTGCGCGACACCATCAGTTCGACAGTGACAATGCCGCTTTCGTCCGTGCCGCGCGGATATCGCTTGTTGCGTTCAATCCGGGCCTGGATTTTTGCGCCCCACAATGCCTGAAGCTGCGCAGTCTGGCCAGGCGATCCCGTCGCGACTTTGGCCGCACCAGCACCAGCCTGCGAAGTACCGCCGGACCCGGCAGAGGTTTGCTTGGCTTGCCCGGCAGAGGTCTTGTCGGCTTTGCGCGCCGTGTCAGGCTCGGGCGTTTTTGGTCTGGGCCTCGGCCGCGTGTCCGGCAGGGGATCAGCGGCCGCTTCCGGCTCGGGTGGCGGCGGCGGTGGCGCCGGGGGATCCAGTGCGACCTCATCCAGATCCTGGGGCATCGAGAGTGCCACCTGAACCGGCGCGCGCGGGGCGTTTTCCAGTTCAAGGTGCGGAACTGCGGGCACAGTCTGTGACACGGCCTGCGGCACAGTAAGAGGATTTGGAATATCGACATCCAGCTTGGGCGGCGTCTCCCAGTTGCGGACCATTTCAACAACGGTTGGGGCGGCGGCCGCGACCGAGACTATAGCGTCACCTCCGCTGCCGCCAGACGCGCTGCCAGATTTGGGCCCCGGTGCAAAGGCAAGTACGTGGAACACCAGCGCCACGGCAACAAAAGCACATATTTCCAGCGCATTTCTCATTGCGCTGCCACGACCAGTTCCACTCGGGTCAGCCCGGCTGTGGCCAGACGGCGCAGCAGCCCAGCCATTGCTTTGGCTTCCAGCTCGGCATCCGCTCTGATCTGGATAACACTGTCGGTTGTGCTGATGTCCGACAGAACGGTGAACGCTGCGTCCCCTTCATGGCCTTCAAAAACGGTGCGGCCGGTTTTGTCGACATAAAGGATGCGCTCGACTTCGGGTTCGGCCTGAAAGGCGGCATTCGGGGGCGTAACCTCGAACGGTTCGGGCGTGGTCAGATTGGACGTCATCAGGAAAAAGATCAGCAACAGAAAGACGACGTTGATCATAGGAACGATGGATTCGGCGCGGGCGCGGCGTGGGGGTTCGGAAAAATCCATCGCGCTATTCCACCAGCACGACCGAAACAAAGCCCGCATCGCGCAGGGTTTCAGTCACTGTCACGATATGTTGCAGGCTGGCCCCATCCTGTCCGCGCAGGATCAGCATATCGGTGGGGGCCTGCATCAAAGGCTGTAACGCCTGCACCAGATTGCCGGTTTCCGCACCGTTCAGCGTGATTTTGTCAGGAAAAACATCGATCAGACGCGGCGGCCCGGAATACGCCCCACCACCCGAGGCCAGCGGCAGCGGCAAAATCGCATCTGCCCCAAAACGCGACGCAAGCATAAAGAACACCAGCAGCAGAAACACCACATCAATCATCGGTGTCTGGCTGGGTTTGCGGCGCGGGCGGGCGGGCGGGGCAAAGTCCATCGGATCACTCTGCCGCCAGTTTCAGATCGTCCGGATTGGAGGCAACAAACAGCCGCGTTGCGCCATCTTCAACGTCCCGGCGGATACGGTCGATCACCGCTTCGAACCAGGTCAGCGCCGCCGAAGCCGGAATTGCAACTGCCATGCCCGCGGCGGTGGTCAGAAGCGCCTCCCAGATACCGCCGGCCAACAAGGCCGGATCGGCCCGGTTTCCGGCCTGCTGTAACGCCTGAAACGCCGCAATCATGCCCAGAACCGTGCCCAGCAGACCCAATAAGGGTGCAATGGTTGCGATCAGTTCCAAGGCACGCAGCCCGGTGCCGGCCTGTGCGATCTCGCGTTTGGCGACGCGGGCGGTTTCTTCGCGGGCCCGATCCTCGGACATAAGGCGGATCGCACGAATAGCGTGGGCCACCACATGTGATCGGACACCCCTGCGCCCCGCAACTGTGGCCAGCGCAACCTCGGCATCACCTGCTTCGAACAGCTGAACGGCCTGCCCGGCCTTGCCGCGTGACCAGGCGCCAATCAAGGCCAGACGCCAGATTTTCCACAAGATCAAGGCAAGTGTAATCACGGAAAGCACCGCAATTGCCCAGATCGACGGGCCTCCATTGACAAGAAAGTCCTGCGCGCGCTCAGACGCCCGATGCGCCGTGTTGAACACATCCTTTGGTTCCGGCGTCTGCACTGCGGTTTCAAAGGGTTCTGCCGAACCTGATCCTGTCTGCCCGCTGTCAGGTGCTACATCTTCGGTCGTAGGAAGCGGCAAGGCCGGGATATTTGTTGACACATCAGGCGCCGGTTGGATCACGGTGTCCTGTGCCGCGCCAGCGCCCGGGACGGCCGCCAATAAGACAAGGATCATGAGACGTCTGATCATGACTGGCTCCAATATGCTGCAATATAGGATTGAGAAGCGTCGCCCCGACGGGCTTTGTAAGCGGCCCGAATGCGCAGAACATCGGACTTTTCGCAGGCAAACCACAGGAAATGCCCCGTCGAGACGGGATCCGCCGCAAGAGCCAAATCCGCAAGGCTGACCCCATAGTCGCGCCTGTGCCAGATCAGCGACACACCCGGCGGCGCCTGGATCGGATAACCGCAGCGATCGCCATCCTGCGCCAGCAATGCGACTTGTCCGGTGGTTTCGGGCGGCAAGGTGTCCAGAATGCGCGCAAGGGCTGGAAAAGCGGTTTCATCGGCAAAGGCGAAAATGCGGTTTGTCTCGGGAATACCGCCCCCGCTTGGGCCGATCAAACCAAATTGCTCGCCCGGCGCGGCGCGGCGGACCCATTCTGTTACGCGGCCCCCGTCATGCAGGAAGATATCAAAGTCGAAAATACCATGCTGGCGATCAACGGACCGCACCGTGTAGATGGGCCGGTGCAACACCTTGTCGCCCTTGGGCCAGCGCACCGCGCCATTGGCGGCCAGCGTCGGCCAAACGACGGGACCGGCCGTGTTGCCGGGCAATAGCAGGCGAAAGTGAATGGCGTCGTCCTGAAAGCTGGACAGGTCATGTGCCTGCGCCCGTACCCGCAGAAACGCCGGACCCGCCGCGCTGATCTCAACGATCCTGGCCAACCGAAAGTTCGGAGGGTGCTGACCGGCCTGATCCTCGCCCGACCAGCGCACGTCCTGCACCACTTGCGGTGCTGACTGTTCAAGACGGTCGACCAGTCTTTCTTTCAGGAATTGCAGCCATTCAGGCGTGGTAGCCTGCACTGTGACCGTCACACCCCCCTCGGCAGGCGCAAAGGACATCAGCCCGCGCACCAATTGAATAGTGATGCCAGCACCGGTGTCCGACAAAATGTTCAGGCCGCGCGTCTGCGCCTCGTGCCGCAGACCCGTTTGGATCGCGTTGTAAGACAGGCCCGGGACGCTTGCGTCGGCTTGCAATGGAAACTCTGGATGAACCGTCATCGCATTTCTTTTCTGAAAAGGGCGGGCTTCGCCCTCGCATATCCACCATCACACACCTTCACTGACGATGTGGCCCGGCCCAACAGGACCCGGCTGTGCAGGAAGGTTGTTCAATTCAATGGCTGGATCGCAACAGTCCAAGCTGTGATTGCATGATCTGGCTGCCGGGCGTATGCGCCCTGCTGATCCCTGCCGTAGATTTTCAGCCTGTTTTTGTCAACATTGGCGCTGAATCCCGGGGGCAAAGCGCGCATAAAAACCGGAAATGGGCCATCCCTTCAGAGGGCTCATCCGGAAGAGGCGGCCGATCATACAAGCCCGACCGCCCCGATTTATTGAACCCGCTGCCTCAGAACGTGGCCGAAACAAACAGGCTGACGTTGCGCCCTGCCCCAGGGATCTGATCGTTGGCGCGGTAGGATTTGTCCAGAATGTTGTTGAGTTCCAGAATCAACCGCGCATTTTCGCTCAGATCCATGGTCCCGCGAAAGTTCAGCGTGGTCCAGCCAGAGGTCGGGTTGATATCGGTCGGCGTGCCGGTGTCCACGACATTCCCGTCCTCATCCACCAGCCGGGCCGAGCTTTCTGCGCGCAGGAAGACATCCCAGGTCCCGTCCAGGCTGGCCGTTTGCCAATCCGACCGAACACCGATTGTGCCTGTCCATTCCGGTGTGCCGCTGTCCTTGGTGCTGAACCCGTTTCCATAGGTCAGTTCCCGTGTCACATTCGACACGATCGCATAAGGACGGACACCGCCCCAGCCCGGATCAAGCTCCGCTGCAATCTCGAACCCCAGACTGTCTGCGCTGTCGACATTTTCAAAGACAAAATCCCCGGGGTTCAGAGGATCCTGAACCCGCGTGATATAGTCCTTTGACTTGGTGTAGAAGACGACCGCGTCAAGCACCAGATTGGCGCGATCAAGACGGGCTCCGATCTCATAATTGGTTGCGGTCTCTGGTTTCAGATTGGGGTTGCCATTGGTCGTTTCACCGCCGGCAAAAGTCGTAAGGTACAATTCCGACAAGGATGGATAGGTATATCCCTGCGAAATGTTGGCGCGCAGAATTGTATCTTCTGCCACGTTATAGACCAACCCGGCCGAACCTAGCCAGCGGTCATCGCTGTTGCTGTTACCCGGCAGTTGAATGCCATTTACCGTCGATTCCTCCAGATCGCTTTCGACGTGGTAATATCTGGCGCCCAGTGTCGCGACAAACTGGCCAAATGTGATTTCGTGCTGGCCGTAGATACTCGCGGTCTTGATCGTGGCATCATCAAAGGTGTTCACAGTCACTGCCGGACCAAATGGAGGGGTGATGACAGTGTCTTTGGTTGTTTCCAACCGGTCATCTTCGTATTCCAGCCCGATCACTGTCCGGTGCCCCGGTGCAAATTCAAAGTTGGCCGACGCAAGAAAACCACTTGTTGTCTGCTCGTCATCCGAATCCGCATCAACTGTCGGGCTGAAACCAGTACCGACAAATGTGCTATCAAACACCCGGTCAATCTTTTGCGTGTAGGCGCTGAATTTCAGCATCGACATCCAGGGGGTCAGGTCTTCGCCTTCGTAAAACGCGCTGTATTTTCGGATATCGCGCCTTGGAAGGTCGATGCGCGCATTCGGGTCGCCGGTGAAAACCTCGGTCGATGCGTCATAGTCCTGTGCTCGCAAACCGACGTAGTTCTGGCCAAAACGATAACCCAGAAAGCCAAGAACGCTGCTGTCGTCGCTGCTGGACGGAACCAGATCGCCATCGGCGGATTTGCGATCACCCAGATCCGATTGGGAATAGGACAGGCGGTAATCGAAATTGTTGACAGTGCCCGCGATGCTGGCGGCAGCGCGATAGCCGTCATTTGCACCGATATAACCAGCCGTTCCCGACACTTCGGCGGGTTTGTCCCCACCACGCTTCGTGATGATGTTGACCACACCGCCAATCGCGCGGTTACCCGACACAACCGAGGACGGACCGCGCACAATCTCGATACGCTCAATATCGGTCGGAGACACCAGCAACGGCGTGCCGTACCGGTTGTGGTCCGAAAGGCGCTGACCGTCCAGCAGAACCGCGACGCGTTGCGATTCTTCCCCGCGGATGCGAATTCGGTCCAGATCGTTTTCAGTAACCTGAATGCCCGGAACGTCTGACAGCAGATTGGCAACCGAGGTCGGGGCGACCTCGCTTATTTCGCCTTGATCCACAACCGTCACCGAGCCGGGGCTTTCGAAGACTTCGGTGGGAATGCCCGTGCCGGTGATTATGATATCGCCCAGTTGAATGACCTCGTCATCCTGCTGTTGCGCCCAAACCGGCGAAGCTGCGATTGCAGTTCCCATCAAAGCGGCAAAAGTTGTGGAACGCCTTGGCGTTGTTTTCATTTTGACCCCCAAAAAAAATCATTAGGTACAGTGAGTGATGCACCCGCCCAGAGTGGGCGAATTTGTGGTGTTACCTTGCAGTCTGCTGGGTTTCGTTCGCGGCCTGTGCACACGGGCGTGTTACAACGGGCCTCTGGGCGCGGGACAATATGAGGCTTGACTTCGCAATACCATAGTCTTTTTGTCAGAAAAGATGAGCGTGCCCTTGATGCCACATGGCAGAGACTGTAGGTCAGATGTCAACGCGGCCACGCCCGGTTCTCCGGGTGCAGTGTTTACGCATCCAGATATCGTTTGGGAGACACCCATGACACATCCGACCCCGTCAGAAATCCGTGCGGCGCGGGCTGAAAATCCAAAGATGCGAGAGCGCGATCTGGCGGACAGTCTTGGTATTTCCGAAGCCCAGCTGCTGGCCGCGCATACAGGAGACGGAGTTATCCGCATCAGCGCCGACATGGATCGTCTGATGCCCCTGATCAATCGGCTGGGCGAGGTTATGGCGCTGACACGCAACACCAGCTGCGTGATCGAAAAAGTCGGGATTTATGATGGATTTCGCGGTGGCAAACACGCCGCGCTTGTCGTCAATCATGACATCGACCTGCGCCTGTTCCCACAGCATTGGGTGCATGCTTTTGCCGTGACCAAAAAACTGGATGACGGCAGCGAACGGTTGTCCGTGCAGGTGTTCGATGCGGCCGGCGACGCTGTGCACAAGATTTTTCTGCGCGACACTTCAGTGTTCAAGGAATGGGATGCACTGGTCGAGGCGGTGCAGATACCGGACCAGTCTGACAATCTGTCGGTTGAACCAAGGGCCGAAGTGGAACCGGCAAAAACAGACATCGCAAAAACCGATCGTCTGCGCGCGGAATGGGATCAGATCACCGACACGCATCAGTTCCTTCAGATGGTGCGCAAACTGAAACTTAACCGCCTTGGGGCCTATCGTATGGCAGGCGCGCCATATGTAAGACCGCTGGCAACCTCGGTCATCGACACGATCCTGAACCATGCGGCAGACACCGCTTTGCCTATCATGGTTTTTGTCGGCAACCCGGGCTGTATCGAAATCCACACCGGACCGATCAAGCTTGTGAAACAGATGGGCCCCTGGCTGAACGTTCTGGATCCGGGTTTCAATCTGCATTTGCGCAGCGACCGGATTGCCGAGGTCTGGCAGGCCAGCAAATCAACCCGGCGCGGCGATGCGATCTCGGTAGAGGCGTTTGACGAAGACGGCGCTTTGATTGTGCAGATTTTCGGCATACTTGCCGACCCTGACGCAGCCGAGGCATGGAACGCATTGGTTCTGTCCCTAGACGCCCTGCCCGAGGAGGCTGCGGTATGATCCTTGAACCTCGAAAACTAGGCGCGATGCTGTGTTGCGTTGTTCTGACGCTTGCGTTTGGCACTGGTCCCACCATCGCGGAGCCGGCGCAGCGCATCGTGTCTGCCGGCGGCTCGATTACCGAAATCATTTATGCGCTGGGGCAGGAACACCGCCTAGTGGCCCGTGACAGCACCTCGAACCACCCGCCCGAGGTTCTGGACCTGCCCAATATCGGATATGTGCGCCGACTGTCGGCCGAAGGGCTGTTGTCGGTGAACCCCGACATGATCCTGGCGGAAGAAGGCGCTGGTCCTCCGGAGACTCTCGAAGTGCTGGCAGAAACGCAAATTCCCATGATCAGCATTCCGATGGGCCATGATCGCGCGGCTGTCATGGCCAAAATCAGCGCGGTTGCCGCCGCTTTGGGCGTGCCTGAACAAGGCGCGGACCTGGCCCGGCAGGTTGGGACCGCCATCGACACTGCCACGGCTGAAAACGATCTGGCCGATAAAAAGGTTCTGTTCGTTCTGTCGATGCAGGGCGGACGCATTCTTGCGGCGGGCTCTGATACTGCGGCACAAGGGGTGATCGAAATGGCGGGGGCTGCCAACGCAATCGCAGGGTTCGAAGGTTACAAACCGCTGAGCGATGAGGCGATCATAACCGCTGCGCCGGACGTGATCCTGATGATGAACTCCGGCGGCCACACTGCGTTGACGGACCAAGAGGTTCTGACCCATCCTGCCATCGCCGCAACTCCGGCAGGGCGGAACGGCGATCTGCTGCGCATGGATGGTATGCTGTTGCTGGGGTTTTCAGTGCGCACAGGTCAGGCGATCACCGATCTGGCGGCTGGTTTGCGCGACGCCAATGGCTGATCCGGCCAGCGATGCCGGTGCGGCGCATTTCGGTATCGAAGGCGACCGGAGGGCAACAGCGCGGCGTCTCAGCCGGGTCTTGGTCCTTTTACTGATCGCTGCGGCTGTTACGGGTCTAGCGACCGGGGCAGCCGGTACTTCGCTGTGGCAATCCATGTTGGATCTGGCCCAAGGGCGCGAGCTGTCGGTGCGTGACCGGGTTGTCCTGCTGGATATCAGGGCACCGCGCGTTGTAATGGGCTGTCTGGTCGGCGCGGCCCTGGCCGTGTCGGGTGCAATCTTGCAGGGCCTGTTCCGCAACCCTTTGGCGGATCCGGGTATCGTCGGCGTAAGCGCCGGGGCCAGTCTGGGTGCCGTCAGCGCAATCGTTCTGGGCAGCACGCTGACCGTCGGCGCCGTTCTTGGGACATGGATGGTCCCGGTGGCCGCCTTTTTCGGAGCCTGGATCACAACCATACTGCTGTACCGTGTTGCGACACGGCGCGGGCGTACATCTGTTGCCACCATGCTGCTGGCGGGCATCGCACTAACGGCACTCGCCATGGCGCTGACCGGCATTCTGGTGTTCATGGCTGATGACACGCAGCTGCGCGATTTCACATTCTGGTCCATGGGCTCGCTTGCGGGCAGCAGCTGGAGCAAGATTGCCATAGCCGCACCATTGATCCTGATTCCGTTGCTCCTGTCGCCTTTCCTGACCTACGGGCTGAACGGATTGTCACTGGGCGAGGCCGCCGCTGGTCATATCGGTATTCATGTTCAGCGCTTGAAAGCCTGTGCTGTGCTGATAGTCGCTGCGGCAACGGGGGCTGCGGTCGCTGTCAGCGGCGGCATTGGCTTTGTGGGCATCGTTGTGCCGCATCTTCTCAGGTTGGCCTCGGGACCGGATCACCGCTATCTGCTGATCAATTCAGCCCTGCTGGGCGCAGCGCTGCTGGTGCTTGCCGATCTGATCAGCCGGGTCATCATCGCCCCGTCTGAATTGCCGATCGGCATCGTTACTGCCGTTATAGGCGCACCATTCTTCCTGTGGATCCTGCTTCGTCAGCGCGGAATAGTGGATCTTTAGAACCATGCTGACCGTAACCGATCTGAGCTTGAAACTTGGCCGTCGGACCATTCTGGATCAGATCGGTCTGACCGCACATCCCGGTCAGGTCACAGCGGTAGTCGGCCCCTCCGGCGCCGGAAAATCCACCCTGCTGGCAGCGCTGACCGGTGATCTTGGCTATCAGGGCAGCATTACGCTCAACGCTTTGAACATCGCAACGGCCAGCGCTGTTGAACTGGCGGACATCCGTGCCGTATTGCCCCAGGCAACCCCGATGAGCTTTCCGTTCACCGTACTGGAAGTGGTACGAATGGGGCGGATGCGTATGGCCGCGGATGACCACATCGCGATTCAGGCCCTGCGCCGGGTGGGGCTGACCGGTTTTGAAGGACGGTTTTATCAGGAATTGTCCGGAGGAGAGCAACAACGCGTTCAGCTGGCCCGCGTTCTGGTACAGGTGTGGGAGCCTGTGTCACAGTCAGGCGATCCGCGCTGGCTGTTTCTGGATGAACCCGTCTCAAGCCTGGATATCAGCCACCAGTTGCAAGTCATGGCCATTATTCAGAACTTTGCCGCGCAAGGTGGCGGTGTCATGATGGTTATGCATGACCTGAACCTGACCGCCATGTGCGCCAACAGCGTTATCCTGCTGTCAAACGGCGGTGTTCTGCATCAGGGCAGCGTAGGCGAGACCTTGCAGGACGATCTTTTGAGCCGCGCATATGGCTGTGACATAGCCGTCAATCGCACCCCCGATAGCGGTGTGTTTTTGTTGCCGCAAATGGCCCGCATTCCGCAATGACCGGACGCAGAACCCTGTATCGCCGGTTTGGTTGACACCGCGCGTGTTCTGGTTTTTATCAACGTCAGCAATGGTCAAGTGACAACCTCAGCCAGATGTCCGCGATGATGAGGATTGGCCTATGCTCCGCACTCTTGGTGCTGCGTTTTCAACACTTTTACTGCTCTGCGGTGTTGCCCATGCCTGTGACGGGCGCCTGATTCAGGACGCGCGCATCTACAACGCGCCGCTATGTGTCCCAGAGCGGCCTCAGAGAGTGGTGGTTCTGGATCAGAGCTTCAGCCTGGGCATCGGTCTGGAACTGGGTTTGCCCATCGTCGGTGCGCCGCTGACCCGGATGAGCGACGAAAGCCTGCTGCAAAAGGCACAGCGCGCAGGGATCGAGGATCTGGGTTTTGTGACAGAGCCCAATCTGGAACGCCTTGTGGCGCTACAACCAGATCTGATCGTTGCGTTCACCGGTGACCCCGGACTGGCCGAAAGCGTGTACCCGATGCTGTCGGCGCTGGCGCCGACCCTTCTGGATATCTCGGGCGACTGGCGCGGCTTTTATGACGTGATCGGCGCGCTCAGCGGTCAGCAGGACAGGGTTGCCGGTTTGTTTGACACCTACAACAAGCGGCTGGACAGCATACGTGCCAGGGTTCCGGGCAAAGCTGTTTCGATCCTTCGGATCACATCCTGGGATTTTCAGGTCTATACCGACAGCCCGCAAGCCTATGCGCCGTTTGAAATCGCCGCCGAGGCCGGGCTGATCCGCAGCGCCTATGAAACCGCGCCTGACGGCCCGTCGCTGAAACGGCCCGATTGGGAGGATTTGGCCAATCTGGACGGGGATATCCTGCTGTACATCGTCGGCGGCACCAATGACAGCGATGTGGATGGACGGCACGAAGAGGTGATTGAAAACCCGCTGTGGCATTTGCTGCCTGCGGTACAGCAAGGGAATGTCCACCGCATTGACCCAGCCACCTGGATGGAGTTCAGCGGGCTGATCTCGGCCCATCGCGTTCTGGACGATATCGAGCGGTTGATCATCAACACACCATGACCAACACGCAGACCACCAATTGGTATCTGCCCACGCTGGTCTTGTGTACAGCTCTTGCGGGGTTGTCAGTCTGGGCAATAAGTGTCGGGTCGACGCATATTCCAATGCTGACCGTTGTACAGGCGCTGACCGATCCGTCGGTCGACAGCCGCGAGGCGCAGATCATCCGGACCGTGCGCCTGCCGCGCGTGCTGGCCGCGATCATTGTCGGCGCGGCCCTTGCGGTGGCCGGGGCAATCATGCAGGCGGCCACCAACAATCCTCTGGCCGATCCGGGTCTGTTGGGCGTCAATGCAGGCGCGGCGTTTGCAGTTGTGGTGCTGATCGTGATCAAAGGGCCTGCTGCGGGGATCGGTGCTTTGGCATGGGCGGCCTTTTTGGGCGCAGCCGTCGCGGCCGTTCTGGTTTACGGGCTGGGCGCACTGGGCCGATCCGGCCCAACCCCGGTCAAACTGGTGCTGGCAGGTGTTGTCATCGGTACCTTTCTTGCGGTGCTGACCATGACCATTCTGTTGGTCGACGGCAAAACGCTGGACGCCGTGCGGCTCTGGACCGCCGGGTCGTTACGCGGGCGTGTGCTGGGCGACGTTGTTCAGGTGATGCCGTATATTGCATTGGGGCTGATCCTGGCGATGCTGTTTCGCGATCAGTTCACCGCACTCAGCCTGGGCGCGGATGTGGCGCAGGGTCTGGGACAGAACCCGGCAAAGTGGCGCGCGGTTTCAGCGGGTATCGTCGTCCTTCTGGCCGGAGGATCGGTCGCCATTGCCGGACCGCTTGGATTTGTCGGGCTGGTTGTACCGCACATGGTGCGGCTGACACTTGGGCCCGATTATCGCAATATTCTGCCGCTGGCCATGCTGGGCGGTGCCCTTCTGACCTTGCTGGCAGATGCGCTACCGCGCGCCGTCTGGCGCAATGATATCCCCATAGGGATATCTCTGGCGCTGGTGGGGGGCCCGTTTTTCATTTGGCTGGCGCGTCGGTCTTCGGGGTTGGCACGGTGAGGGCCTTTGCCGCAATGATTGTCGTTTTAGTGACTGCGTTCGGTCTGGCCCTGTGTCTGGGTGATCAGAGTCTGAGCCTATCCGAACTCAGAACCGCATTTTTCAGTCCGGGCGCGGGGCCAGCTTATATCGACACGATAGTCTGGACCTTGCGCCTGCCGCGCGCCGTGATGGCCGTTCTGGTCGGAGCAGCGCTGGGTGTTGCCGGAACGGTCAGCCAATCAGTGTTGCGCAATCCGCTGGCGGAACCCGGCATACTGGGCATCAACGCGGGCGCGGCACTGATGGCGGTTTTGGTGATCGTGCATTGGCAAGGTGTATCCGACGCCCTGTTGCCCTGGCTGACGTTTTCCGGTGCCTGCGCCATGTCAGGCGCCATCTACGCCTTGTCCTGGCGACAGGGTACAACGTCGCTGCGGATCATACTGGTGGGCATCGGGCTCAGCGCGTGTGCCGGGGCCGGGGCCAGCTTTGTTTCGACATTTGGGGACATCACATCGGTCCAGCGCGCAATGGTCTGGCTGGCGGGCAGCCTTCAGGACAGCCGCTGGACCAAGATTGAGGTCCTCGGCCTGTGGCTGATTTTGCCGGTCACATTGGTCTGGATGTCCTCACGCCAGCTGAACCTGATCACTTTCGGCGATCCGGTCGCACAGGCATTGGGGCAGCGGGTCAACCTTGTGCGCGGTTTGATGATCCTGGCCACAGCGGCCATTTCCGGCGCGGCGGTGGCCGCAGCCGGTCTGGTCGCGTTTGTGGGTCTTGCCGCGCCTCATATTGCCCGGCGACTGGTCCATAACAGGCACGAAGCCCTGATCCCGGCGGCGGCTCTGTGCGGTGCGATCCTGGTGGTTGCCGCTGACATCATTGCCCGGCGCATGATGCCTCCGGCACAGCTGCCGGTTGGGCTTATGACCGGTTTACTTGGCGCACCTTTCTTTGGCTGGCTGTTGTGGAAAAAACGGGATGAGTGACGCGCAAACGGCGCTGGCCGCCCGAAACCTGTCAGCCGGGTACGGCACTGCATCCGTTATAAATGAGCTAAGCCTTGCCATCCCTAGCGGGCGTTTCACCGCGTTGCTGGGCCCCAATGGTTGCGGCAAATCCACCTTGCTGCGTTCACTGGCGGGCTTGCAACCGTTGCGGCAGGGTGATGTGCTGCTGCACGGAACACCGATTGCCGGCATGGCGACCAAAGCAATGGCCCGCCGGATCGCTGTTCTGGCGCAAGGGGCGCAGAAACCCGAAGGTCTGACCGTCAACGATCTGGTCCGTCAGGGGCGCTATCCGCATCGGTCCTTGCTGGGCGGGTGGTCGCCCAGGGATGCCGCCACGGTGGACGACGCCTTGCGCCTGACCGGTATGACGCACCTGCGCGACCGGCTGATGGACAATCTGTCAGGCGGGCAGCGTCAGCGCGCCTGGATTGCCATGACGCTGGCGCAGCAGGGTGACATCCTGCTTTTGGATGAACCGACATCCTACCTTGATCTGGCCCATCAGATCGAGGTTCTGAACCTGGTGCGGGATCTGATTGACAACCGCAAGGTGACGGTTGTTGCCGTGTTGCACGATTTGAACCAGGCGGCGCGGTACGCCGATCACATGATCTTATTGAAACACGGCGCGCTTTGGGCCGAAGGGATTCCGCTAGACGTTGTAACGGCAGATCATGTCCGTGACGTCTTTGGCGTTGAGGTTGCGATCCTGCCGGACCCGGAAACCGGCACTCCGATGTGTATCCCCCGGCGTCGCCAAGAGTTTCAGACATAAACACGCCAGACAACATCCTGAGGATCAAAATGAAATGCCGTTTTGGTTCGGCCCCCGATCCACCACACGCAAGACCACATGCTGGCTTAACATCCGCAAGCCTGTGCCACTCAGATGGTCTGTGCGGGGTTTGACTGGAACCCATCGATTGGGTCAGGCGGTGCGTTTCATGAAACCCGAACATGTCGTATCTATCAAATTTGCTTCGCAAGATGGTAGGCGGGCCTGTTTGGAACATGGGATTTTCAAGAAAATTCTGGAGAATCGTGATGAACGCCGAAACCCGCACCCGTTCCCGCGCAGGCGGGCGCTCTGCCCGCCGGGCAATTCGCACCGCACCGAAATTTGACATGTTGCCGGGCCTGACCCGCGCAACACCGAATTGCGAGGTGATGGATGGCAGCCAGGTTGAGCGTATCGACAGCGCCGCCATGAACATTCTGGAAAATGTTGGCGTTCAGTTTCGCGATCCGATCGCGTTGGAAGACTGGAAAAAAGCCGGTGCCAAGGTGGACGGAGAACTGGTTTACCTGGACCGTCACATGGTGCGTGATCTGATTTCGACCATTCCCGCGCAGTTCACCTATCACGCGCGCAACCCTGCCAACAACGTCATGCTTGGCGGCAAGCATTCAATATTTGTTCCCATGACCGGTGCGCCCTATCTGCGCGATCTGGAAGACGTGCGCCGCAACCCGCTGCTGGAAGATCTGGCGATGTTCCACAAGCTCAGCCATATGCTGCCTGCGATGCACAGTTCGGCCCACCATATTGTCGAACCTTACGATCATCCGATCAGCCAGCGCCATCTTCGCATTACGTATTCTTCGATGAAATACTCGGACAAGACGTTCATGGGCATGACCACCTCGCCCAAAAACGCCGAAGATGTGATGGATATGTGCGCCATCCTGTTTGGGGACGAGTTTATCGACACCCACCCGGTAACCACCGGAAATTGCAACGGCAACAGCCCGTTGGTTTGGGACGAAACCATGCTGGGCGCGATGCGCGCGTTCTGCCGTCGCAATCAACCGGTTTTGTGCTCGCCATTTGTGCTGGGCGGCGCCAATACACCGGCCAGCGTCCCGGCCACCGTGGCCCAGCTGACGGCCGAGGCGCTATCGGCGCTGGCTTATACGCAGGTTGTCCGCAAAGGCGCCCCTGCGATCTGGGGCCATTACCTGTCCACCGTGTCGATGAAATCCGGCGCTCCAATGGCAGGTACGCCCGAGATCAGCCTGATGAATTTCATGATCGGCCAGATGGCGCGATTTTACGACGTGCCATGGCGCACGTCGAACACGCTGGGCGGGGCCAAGACATTTGACGCACAGGCGGGTTATGAATCCGCGACCACTCTGGGTGCAGTGATCCATGCCGGGGCGAATTACATCTGGCATTCAGCCGGCTGGAACGAGGCCGGCATGCATTGCTCGGTCGCCAAATTCGTTGTCGACGCGGAACAATGTGCCATGGCCTACCGCATGGCCGAAGGTCCGAAATGGCATGACTTTGATCAGGCTGTTTCGGCTGTTCAGGATATAGGTCCCGGCGGCCACTATCTGGGCCATCCGCACACGCAGGACAATTTTCAAACCGCGTTCTTTATGCCCGAACTTTTCGACAACAACTCGATCGAACAATGGGCGGCCGAGGGTGAGGTTGAAATCACTGAACGTGCGTTGAAATACGCCAAAAAGCTATTGGCCGAGTATCAAGAGCCCAGACTGGACGACGCCAAAAACGAAGAGCTTCTCGACTACATCGCGCGTCGTGAACGGGAAATCCCCGCAGCGGATGAGTTGAACCAAACATACTGAGCATTTACGCTTCGGACATATCCGCCGGGACTACTGGCGGATATGTCTGGGCACTTGAGGACCCAGATGATGGCGCGGCTGCGTGTTACGGCAGGCTCAGCTGAGCCATGCGCCCGCCGTCCACAGTATAGATCTGACCGGTCACAAAGCTGCTTTCCTCTGCGGCAAGAAACGCAACCAGCGCGGCCACTTCTTCGGGGTTGCCGGTTCGGGCGACCGGATGAATTTTACCTATATTCTGCCGAAATGTATCGGGATCGGGCATCGTTGCAATGAAATCCAGATTCAGCTCTGTGTCGATCCAACCCGGCGCTACAGCGTTGCAACGTATGCCTTCCGACCCGTGATCAACGGCAACCGCTCGCGTCAGCCCGTGCAGGCCGGCCTTGGACGCGCAATAAGCAGCATGGCCGGGATTGCTGCCCAGCCCCTCGATTGAACCGGTATTGACAATGGTACCGCGTGTTTGCCGCAGATGAGGCAACGCCGCCTGTATCGTCAGAAACGGGGCCGTCAGATTGACGG
This sequence comes from Pseudomonadota bacterium, assembly GCA_039028255.1. Lineage (GTDB taxonomy): Bacteria > Pseudomonadota > Alphaproteobacteria > Rhodobacterales > Rhodobacteraceae > Ruegeria. Next base: position 21,328 of record JBCCIK010000002.1, on the reverse strand, counting down.
TCAGGGTCTTGTTCCATTCATCCAGCGCCGTGTCTTCAACGCGGGCCTCTTGCATCATACCGGCATTGTTGATCAGAACGTCCAATTGCCCGGCGCGCGCGATCACATCTGCCAAAACTTCGGCGGGCGCAGCAGCATCGGTAAAATCAGCGATGATCCATTCGTGCTGCGGGTCCGGGTGACGCTGGGCGGTGAAAACCCGCGCGCCCTCGTCCGCCAGCCGCGCCGCAATGGCCGCTCCGATGCCCGAGCGCCCGCCGGTGACCAGTGCAACCTTGTTTTCGAACCGTGTCATGCCACCGGTTTCCCGCCATTGACCTCGACCAGAGTGCCGCACATGTAACGCGCCGCATCCGATGCCAGAAAAAGAACAACATCGGCAATGTCCGCCGGTTCGGCGATACGACCTATTGGAACGGTTCGGCCCAGTTCCGCCACCGCTGTGTCCGGATCGAACCCGCGCTTTGCAAAACCAGAGCGCAGCATGGGCGTGTTCACCTCGTTAGGGCACACGGCGTTGATGCGGATACCCTGATGGGCGTGGTCCCGGCCCATGCATTCGGTCAGCGACGCGATGGCAGCCTTGGTCATGCAGTACAGCGCGTGGTTGGGGCCGGGTGCCTTGCCACCCCAGCAGGACGATGTGTTGACAATGGCGCCGCCACCCGTCTTTGCCATCAGCGGGATGGCCGCGCGGCAGATCCGAAAAGGCGCCTCGACATTCACGCCTATCGATAGCGCCCAGTCTGCATCACTGGTGTCTGTGACCGGACCGCGCGTTATAACACCGGCGTTGTTGATGACAATATCCAGCCCGCCCAGTGCCTGCTGCGCCCTGCCTGCCAGCGTATCGCTGTAATTCGGTTCCAGCAGATCGCCGGGCAGATGCGCCTCGGCATCGATACCATCCGTTGTGCGATCAGCTACCGCAACTTTAGCGCCCCTTTCCCTCAGCTTGCTGGCAATGACCTGACCGATACCGCCGGCCGCACCGGTCACAAGCACACATTTGTCTTTGAACATTACCTAACTTCCCCAGGTAGCGACCGGCTGACCCAGCAGATCGCGATGAACGGTAACACCCAGCCCTGGCACATCCGGAGGTATGACGCCCCCGTCCTGAACCGGCGCATGAAAGGCACCGATCTGAAACGCGATGATATCGCGCGTATCCAGAACACAGCGCAGCAGATTGGTCGGTATCGTCGCGCCCATATGGACAAGAGCTGCAAATGCCAGGGTTGATCCGGTGGTGTCCTGAACGCTCATCGTCAGCCCTGCGGCGCGGCAGATATCGCGCTGGCGGCGTGCGTGGGTCAAACCACCGGCCTTGGTGATTTTCAGGCCGATTCCATCAGCGATGTCATTGGCCACCACAAAGGCCACGTCTTCGTCCTGCTGCGCCAGTTCGTCGAGTATGATCGGTATATCGGTCCGCGCCCGCAATGACGCTGTTTCACGCCAGCTGGCGCACGGAGCTTCAAGCACGAAGTCCAGCCCGGACGGCAGCGCGCGCAGCATCCGCAGCGCGGTTTCCGGCACCAGACCCCCGTTCGCATCCACGATAAAATACTCGCCGGGCTGACGGTCGGCCAGCGAAGCTGCGATGCGTTCGGCATCCAATGCCGGACCGCCTTCGTCCTCGGACGCCCCGATCTTGACCGAATGGCCGCGGTACCCTTTGGCGCGGTGCGCCGCGACGCGGGCGCGCATGTCTTCGGGCGTTCCGGCGTAGATCGAGCTGATCGTCGGAAGGCGCTGACCCGTCCATCCGCCCAGCAAGGTACAAACCGGCAGCCCGACGGATTTGCCGAACAGGTCCCAGCACGCCGCATCGATGGCGGCCTTGGCATGATTGTGACCCAGCAGCGCCGCGTCCATTACGTCGTTCATGCGCTCAACCTGACGCGGATCCCGTCCGACCAGATGCGGAGCAATCTCGGCAATACCCGCGCGGACACCCAAACCATGGGCCGCGATATAGTTTGGACCAAAGGGGGTGCTTTCCCCCCACCCTTCGATCCCGTTGTCCGCTGTAATGCAGACAACGGTTCCGTCAAAACTGGTATAGATCCGCCCGCCGGACAGTTCATACGCGCCATGCGCATAGGGCAGATCCACCTGGAACATCTCGATCTTGCTGATTTTCATAGATGCACCTGTGATGCGGTTAAATGCGCTGACGCCCCGTCGCTGGGCCATCGGATGCTTGCGTGATCTACCCGCGCCCCATCGGTGTGATGTTCGCACGTGATGGCGCAACGCGTTTGGATGGTGGCGCAGGATCTGTGAGTTGCGAAACCATCGTTTCTTGTGATCGGGCTCGCGGGCTGCATCAGGGGTGTCATCATGATGCCCTCTCAGAACGATGCGACCGGATCGCCAAAGACGCTTTCGTCGGGGACGACACCCAAACCCGGTCCGGTGGGTCGCTGAATGTACCCGTCAACGATCCGGATACCGTTGACCGGATCGTAGTTGCCCTCGATGTACGGTGCCGCAAGCCAGGCGCCTTCCATAAGTGTTGGGCGCACGGTCGATGCCATCTGCGTGCAGGCTGCGGCGATGACATCGCCACCCCAACTGTCGTCGCAGGTGTGCGGCAGATTGCGCGCTTCGCAGATGTCGCGAAACGCGCGCATGTTCTGCAATCCGCCAATCCGGGTCACTTTCATACCAAAGCCGTCGACCAGACCGGTACCGGCAGCCGTGATCACCATATTCAGATCGACGCCGTTTTCATCCATGTAAATCCCGTGGCTGATCTGAGGCCGGATTTTGCGCAGTTCGTCCACGGTGTTGCACGGCTGTTCCATGACAAATGGTATCGCGTGACACGTGCTGCTGACGCGCAACGCATCCCGCGTGGTCCAGCCTCGGTTGCCGTCAACGGCCAGACGCATGCCGGACCCTTGTATGACGTCCCAGACCTTGCGGATGGTTTCGATATCGACTTCGACAGGGCGACCACCCACCTTGACCTGTAGGCGTGGATACCCTTGCTTCATCTTTTCCTGTGCAAGCCTGGCGATATCATCCGGGGCGCCGACCCCGGTTGCATAATAGGACGGGACGCGATCCGTCAGCGCGCCGCCCAGCAGATTTGCAACGCTGACGCCCAGCTTTTTCCCGATCAGATCATGCGCTGCAATGTCAATTGCTGCCTTGGCATAGTTGTGACCGTTCAACAGAGCGTTCATCTGGTGCTGCAACGCCATTGGCCAAACGCTGGACCCGATCAGGCCAGACGCCATTTCGATCAGTGCCGCGCGCGCGCCAGCGGCATGGGCTTCGGCATATGTGGGTCCAACCGGGCAAGTTTCACCCCAACCCACCGCGCCGCTGTCATCCACCAGTTTGACCAGCGTTGAGTCCAACGCCCAGACTTCTGCATTGGCCATCGTGTACGGGCCGTTCTTTACCGGCAGATCATGTGCGTAAATGTGGATTTCCCTGATCCTCACATCGGTCCCTTCCCTGGTTGATCCAGACTCACTGTATATCGGCCGAGCGCAGCAGCGCGCGGGCACAGTGCAGTGTGGCGTCTGTTGCCGGTTTGACCCCAATCAGGCGCGCGCCTTCGGTCAGTCCTTCGTGCAGTATGAACAGCGATGCAGAAAGACCCTCGGCATCACAATTGGAGTTCACGTCCAACAAACGTGCGCAGAACATGGCCCGGACACGCGCCTTGTGCGTTTCAACCGCGTCTCGGATCGGATCGCTTTCGGGATACGCGGCCAGAGCATTGCGAAACAGACATCCTGTGTTCGAGACGCTGCCAAGCCAGTCTGACAGGCGAACAAGAATATGCAGCACGTGATCCGGCCCATCGCCACTGCCTTGACCGACCCAATCAGCATAGGCTGCATCGCGATGACGCAACGCACCGATCACCATCGCCTCTCGGCTTGGGAAATACTTGTACAGCGTTCGCAACGAGACGTTGGCCCCCAGGCGCAGCGCTTCGACACCTTGGGTGGCAAAACCCATTTCCGAGAATTGACGATCAAGGTTTTCGGCGATCCGGGTCTGCGTATCAGTCATAACAGCAATGGTAGAGCGATCACTCTACCATCGCTGACCGATTTACGACATGTCTGTCTAACGAACGACACTGAGCCGTTTGCAGATCATTCGTCCCGGGCGCGCCATTCTTTCCACCGCAGCAAAGCGTTTGCCCCGATTTCCCGGAACGGCTGCGGCGGCAGGCGCTTTGGCGCGTGCTCGCCTTTGAAATGGTCGGAAATCTGCGAGCGATGGCCGCACGCGTTTTCCGCAGCGGCAATACCGGTCAACGTTCCGCGCGCGGTGCCCAGCCCGTTCTGCACGCAGCCGGAGAAAACACCGGTCTCAATCTCGCGGGTGACGGATACGCCATTCAGGCTCAGACACAGGTGACCGGCCCAGTGATGTTCCATCTTCATGCCCGACAGTTGCGGAAAGCGCTGATCGAACTTGCGCTGAATGATCTTGGATGCACGTGCCAGATCACGGCCGGATGTCCGCATGCCGGGCCGCAGTGCCGCACATGTCCGGGTGACGATACGATTGCCGCCCTGCGCAGTATCGATCCGCCGCATCGTGGTGCCCATCGGATCCGATGGCGTGACCCCCCAACGCGATTGCCCGCCCAAACGCGCCAGGACGTCAGCGTCAAGGTCCGGTGTCATGGCCGCAAACAGAAACAGCTGCATCAGTCGATCACGCTCAATACCAAAACTTTCCAAGTGCCCGTTGACGGTCAGGATAACTTTCGCAGCACAGACTGTCCCGCGCTCGGTTCGAACCTGCCACGTGCCACCTTGCTTGCGAAACGAAGTGACAGCCGAGTTTTCGAAAATCGCAATATCTTCGCCAACCAGACCACCCGCCAACCCGCGAATGTATCCAGCCGGTTGCAAAATCACCGTGCCTGGCGTGTACAGCCCCGAGCGATAATGCCGTGAACCTGTCACCGCGAACATCTGCTGCGGGTCCAGCATTTCGCTGGGCTCGCCCAGCTTTGTCAGATGTTGTGCGTAGCTGACATTATGGTCATGTCCGCGCGCGCTTGCCGCACCATTGATTTTACCGACCTCATCGAAATAATTCGGGTCGATCTGATAATGATCGACTGCGGAACGGGCAAATGCAATCGCCTGCCGGTTCAGGGCGATCATGGCACCATCGTCGCCGGTTCCGGCGTAGTCGTCCGACGCCAGATCATGCGGCAAGTCAATCATAAAGCCCGAGTTTCTACCCGCGGCGCCTTCGGCGACCCTGCCCGCCTCAAGCACAACTGTCTTTGCGCAAGGCTGCAATTGTTTCAGCCGCCGCGCCGCCGACAAGCCGGCAAACCCCGCACCGATGACCACGTAATCTGCCGTCAGGTCTTCATCCAGCTGACGTGCGGGCGGTGGACCGCCAAGAATGGCGCTCCACGCAGCAGGTCCCCTGTGGACCGGTAGGGTTTTGGCGGCGTAGACGCTCAATCGACAGCCTCGTCCGCGTCATCGGCCAGATCGATCCAAATGGTCTTGAGATGCGTGTACTGATCATGTGCGTGAATCGAGTTATCGCGCCCGCCAAAGCCCGACTGTTTATAGCCGCCGAACGGAGTGGTGATGTCGCCTTCGCCATAGCTGTTCACGGTGACAGTGCCTGCCCGGATCGCCCGTGCGCCCCGGATCGCCCGCTTGGCATTGGCGGTGAATATCGACGCGCAAAGCCCGTATTCAGTGTCATTGGCGATTTTGATTGCCTCGTCGAAACCGGATACTTCGATCACCGACAGGACAGGGCCGAATATCTCTTCGCGTGCCAGAACCGCATCGTTTCCGGGCACTTCGATTACGGTGGCTTCGACAAAGCCCCGATCCGCCTTGCCGCCCATGATCACGGTCTCGGCCTGATCCAGATATCCACAGACCTTGGTATAGTGACCTTCGCTGACCAGCGCGCCCATGCGGGTCTCTGGATCCAGCGGATCACCGATGTTCCACTGTTTGGCGTGATGCGCAATGCGTTCCAGCAGCTCTGCCTTAACATCCTTGTGTACAATCAGGCGTGACGAGGCCGAGCAGTTCTCGCCCATGTTCCAGAACGCACCATTCACCACATGCGCGGCCACGCGATCCAGATTTTCCGCATCATCCATCACAATGGCCGGGTTCTTACCGCCCATCTCAAGCACCACCTCTTTGGCGTTGCTTTCCGCGGAATAGGTCAGGAATCGCTTGCCGGTGACGGTTGAACCGGTGAACGAGACCATGTCGATATCCATGTGCCGTCCAATCGGTTCGCCCACCTCGGCCCCGCCACCGGGAACGATGTTCAGAACACCGCGCGGAAGCCCCGCCTCCATTGCCAGTTCGGCCAGTCGCAAAGCGGTCAGTGTTGTTTCCTGCGCCGGTTTCACAACCACCGAACAACCCGCTGCCAGCGCGGGTCCGATTTTCCACGCCAGCATCAGCAGCGGAAAGTTCCACGGCAGCACCAGACCCACAACGCCAATCGGCTCGCGCACGACCATGGCGATGTGGTCGTCACTGGCGGGTGAGACCTGGTCGTAAATCTTGTCGATCGCCTCGGCATGCCATTTTAGACAGTTGATGGTCTCGGGCACATCAACGGTTTCACAGTCGTAGATGGTCTTGCCGCTGTCGATGCTTTCCATCACGGCCAGTTCGCGCGCGTTGCGGGTCATCAACTTGCACAGACGGATCAGAACGTCCTTGCGGTCTGATGGATGCATCTTGCTCCAGCGGCCGTCGTCAAACGCCTCGCGCGCTTTTTCAACCGCAAAGTCCACATCTGCGGCATCGCAGGCAGCAATGTCGGCCAACGTGTCGCCGGTGGCCGGGTTTACGGTTGCAAATGTTGCGCCCGCTGTCGCCGGGCGGAACGCGCCATCGACAAAAGCCCCCGTCGGCAGGATCAGACCTGCGGCAATGGATTTGTATTCGTCCTGTGTCAGCAATTCCATGCCTCAGCCCCCAATGTTCTGTTCAGCTACAATATCTGCGATGGTTTTCTTCAGCACGCGGGTCACCTGTTCCAGCGCGCGTTTGTCATCCTTGTTCAGACCCTTCAGCGGAGGCCGCATCCCCCCGGCATCAATGCCATTCATGGTCACGCCATGCTTGATGGTCTGGATGAACTTGCCGCCTTGTTCCAGCACCCGCATCAACGGCATCATCGCGGACATGATCCTGCGGCCTTTGACAAAATCGCCCTCGACCACGCAGGCATTGTACAGTGCCACATGTTCAGCGGGCAGAAAGTTCGACCCGCCGCAGACCCAGAACGGCGCGCCCCAGGCAAAGAATTCCAACGCCTGATCATCCATGCCACAGCCCAGCTGGACATGCGGATAGTCCCGCGCCAGCAGATGCACCCTGTTGATATCGCCCGAGCTTTCCTTGATGCCGCAAAAATTTCGGCTGCGGCCCACACGGTCCAGGAATTCCTCGTTCATCATCGTACCGGTGCGATGAGGATAGTTGTACAGCATCACCGGCAGATCGGCGGCCTTGTCGATGGCCAGCGCATTCAGCGCGTTTTCCCGATCGGTTGGAACAGCGTAAGGCGGGCTGGCCAGCAGGATCGCATCCGCACCGATCTGGCGCGCACCCGAGGCCAGCGCAATGGAATCCGCCGTCAGCATTGCGCCGGTTCCAACCACCAGCGGCAGCCGGCCTTGCAACCTGTCATGCGTAAATCGCGCCAACTCCAGCCGTTCATCGACGGTCTGGGCATAGTTTTCGCCGGTTGATCCGCCAGAGATCAGCCCGTGCACACCATGATCAATCAAATGGTCGATCACGGTCGAAAGGGCATCCCAGTTGACGCTGCCATCGGCCTGATAAGGGGTCACCACCGGAGTGTAGATCCCTTCAAATTTGAACAGGGGAGTCATGTAATTCCTCATGCTGGGGTTTTGCGTGATGTTGATCCAAGCGGCAGGTCAAGCCCGGCAGGGGTGACAAACAGCTCGATCTGGTCTCGGGACAGGTTCCAGTGATCAATGGCCAGTTGCGCAGCCGCCGCATCGTCGCCCGCTTCGATGGCTGCGATGATGGCGTCGTGCTGGCGGCTGGCTTCGGACAGGTTCTCGGCCATTGATGCGTCCTGCGGCCGATAAAAGGTCATGCCGATCCTGGCATGATCAATCAGCAAACGTTTGAAGGACGGCGTCAGATAGGTGTTATCGGCCATGTCGCCGGTGATCTCGTGAAACAGGGTGTTGGACATCGCCCGATCCGCACCCGAACCTGACCGCAACGCCGTCTTGAATGCGTCTTGGGCGGCCCTGAGGCGGTCAATCTGATCGGGCTTTGCGTTCTGGGCGGCCAGTTGAAGGATTGCGCCATAGATCATCGGCGCGGCCAGAAAGAAATCGCGCAGCGTCGTATATGTCATGCCCGACACCCGCGCGCCCCGGTTTTCGCGAAGTTCAAGATATCCTTCACCTGCCAGTTGGCGAAACACCTCGCGCAGCGGCGTGCGGGACAGTTCGAATTCTTGCGACAGCGTCGCTTCGTCCAGGTCCTCACCCGGTTGCAGTCTCAGGGTCATGACACATGTTTTCAGATGGTCCAGAAGCTGCTGCTTTCTGCGCCGCGACGCATCTTTCATGTCCGGCCTCCTCTTTTAAACGCGTGCCAGTTCGGTGGCTGAAGCGTTTTGGTGATGGCACCCCTTAGCAAAGTATGCAATATGTATACAAGATAAAAATTTTATGTATTCTTTAAATATTCGTATGAGCGTAACAGAGGCCTCTGACATGTCGCGAAACCGGATGGGTCAACGACCCCTGAACCGGGGCCGTTTTTGTTCTTGATCAGAATGTTTTGTCGAGCCGGACGCCGATTTCCCGGCGATCGCCCAACGTGGCGATCCGGCCGGGGCCTTCTTCGCCAGTGAAGTATCGCTTATCAAAAAGGTTGTTGGCATAGACTGTCAGACGCACCGTATTCCAGGCATAGCCGCCCGAGGCATCAACCGTGGTATATCCACCCAGATCAATGGCCGGGTTCAGAATGTTCCCGGAGTCCTGCGGACCAACATAACTGATCAGGCCGTTGGCAAACCAACCGATCTGATCGCCCCAGCTTGCGCCCACCGAGATCGTGCGTTCCGGTGCACTGCGAAACTGCTGACCTGACAGGTCCTGCGCACCAAAGGTGAAGTCTTTGAATTCGGTGTGCAGCAGACCGATGGCGCCAAAAATAGTCAGCAAATCAGTGGCCTGATACGTGACATCAATTTCGGCACCATAGCTTTCCGAGTCCCCCGCATTCACGATGATATTCGAGAACGGGTTGCCAACCACGGTTTCAACCTCGACCTGCTGGTTTTTGTATTTCGTGTAGAACAGGTTCGCACCAACATTCAGACGGCCCTGAATGAAATCACCGCGATATGAGAGTTCAATGGTGTCTGTGCTCTCGGGATCGAATTCATAGGCGAATGATCCGGCTGCGAACGGAGGACCAACAGGCTGAAGGCCGGCCCCGCCCGGACGATACCCTTGCTGATACACCAAAGCGATACGCTGATCAGCAGTGATGTCATATTCCAAACCGATCTTGGGTAGGAACTCTGTTTCGCTGTTGGTCGTGTCCAGTACAGTATTCTGAGCGCCAACAATGGAAAACAGGCTGGCGTCAATATCCTGATCGGTATAGTCCACGCGGCCACCCGCGATCAGACGCCAGTTGCGAGCAAACTCGTATGCAAATTCGCCAAAGACTGCCAGATTGGTGATATCGGCCGTGTTGGTGGTTTCTATGTCCAACGGAAAGCCGAAGAAAATATCCCCGTCATACCGGCCCTGGTTCATTTCCTTGGCGCCATACACGCCCGCGACCCATCTGAGCGGGCCGCTGTCGAAATTAAGCCGAACCTCCTGAGACACAATGCGCTGATCGAATGCGCCGGTGACGGAAAAGGTTTCTGCCGGAACGCCAAGGTTGATGGAATTCCGGTCAGTGGTTGACTCTGATACCGTGGTCAGCGCGGTCAGACGCAGCGCACTGGTGATATCATGCGTGATTTCCAGCCCTGCGTTGTTCACACGGGTTTCACGCACATCCTGAGACCAGACAAACGGGGGTTGAAACACGTCGCCCCGGTCGTCGTCAAATGAAACGCCCGGAATTTGGTTCGGACCCGCGATGTCGTTTGTCGTCGGTGAATCGAAACTGTGAGAGAAGCTCAGCAGGGCACGAGTCTGCGCATTATCAGCCGGTTGCCACAGTACTTTGCCGCGCACGGTGTAATACGTGTCGGTATCCAGATCCGACAGACGCGGGAAACGCTCGTAGGTGGGAAAGTTCAGATCGCTGTCTTGCTTAGACCACTCCCCCGCCAGACGGAAAGCAAAACTGTCATTGATCGGACCACCATAGGCCAATCCGACCTGACGGTGATTATTCTCGCCATACGTCAGCTGAGCAGCGCCGGAATTGACAAAGTCCGGGTCCTTGGTCTGCAGGTAAATTGCGCCCGCCAGAGCGTTGCGCCCGCTGAGTGTCGATTGCGGGCCGCGATACACTTCGACTTGTTCCACGTCAAACAGCCCCCGGAACCCGCGCCGCGCGGCTTCGGCGGTCTGTTGCACACCATCGATATAGATCGACGCCAGCGGCGCGCCATTGCCACCGGGCGTCAGACCTTCAGAGTTGATGCCGCGGATGATAAAGCCGCTTTCTGTGCGGGCCCCGTCTTGTACGTTGGCGATCCGGCGGAACGTATCAGCAAGGGTTTGTGTGTTGGGCGTGTTCAGTTCCTGTTCGGGCAGAACGGCCACACTTGCCGTTGTCTGGTCCAGCGAGTCAGCGAATTTATCGCCAAAAATCCGGATCGTCCCCAGGTCGATAACCTCATCGCTTGGGGTTTGTTGCGCAAAACTTGAGGTCGCAACCAGTATCGAGGCGCCGCTCAACAGTGCGCCACGCAATTGGAAACAAGGCATAGCCAGCTCCTTTTCATGTGTGAAAAGCTGGCAGGCTGCTTGCGATTACAGGTTATTGATCACTGAGGCAAAGGAAGGTCAACGCGACCTGTCCTGCGCAGTTTCAGGCGCGGCACGTTGTGTCCTTTTGCCCACATTCCTGATGAAACTCGGGCGGCAAACTGCGCTTGATTTGGCGCGAACCGCCTAACCTGCGCCAGTCTGCCCGTCACAGCGCCGGTTCAATATGGATTGACCTCGCGCGCCGAACACGGGATGGCAGAAGGGTCATGCAGCAATTCCAGTCAAATCTGTCCGCATTGCAGTCAAGAACCGGGGGTTTCCTGACCGATCTCAGGGTTCTGGATATCGGTTGCGCCCGGGCGATTGCGCTGATGTCCCGGTTTGATCTGAACAGTTTTTCGGATGCTGCGTTTGACGAACTGGGCATTGATCGCCCGCATTCGCTGGATAACGCGGTCGAAAAGAGGCGGGCCGAATTCCTGGCCGGGCGCACCGTCGCGCAGGCAGCCCTGTCTGCGTTGGGCCGCGGCGCGGAACAAATACGGGTGGGCACAAACCGCGAACCCATTTGGCCGGAAGGCATTGCAGGCTCGATCGCCCATTCCAGCACCCGCTGTGCCGCTGTTACATCCGACAGGGCGGATATGATGATTGGCGTCGATATCGAAGACGTTGCCAGGGCAGCTGCACTGGATTCAATTTTTCAAGTCACTTTGCTGACGGACGAAACCCGGCTGATCCGCAAGCAGGACGTAATGCCAGCAGCGGTTCTGGCCACACTGGTCTTTTCCGCCAAGGAAACCTTGTACAAGGCGCTTTTTCCAAAGGTGCGCCGGTTTTTCGGGTTTGATCATGCAGAACTGATCGCACCCCCTGATGCGTATGGCCTTAAGCTGCGCCTGATCCAGCGTCTTGATGCCCGTTTCTGCGAAGGTCGGGAGTTTGAAATCGGATACAAGATCCTTGCCGATACCGTGATCACCTGGCTGGTGACACCAGACCTTGTTGAGCGAGGCTGACAGCTTGGGGTTTGCTGGCCATGTCCGCATACGCGTAACGGCGGGATTCGCGGTGTCAGTAATCCTCGCCCGCGTATCTGTTTGCCTGCCCTTTGGCCTTCGGATTGTCGATAAACGCGGCCCAGCTGCTGCCCGGACGCCAGATCGACTCCATGTTTTGAAACGCCGCTGACTCGGATATCTCGTCAGAGACTTTAGAGTATCGGTACAGGAACGCGCTGACCCGCGCATTGTAGATGCAATGTACGTGGACTTTGGCGACGGCACGATCCTCGATTGCCACTTTAAAATCCTCGAAATCATCGTCTGAAGGAGCTTCGAAATCCACCGGAATGTAAACATAGGTCATACCCAGGCCCGTAACTGTGCCAGTTTCGTCATCAAGGGCACCCTTGTTGTCATGTGGCCCAAGGTTAACAACATGCGTCACGCCCAGACCCCGGATTTCCGCCAGTTGATCCTCGTTCGGTTGGCCCGAGGTTGTGATCCGGTCGTTAATCCGCCGCCAGTTCAGGATATGAGGAAGATCTGTCATCAGGTCACAGATGTGGCAGTGTCTTGCGCGCAGTCAAGTAAAAGAACAAAACTGCGCACATGCACAACGCTCAATTCAAGCGTGGCAGGGCCGCCGCGCCCTGCGTGTGCCGCGCTTGCACGCGGCATCGGCGGCGGAATTCCCGAAATTGTCTTGAAAGATCAGCCCAGATTGCATCCGGTCCCGCGTCAGAGCGTGGCGCGTAACGGGCACGCCCGATCCGGGCAAGCACCGCATTCAGCGCATCCGGGTTTGAATGTGGATGGTGCTTCAACCACGCGTTCAAGGCCGTATAAACGACAGACAGATCGCGGGCATTGATCGCCGCGTGAACACGGCGGGACGCGGACCATTCACTGTTGTTCCATCTGTTGCGCACTGTGGTCATGCGGTGGCGCAATCGCGCGCGCAGAACCCACGCCAGCACACCGCACAGGATCAGCCCCACCACGATTGCAACCCAAAGGCCCGTGCCGTTGTTTCGGCCAGACAGTGATGCTGCACTGCCGGTCACGGCAAAGGTAACCCCGTCAACCCTGGTCGTTTCAACCTGACCTGTTTGCAGGTTGAACCAGTCAACGGCGATCGGTGGCAACACCGCATCGCCGGGTCCTACGCCCAAGTAAGTGATCGTCTCCGTTCGCGTTCCGGACAGCACCCCACGTTCTTCGCTGTCTGACACGTCGGGGTCTTTGGGATAGGCACGCAGAGTGATCGATGTGTTTTCGCCAACCAATGGTGGTATCAATATCCCGGTCGTACCCGCAATGTTGGCCTGCACCGTGCGCGTAATTGCATCACCCACCTCAAAATCCTGCGGCGGATCAAGTGTCTCGGTCATCGAAAACCCATTGGCCACGATCATGGGATCAAGGTTTTCGGCACCCGGCGGGATCGTCGCAACAAAGCTGATTGCATCGGCATTCAGATCAACAACGATGGGATCGATCCCGCCGTCCTGCGCGTAAGTGATACGCACGGTCTGAGCGGGGATTTCGAATTCCCCGGGCCGCAGCGGATAGACGCGATAGGAACGCTGAACGCCGGACCATGTCTCACCATTCACGTCTTCACTGATCGGCCCCGAGGCCCGCTCGGGCAGCCGGACCAGAACGCCCGGAATTTCCAGCGAAGGAAACTCGGGCGGGGCGGGCGAGAAAGTGGGGACCAGAACCTTGATCCGCACGGTCAGAGGCTGGCCCAGCACGGTTTCGGTCTGGGTCATTTCGACTGTGACCAGCGGTGTCTGCTGCGCGCATGCCTGCGCGGGCAGCCAGCATAAAATCAACAGGGCCAATATCCGCATCATTGCCCCCTTTGCGCGTTTTCCAGACGGAACCGGCTGCGCAGAAAGTCACCCATGTCAGTGTCGATGGCCTCTATCCACTGATCCGGGTTGACCGAGGACGCGCCGTCGTCAACCGCGTCAATCCGGGTTTCGGCCCCTTGCGCGGTCTCATTGTCGAACACCACATCGTCGGCGCCAATCCCGGACTCTTCGCCAGTATCCGATTGCTCGCGCGTGGTTTCCACAAAGGCGACAATGGCCTTGGCGATATCCAGGTTCTCGGCAGCTTCGGGAAAGTCAGGCTGACGCTCTAACGCTGTTTCAAAAGATCGAACCGCCGGACGGTACTGCCGGTTTTTGATTTCCGCCATCCCTTGCGCAAAAGCGGCATCCGGCGTGTCAAGGCGCTGAAAGACTGTGATCGCATCCTCATACTGACCTGCGCGGTATTTCGCATAACCCTGCCACATCGGGTCCTGGAACAGATCGCCCGCATCCGCGAAACGTTTGTCTTTGTAGGCCAGCCAGCCCTGTTGATCCGGCGTCAGAAACCAGTCGATCCAGCCATCGGCATGCGCCGTGTCCGGTGCAGCGGCAAGATATGCCGCCAGGGTGATCGCAGCCCAGCGCATCGTCCAGCCGCGGCGAAACCAAAGTGCAACAAGCAGGGCAACAGGCCAGGCCAGCCACCAACCACGGTCGGCCCATTGCAGACGGTCATCGTTGGCAAGCGCGGCCTGGTGCGCGGATCTCAGAATCCGTTCGATGCGGTCGACATCCCCGGTATCAGCCGTGATCCGAACCGTGCGGGCGTCGGGGATCTGATCCAATTGGGGAATCGCCACACTGTCCGGGGCTGCAATCAAAAACACCACAGGTGGACGGGCCGGATCATCTGTGGCAGCAAAGGCCGGAACATCTGCCGGGTTCAGATCGTCGAGGACAAAAAGGACCGCGCCCGGGGTCTCGGCAGTTGCAAGTATCTGACTGGCCAGATTCAGCGCCGCGCCGGCATCGTCACCGTCGACAGGCATTATGTCAGGCGCCAGACCATCCACCAGAGGCCGCAGAATATTGGGGTCTTCGGTCAGGGGTGCTACGCGATGTGCGGACCCGGCATAAGCGACAAGCGCGGTGCGCGCGCCCGCCCGCGCCGCGATCAGATCAAGGATCTTGAACCTGGCCCGGTCCAACCGCGTCGGCGCCAGATCAGGTGTCTCCATTGACGGTGTCACCTTAAGCGCAACCACCAGCGGTGCGGTTTCCGATACCAGTGGATTGGGCAACCGGCTCCATGTCGGGCCTGCGGTTGCTACGGCCAGCAAGACACCGATCAGCGCGACGCCGTCGATAGGATAAAAACGGTGTGACGCCTTGCGGCCAACCTCCAGCGCTGTGGCAAGATGGGGCGCTATGCCCTGCACGTGCTGCGATCGTTGCGCGTTTGCGGGTCGCAGAACCCACCACAGGATCAGGATCGGCAGCGCCACCAACAACCAAAATGGGCGGATAAAATGAAACGCATCCCAAACCGTGCTCATGTGTGCACCCGGTGTCTTTGCCAAAGCGACATGACCGAAATACCCGCCAGAACCAGCAACGTGGCCAGACCCAGCGGAACATGAACAAGGCTTTCACGTGGTCTGAAGCTTTTGCTTTCCATCACCCGCGGGTTCAGGCGGTCTATTTCGGCATAGACATTGCGCAGCGCCGCCTGATCGCCGGCGAAAAAATACGCACCCCCCGTGGTCGAGGCTATGTTCTGCAACATGGGCAGATCAACTTTATCCTCACCCGAAGCATCGGGATCACCCACACCAATCGTGTGAATTGTGACCCCGCGTTCTGCCGCAATGGCCGCAGCATTGGCCGGGGACATCCTGCTACTGGTGTCTGCCCCGTCGCTCAACAGGATCAGCACACGTTCTTCGACATCGCTGGCGTCAAATGTGCGGATGGCCAGACCAATTGCATCGCCCAATGCCGTGTTCGGCCCGGCAAGGCCCACTTCGATCTGATCCAGAAACCCCTGAAGGCTTTGCAGATCTTCGGTGAACGGCGCCTGAACAAATGCACGTGTGCCAAAAATGATCAGTGCCATCCGGTCACTGTCACGGTTGGCAATGAACCCGGACATAACCTGCTTGACCGCGCTCAGACGCTGCTGACGCGTGCCGTCGGATGCAATGAAATCCCGTTCATCCATCGAGCCGGAGACATCAAGCGCAAGAACGATGTCACGCGCCGAGGTTTCGATTACCACCGGATCGCCCAAACGCTCGGGTTTGGCCAGGCTCAGGATCACAAGACACCAGACAAGACCTGCGACGATGATCTGAAATCTGGTTCGCACCAGAACCGCTGCGCCTGCACGGGTTTGCGACCCGGCTGCTGCGGTGATCTGACGAAAGAACGGAACCCGGATTGCAGTGACCGGTTCAAGATGCGGCGGGGCGAAACGCCAGATCAGATACGGCAATGGCAACAGCAACAGCACCATTGGATATGCCAGTGACACGGTCACGCAGGGTGCACCGATCTGTGTCGGCGGACCCAATCCATCGCGATTTGACGCAATTCCGGTGGGGCGGTCTGCGATCGAAACGGCGCAGTGGCCAGGCTGCGCCCGGGTCCGCTGACAAAGTCCGCCCCAGGACAGGTCTGATCCAGAAAGTTCAACCAAGCCTCACCTGACAACGGCACGATTTCGGCACGCGGATACGCCACCAGGGCCGTACGCCGCAGGATGGTGGCGATTTCCGCCGCATCATCACCGGCGGCTGTCAAAGCGGCCAGCGCTGCGCGCCGGTACGCGTTCGACCGCCAGTGCCGCCAAAGCCCGATACCAAGCCATCCCGCCATCACCACGAACAGCAAGGCCAGAATGAACCACCCCGGTGTTTGCGGTGTCATCGCTACAGGCGGCGGCGCGGGCACTTCGTTCAACAGGTCGATCAGTTCGACAAGGCTGAACCCCTGATACGCATCATTCATCGCGGCACGCCCTTTTGTCCAAGAAGCCGCGCAATCTGATCTAGGGCCGGTTCCGTAGTGGTTAGAGGCAAAAAGGGAAATCCGTATTTGCGGGACCATGCCTCGACCTGAGCCAGCCGGTCCTCCAGAAATGTGTTCAGACGCTGCTGCGTCTCGGTCCTGCCCGTATCGAGCTCGGCCTGAAGCCTACCATCCGATACCGTCAGGCGCAGGTTGTCCGGTAAACCGCTGCCTTTGAAGTCAGACACATTGAAAACGATCAGATCGTTTGATCGCGCCAGCGCCGAGATCAGCGGCTCTGTTTCCGCCGTCGCCCCGTCCAGATCGGAAAACAGCAGGATCAATGCGTTCGATTTTGCAATCCGGATCGCCGACTGCAAAACGCGATTGATCGAGATATCCGCAGCCGCCGAAGCCTCGGCATGCAACATCCCATTTGCGGTTGCAACCGACGTGAGAAACTGTTCCAGCGCCTTTCGACTGCGTTGCGGGCGATGTTCGGCGATCAGCGTGTCACCAAAAACCAACCCCCCCACACGGTCCCCCTGCGCCAGAACACGATGCGCCGCCAGTGCCGCCGCTTCGGCCGCGATCACCGATTTCATGTAGACCGTACTGCCAAAAAACATCGTCATCCGCTGATCGACAATCAGCAGTGTCGGGCGGTCTCTTTCTTCTGTGTACACACGAACATGCGGAACCCGGGTGCGCGCCGTCACCTTCCAGTCGATGGTCCGGATGTCATCGCCGTCCGCGTATTCGCGCAATTCCTCGAAATTCAGCCCCCGCCCCCGCAACCGCGACGCGTGGCGACCATTCAGGACCGACCGCATCGGCTGGCGTGGCAAAAACGACAACGACCGCGCACGAAGACCCAGGTTCCGAAGCTGCGCAAGATCCACACGAATGCGCGGATCCACAGAGATATCGCGGGATCGGTTGGGCAATGGCGCTCCTATGGCAGGGCCACCAGTTTCAACATCTCGTCAATGACATCATCGGGCGCGACACCGTCGCCCTGCGCCTGATAGCTCAGGGTCAGCCTGTGGCGGAACACATCATGTGCCACCGCCCTGACATCCAGCGGGTCCACATAATCGCGCCCCTGCATCCAGGCATGCGTGCGTCCGCATTTGTCCAAGGCCAAGGACGCCCGAGGACTGGCACCAACATCAATCCAGTTGGCCAGATCAGCACTGTGTGCGTCCGGTGTCCGCGTCGCATAGACCAGATCGGCCAAATATCGTTCAATCGCATCCGAAACGTGAATTGCGCCAATCTCGCGCCGGGCGGCGAACACCGCATCCTGCGCAATGGCAGGCGGCGGATCGCCAGGGGCGGTCGCGCCGTCACGGGCCGTGTCCTCTTGACGAACCAGCCGTATGACGCCGACCTCATCCTCGATCGGCGGATAGCCTACATTCACATGCATCAGAAACCGGTCCATTTGCGCCTCGGGCAGCGGATAGGTGCCTTCCTGCTCGATGGGGTTCTGGGTCGCCATGACGATAAACAGCGGCTCCATCTGATGCGTGGTTCCCGCAACCGTCACCTGACGTTCTTCCATCGCTTCCAGCAGGGCAGCCTGAACCTTGGCCGGCGCACGGTTGATTTCATCCGCCAGCACAATGTTGGCAAATATCGGCCCGGGATCGAACCGGAACGCGCCCTGATCGCCGGACTGGTAATAAATCTCGGTGCCGGTCACGTCCGAAGGCAGAAGATCTGGTGTGAACTGGATACGGCTGAAGCTGGCGTCAAGATTTTTGGCCATGGCCTTGACCGCCCGTGTCTTGGCCAGACCCGGCAATCCTTCGATCAACAGGTTCCCATTGGCCAACAGACCAATGATCAGTCGATCGATAACGTCACGCTGCCCGATGATAGACTGGCCCATCCGATCGCGCAGATCAGAGATACGGGCAAGTGTGGCGCTTGGGTCGGGCTTGGGATCTGCCGGCATGATGTCAAATCTTGGGAATTCATTTACGGAAGCAACCCGATCAGCTTGCGCCGACCTCTTCAAACTGTCAATCCGGCCAATCCCCTCGCACAGCGAGCCCCGGACCCGAACCAAGCCGCGCGGCAGACAGTCGACCGGCGCGGCGGTGCGTCATCGGACAGAACATGTCTGTCAGGGATTGCGAAAATACAGGCTGACACCTAAGGCATTGCTGTTGCCTTTTGACACCCTAGTTCCCTGTGGATGACGCGTGATCCGCAAAATGCACCCGACCGGCTGATACTGGTATTGGGGGACCAACTGTCCTTGACCGGCGCCGCGCTGCGGTCGGCGGACCCGACCCGCGATGTCATTCTGATGGCCGAGGTGGCGGAAGAAGCGCAATATGTGCCACATCACAAGAAGAAAATCGCGTTTTTGTTCTCAGCCATGCGCCATTTTGCACGCGACCTGGAAAACACCGGCTGGCGCGTGCGGTATGTGACGCTTGATGATCCAAAAAACACCGGCACCATCCCTTCTGAGATCGCCCGCGCCATGTCAGATCTGGCGATCAGCCATGTGATGCTGACGGAACCGGCTGAATACCGCCTGAAATCGCAGGCGTCTGCTTGGGCAAAGCGTGGCAACATCACCCTGCGCATGCTGGAAGACGACCGATTTGTCGCCTCACATCAGGAATTTGAGAGCTGGGCAAAAGGGCGCAAACAATTTCGTATGGAATATTTCTATCGCGATATGCGGCGCAAAACCGGTTTACTGATGAACGGCGACCAACCCGAGGGCGGCCGCTGGAATTTCGACGCTGAAAACCGGAAACCCGCCAAGCGCGATCTGTTCATGCCGCGCCCGCCCAGAACCCAGCCGGACAAGATCACGCGTGAGGTTCTGGATCTGGTTGATCGACGTTTTGGCGACAATTTCGGAACCCTGCATCCGTTTTGGTTCGCTGTCACCCGCGCCGGTGCCCTGGACGCTCTGGAGCATTTTGCAACCCACGCCTTGCCGCTGTTTGGCGATTATCAGGACGCAATGCTGCAAGGAGAGCACTTTCTGTATCACTCGGTACTGTCACAATATCTGAACGCTGGACTGCTTGGACCGACAGAGGTGTGCCGCAGGGCCGAACGTGCGTATTTCGAGCATCACGCACCGCTGAACGCGGTGGAAGGCTTCATTCGTCAGATCATTGGTTGGCGGGAATATGTGCGCGGCATCTACTGGTTGAACATGCCCGGATATACCGGCCGGAATTTTCTGGATGCTACCCGGCCCCTGCCCGGATTTTTCTGGACCGGACAAACGGATATGGCCTGTCTGGCGGCCGCCATCGGTCAAACCCGCGACGAAGCCTATGCGCATCATATTCAGCGACTGATGGTGACGGGCAACTTTGCGATGCTGGCCGGTGTCGACCCGCATGAGGTTCATGAGTGGTATCTGGCGGTGTATGCCGACGCCTATGAATGGGTCGAGGCACCCAACGTCATCGGTATGAGTCAGTTCGCCGATGGCGGATTACTGGGGTCAAAACCTTACGCGGCCAGCGGCAACTACATCAACAAAATGTCGGATCACTGTTCGGACTGCCGGTATGATGTCAAACAGAAGTTTGGCGCAGATGCCTGTCCGTTCAACCCATTGTACTGGGACTTTCTGGTGCGCAATGCCGACAAACTGCGCGGCAATCCACGGCTGGGGCAGGTCTATCGCACCTGGGACCGGATGGCGCCGCAAAAACAGGCACACTACCGCCAAAGCGCCCGCGACATTCTGGAAAATCTCTGATACGCAGAGCGCCGATCAGGATCTCTTGGCGCGTCGGCATTTTTGCGAGCAATAGCGTACCTCGGACCAGACCTTTGCCCATTTTCGCCGCCACGAAAACGGGCGTCCGCAAACGGCGCATATTTTTACGGGCAGGTTTGCTTTTTTTGGCATGCGCAAGCTCAATCATCCAGCCGCAGTGACAATTGCGCGGCGTCGCGCGGTTTAACGCGTCGGCTGCCACGCCGGGCACGGCTCTTGCGGCTGCCGTGTTTGGCAAGCACTGCCGATGCTTCGTCCCTGAATCCATCGCTGCGTCGAACCGACCAGATCTGTTCGCGGGCAGCGCGGGCCGCCGTGATACGATCCACGATAGGATGTGGGTACAGCTTGCCAAGAACAGCCCCGGCCTGCTCGGACTTCCAAGGTTCCTGGAGATACCGATCCGGGATTCCCCCCAGTTCAGGAACCCACCTGCGGGTAAACACACCGGTCGGATCCTGGTCGTACCCCTGTTTGACCGGATTGTAGATCCGTACCGCGTTGATGCCGGTTGTACCGGACTGCATCTGTGCCTGGCTCCAGTGAATTCCTGGCTCGTAATCAGTGAACAGACGCGCCAGCGCCAGACCCGGAGCCCGCCAGTCCAGCCACAGATGATAGCTTGCCGTCGCCATCACCATGGCACGCATTCGAAAATTGAGCCATCCGGTCGCGCGCAAACAGCGCATGCAGGCATCGACAAACGGCAGGCCGGTTTCGCCATTTTCCCAGGCGCTCAACCGTGTTTGATCCGGGACCG
>JBCCIK010000001.1:0-68251 GCA_039028255.1 Pseudomonadota bacterium | reverse complement strand
GGGATTTTCCTCGGTTTGGTGGTCATAGCGCAAGTGAAACACCCGGTCCCATCCCGAACCCGGAAGTTAAGCACTGCCGCGCCAATGGTACTTGGGCTTAAGCCCCGGGAGAGTAGGTCACCGCCAAACCTAGAAAAATCCCAAATCTCTCTAAACGACCAAAAAAACACGACCCGGCCTCAAGTCGCGTAAGCGATAGGCCAACAATGGCCTCAAGTAGCCAAATAGGCGGTAGGCCAACAATGGCCTCAAGTCGCGTAAGCGGTAGGCCAACAACGGCCTCAAGTAGCCGAATAGGCGGTAGGCCAACAATGGCCTCAAGTAGCCGAATAGGCGGTAGGCCAACACAAAATGGCGCGGGGTGGAGCAGTCCGGTAGCTCGTCAGGCTCATAACCTGAAGGTCAGAGGTTCAAATCCTCTCCCCGCAACCAAAATCCAAAAAAAACCAAACCGTGCAAACCACAAACACCCCAATAAACCGTCTACCACACCAACAAAAACGCTTCAGGCTCATAACCTGAACAGGAAAGACTCAAAGCCTACCCCCGAAACCAGCAAAAACTACATGAATACCGCATGCTAGCGCGCTCCGGGGCGCTTCTGTTGTTTTTGGGCTCACTAGCTTTCTCAGAGTTCGATCGCATTGAGCCAGTCAGTCTTTTTGGTGTCTGCAAGTACGGTGTCTGCAAGAGTCATTAAGACGCATTGTATTCACTCCATTTGCACGTGATCGCTAACCAGAGCAGCGACAATATCAAGCCTGGCGGGCCTACCATCTCAACTGCACACCGGCGGTCAGTGAGGCGGAGCTGTTGTCGCTTCCGCTCAGCGAGGATCGGTAGGTTCCTTCCGCAAAAAGAGACACGTTGTTTTCCAGAGAATAAACCCCACCGATCCCGATTTCGGCCGACGTTCGGTCGTTTCTGGAACTCAGCGTCGTGTCACCCACTCTGACATCCTGGGTGCCCGAAAAATCCTGCAATACGTTGAACACGGCGTAGGCACGGGCATCCTGCCCTTTCGCTATATTGCTGAATGCATATTCATACGCCAAACCAAGGCGCCCGATGAGGCTGTTGTTGGTTCCGGGATCGACAACATTGCCTGCGTCATCCGTAAACGTATCCCCCGATATGCTGCCGAAAACAAGCTGCGCCTGAGGGATCAGTGATCCGCGGGAACTGACCGGAATGCGGTGACCAACTTCCACGCTGGCGGCGTAGGCGGTTGACCTTTCACCCGATGCCAGGGTCGCGCCCGATGACGAGCTGATATCCGTTTCAATCCAGTTTATCTGGCCCTGAACATCAACATATGTTCCACTATTGCCATACCATGTGGCCGTCGCTCCAATCCCGTAGCCGGTCGCGTCAACATTGCCAGACCCGCTCTGATTGGAAACATCGGCGTTCAGGGTTCCGAATTGGGCGGTCGCACCAAAGACCCACTGGCCGTTGTTGCCATCCAATGCAAAGACATCGACACCTGCCTGGATCCCGAAAGTTGTGCTGTCATAAGACTGATTACTGGTGCTGGACGTGGGTCGGACATTTTGATTTCCGCCACGGAGCTGTACCCAGGCGCCTTGACGCGGCTGTGTGTCCACGAGGCTGGGCAGGAATGCCAACCCCCTGCTGACGTCTTCGCCACCCTGTGCATTCAGCCATTGCCGCGTGGCCGTCCTTTGGCGCAGGGGCGCAAGATCGCTGAACCCGTTCAGCAAAATCGATGGCGTTGCTTCGTATGTGGCGCCAGTGCCGTTTATCCCGCCTGAGGACAGAAAGAACTGATTACTTCTGAATGCCAGATCAAGATCGAAAATACCTGCAGAGGCAGTGTTGTTTGCCAACACGAAACCATCTTCGTTAACATCACCACCAACATCGACAATCAGGATTTCATTGTCAGAAAGCGCGTCGGTCGAGATGTTGACGACCTCCACGCGGGTGGCCGCGCCAACAACATCTCCATCAATAATCAAGGTATCGGCCGTACCTGCCGAAAAATCGGCATCAATTGACAAATCACCACCCCCAGAGAAGTTCCCGGCCACCAGTGTCCTGTCCGATGCAACGCCATTTTGCGTTGACAACGTTCCGGCATTCGCCAGCAGCGCCGTATCGAAGGTGAAGTTGCCGAGTACATTCACCTGGCCGCCTGCGGCAATCGTCACTCTGTCGGTGGTCACAGAGCTGTCGTCAAACGAAACAATCGATCCCTGACCAACAACCACGCTTTCAAAGTTCTGAATGCTCGATCCGCTCAACGTACCGGACGAGTTCAGAAAACTCAGAGTGTCAAAATCATCACCGCCATCGAACAAGGTGACATTGCTGAAAGAGCCGCCATCAAACAACAGGTTGTCTTCGCCGCCGCCCAGTTCAATCGTGCCTGTTACCGAGGCACCTGTTGTCACCAGTGTCTCAGAGTCACCATCATCGTTTGAAATGGCATTTCCCGAGGCTGATGAGACCACAGCACCGTTTCTTGCGGAAATCCGGGACAGACCACCGGCACCGGTCTGCGTGGCGATGCCAAATTCGCTGCCGCCGGTTACTGAATCGCTGACGTCGATGCTCAGCACGCCACCGCCGTCGCTGGTGGCGTCAATCCCGCTTACAGCCCCGGACACCGTTTGTGACGCTGTAATTGTCAAGTTGCCGGAACCGGAATTCTGCGCGACAATACCGTTCTCGCCACCGGAAACAGTACCCCGTGTCGTGATAGAAAGTTCGGTTGCCGAGGCGGTACTGCGTGCCTCGATCCCATTTTCGTCGCCGCTGATCGCGCCCGTCGACGTAATGGTCAGCGCGCCGGTTCCGTTGTGATAGGCATAAAGGCCATCAACACCACCTGAAACAGACCCATCCGTTCTGATGGATAGATCCGTGCCTGCATTGGCGGCAAAGACGCCAAAACCAGTTTGGCTGGTGACGGCACCCTCTGCGGTGATCGTTAATGCACCAGAACCATAGTTGGTTGAAGATATGCCTGCGACGTCGCCCTGCGTCGCGATTAAGACATCGGTACCATTTGCAGAATTCCGCGCTTCCACACCGACACCACTGGGATCCACAGCATCAACATCACCGGTTGCGGTGACGGTCAACGCGCCGGAGCCGCTGTTAAGTGCATAAATGCCGGCATAGGTTCCTGTGACATCTCCTTCCGTCACAATAGACAGGTCGGTGCTATTGTCAGAGTTTTGTGCACCGACTGCAAAAATAACCCCTTCCACATCACCTGTTGCTGTGATCGCCAGTGCACCGGTGCCAGTGTTGTTCGCCCGGATTCCGCCCCCACCACTCGTGACAGCGCCACTGGTTGTGATAGAAAGGTCAGTGCCTTCATTCTCAGCGTAAATGCCGTAAGCGCCGCCAGAAACATCGCTCTGCGTAGTGATCCTTAGCGCGCCGCTGCCGTTTTGCCGGGCCCGAATACCGTCCGAGGCACCTTGTATTGTTCCCGTTGTGCTGATGCTCAGGTCTCCGGTTCCGGTCCCGTTTATCGCGTCAATGCCGCGCGCATCCTGACTTGTCGCGTTGTTCACTGAAACTGAGGCATCTGAACCAATCCCCCAGTTACTAACAGCCACAGCGTCCCCTTGACCGGAAACGGTACCGCGCGTTGTAATCGAAAAATCCCCGGCGGTGTTGCGACCGTTTGCGTCCAGCCCTACAAACCCATCGACATCCTGAACATCAACCGTCAGGTCGCCGCTTCCTTGCTGGAATGCGCGAATCCCAACCACTTCGCCAGAGACCACACCGCGACTGTTAATGTTGACATCCCCCGAACTGCTGCTGAAGGCACCAGCCTCGATCCCGTCATCTCCGGAAACGTTCAGCACATCAATGTTCAGGTCTCCACTGCCCGCAGTGACCGCAGCGAGGCCATCATCATCATCATCACCGCCCTGAATTGTCCCGGTGCCCGTGATTGTGATATCGCCTGTACTGATGGCTGTATTTTCGACATCAATACCATAGCTGTTCTGACTCGAGACATCGCGAACCGATAGATTCAGCGAACCGGTGCCGTTTTGCCGGGCAAAAATGCCGATGTCGGTGCCCGAGACTGTTCCGGAACTGGTAATTGTGATATCGCCAGCACTGCCCATCGTGTTTGAGGCGTCGATACCAATGCTATCCGGATTGGCACCGCCACTCACGTTAGCCACGTCAATTGTCAGCGCTTCCTGGCTGGCATTCCGCGCGATCAGACCGCTGCCATCCAGACCCGCGACATCACCTGTTGCGGTAATTGTCAAAGCACCGGTGCCGTTGTTGCGCGCCTCAATCCCGTTTTCTCCGCCCGTGACAGTACCCCCGGTTGTGATGGATAGATCTGTTCCAGTTGAATCATTTATCGCATAGATGCCATCGACCAGAGTACCGTCAACATCGCCCGTCGCCGTGAATGTGAGTGCGCCTGTGCCAGTGTTGTTCGCATAAATTGCGGTATCACGGCCGGTAAGTGTACCTGTTGTTACAATACTCAGGTCAGTCGCTGTCGAAGCGTTCAGCGCAAAAATACCATTATTGATGGCGGTCCCGTCACCGGCACCTGTGACATCGCCTGTCGCTGTAATGGTCAAAGCACCTGTGCCATTGTTCGTGGCGGCAATACCATCTTCACCACCTGCGATGATACCTTCTGTTACGATGGATAAATCCGTACCTTCATTTATTGCTTGAATCCCGTCGCCGAGCGTTGTGGTTATAGTGTTTGTGGCAACAATCGTAAGCGCGCCTGTCCCATCATTTTCTGCTTCGATGCCTTCGTTGTCGGCTGAAATCGTCCCGCTCGTCTGAACATCCAAATTGGTCGCTGTTACATCATTAACCACGTCAATTCCGTCTGCCCCAATGGCAATGATGTCGCCGGTCGCCACAATCGTGGTTGTGCCCGTTCCATAGTTCGATGCAAAAATCCCCTCGTCATCACCGGTAATAGTGCCGCTTGTTGTGATCGAAAGGTCGGTGCCATAGCCCTCAATCTCGAGAGCATTATCTGTCTCTGCCGTCACGTCACCTGTCGCCGTGACTATCAGTGCGCCCGTGCCGGTGTTGGTCGCCACGATACCATCAATATACCCTGAAACAGGACCCATGGATTCGATCACAAGATCGTCTGCGGACGCGCCATTGTTTGCGTTGATGCCATTTTGATTTTCGCCGGTAACACTGCCCGTGGTGAAAATTGAAAGATCGCCCGTACCGTTGTTTGTCGCCAGAATGCCTTCTTCCGCACCGCTGATGCTGCCTTCACTCGTAAGAGTTAAGTCGCCGGCACCTGACGTGACTTCGATAACCACGCCATTTACTGCACCCGTCACAGACGACCCGGAATTAATGATATTCAACGTTTGTGCATCGGCGCCAGATTGGTTCACACCATCACCCGTCGGACTGTTCACGGTTGTTGGCGTGTCTGCATCGCCGATGTTTATTGTGATGTCATCGTCAGTTGTTTCGATCCCGTCGATCACCTCCGGGGCCGGGGCAACACATGTCACTGTGCCACCAGCTGCCAACGGATCCGGAGAAACGGTGCACTGGCTTGGAATGGATTGCGCCGACGAAGCAGATCCTGAAAGCGCGACCGAAGCCGCCAGCATCCCGGCCCCGATAACCTGCCCCGAAACGGTCATGGAAAGTGATGCAAGAACACCGCAAAATGATGGCGAATAGCTGGCTGCTTGCCCGGCAACTTTCGTCATTCGCCCGCCACGTAGCAGGCGGTTTTCTGAAGTGTACCGTATGTGGCTGTGTTTTGAGGGTTTGGTGTTGGAACTGGTAAACATGAAGGCACACTTTCTTTGGCCGCTGACGCGGATTATTGTTGGAAGTTCGGTTTTCAGGATTTCGTTTAAGGCGTCACAGCTTCCCTCTTTGGGGCTGCGGCCTTCATCCCATCAAAGGTGATCAGACTAGCAATATCGCCCGAGGTCGGCGCAACAGCCATTGGACAGGTCACATCTGTGAGAAACTCGACATCGTACAGCTCATCTGTTGCCCCGTCGAACCTGAGCCAGTCGACACATGCGCCTGTTGTCAGGTCAATGAACTGAATACCGCACCACGGGTCAGAGTCGGCTTCTTTCAGCCTTGCATCCAATGCGAGACCCTCGAACCGTTTGTATCGCGGCCTGGACAGGCCAACGATTGCCAGATTGCCGTGAAAGCTCAATCCACGTAAGAAACCCGGGCAGAACGAGATGGGTTGAAACTTGCCTTTGTCCGGGCCTTCAAGCGGGACAGTTCCCAATTCACCGGTGCCCGAGTTCAGAACCCAAAGCTGGCCATTATGCCAACGGGGCGAATGCGGCATCGAAAGACCTGTGCAAACAATCTCATCGCTCTCAACATCAATTATGACGCCGCCATTTGCACGGCGATCACGCCAACCATCAATTGTATCGGATTGAGATATTGCAGTTACATATTTTGGTTTTCCGCCTCTTATTGCCATGCCGTTTAAATGACATCGGTCTTCATCAACTAATTCAGAGATAAAATACGGTTTCCAAATCATCTCAAATGAATGCTTTTCCGAAGGCGTGGCCAAGCAGTTAAATCGCGTATTTACGAATATTGCGGTATTTTCACTGGAAACTCCGACATCATGTGCATCGAGATTTCCTGTCATATAAATTACACGCGGCACATAGCAGGTATCAAAAGCTTCGTTTATTTCCTGGCCCTGCTCGAGCGTATTCTGAAATTGAACCACTCCGCACCCGGTGCTTAGCGTCAGTCTTTTGTTATTAGTGGATATATTTTCACCAACGGCTGCACTCATCCCCATCGGACGCTGAATGGTCGTTTGATGGATGTTTATCCCTCCCTGCCGGTTTCGACCGACGAGGTATATCAGGTTTGACTGATAAGAGCTGATTGCAACCGATGCATTCAATTCATGCAGTCTTTTACACAGCCCGTTTGATGCAGAGAAATTTGTTTTCTCGTTTGCAATATCGCTGGTATTTGCCATCCGACTCTCACATTTCCCCCGGATGCTATATGCGCCAACCCGGGACATAATTATTCAGTCTTCGGCATACAAACAGATCTTGGATATGCGCGAAGATCTATAGCCAAACACGCGATCAAAAAGGAATATTCATGTCCAAGGAATTATGGGCAATCAACAATTGCTGAAATAGAATTTACCAGATGTGAGTGAATGACCCGAGAGTGTTTTGTGAGTTCAGCCTCGGACTTTGAGGTTGGGTCAACCAGAATGCTGGTTCCGATGTTTGCAGCCTGCGTAACGTTCTCTGACACGATTACATGATTGTCTTGAAAGGCCGCCATTACACCAAGAAAGGCACTGAGTGGCCTCTGAGTGTTTAGCGTGCCTTCTGAACTTCTTTCACGGAACTAGTGCAGACCAGCGGCACGTGGCAGGCGAGCAGAGTGTTGTAGCATCGACAGTTCCAAGAGAATTCGTCGCAATGGCAAATGCGCGTCGCACATCAGGGGAGGATGAACACCTCGGTCGGACTAAGCAATACAGTTGCCAATTGTTCAATTCCTTTTTCGTGCCTACGCTGCGATGACAGGTTCGCCGTGCAATGAAAATGAGGTCTGGATGAAGCCGCGCGCAATTGTTCTCGTTCACGGTCTTTGGCATGGAGGGTGGTGTTGGTCGCGTGTTGCTGAAATCCTCAGAGGTCGGGATTTTCGTGTTGATACCCCTACCAATACGGGTGTGGGGGAACGATCCCATTTACTGAGCAAAGATATTACCCTTGAGACATTTGTAGAAGATATCGTGCAACATGTTCGCTTTGAGCAATTGCAAGACATCATTCTGGTTGGTCACAGTTTTGGCGGGGCCACAGTCACTGGCGTCGCTGACAAGATCCGCGATAGGATTGCCAAGCTGATCTATCTCGATGGGGCAATTTTGGAATCCGGCGAAACTTGGATGAGCCTTCTTGACGCCCAGTTCGCCAAAGTAAGGACAGAACTGGCGCACTCCAGCAGCGGTGGACTTTCATTGCCTCCGGTCAAACCGGCGGTAATGGGTGTGACCAAGGATGAAGATGCTGCATTCATCCAATCCCGTCTGACACCGCACCCGTTTGCTACGATGACAACAGCATTAGATCTTGAACGGCCGGCGGGCGATGGGTTGGATGTGCACTACATTCAATGCGTGAACCCACCTTATCCACCCGCCAGTCTATCGCTGGCCCGGGCCCATGAAAAACACTGGCCAGTCACTCAGACTGCGACCGGTCACGACGCAATGGTTCTGGCGCCTGCACTGGTCGCAGACGAGATCGACCGGATTGCTGGATCATTAATTTAGGTGCTTGCCAGCCCCCTTTATTTCGCGTTTTGGCGCCATTATGCGAGGTAGATTTTCGCCGAAAACACGGGCATGGGGCTATTTCGTTTCAACAAACAAAGAGATCAAAAACAGAGCTGTCATGAACAAGTTTCGCCGCTTGAGCCGAGTTGGGTACAGGTTGAGCCACAGACGCGGTGCAGCATTTGGCGGGCTGCAATAGCCGTCCGATTTGATGACCCGGCCCGACCCGGTGACTGAGCGTCGCCAACCGAGAGTGCGACGCGGCCCGTCGAAGCATCGATCCGCTGCGTACATAAAGCAAATAAGCAGGTGTGCCCAAGGTATTGAAACTAAGCACATCGGAAATGTGCCGCAGTTACTGTTCGTTCTGACCCAGATTATGAGTACAGATTTTAGGGGCTTCTGCGGCTAAGCAGTCTGGTCTACACCTTGGAACACGCTGAATTTAAGGAGAAGTATATGCCGGTATCTGGGCCGCCGCTGGCTGCATCGGTGGATTTGACCGACTTGCTTCGCGGGGGTTTGTCAGCAAACCCCGATGGGATCGCGCTTTATGCCTTAGATGGAGCTCTGACTTGGCGCGAGATTGATGACGCCTGTGGCCGGCTTGCCCGGAGCTATCTTAATATAGGACTGCGGCCGGGGGACCGCGTGGCATCAATTATGCCGAACCGAGCGGCGCTGGTGATCCATTACCTGGCATGTATGCGGGCCGGTTTGGTGGCGATGCCGCTCAACTATCGTTACTCGGCCGCGGATATGGACTATGCACTCGGATTGGCGACGCCCTCAGCGCTTTTGGTGCATGGTGAGCGGGCCCATGATATTTCCGCAGTTTCCGGCATAGCGCGGTTGCCAGTGGGGGTGATAGCGCATGCTGTCAAAATAGACGGCGCGTTTGACATTCAAGACCTTATCGACGCCAAGAGTAAAGAAGCATTGCCTGACGTTCAGGCCAAGTCTCCGGCGTTCATATTCTTCACCTCCGGGACCACTGGCAAACCGAAGGGAGTAACGCATAGCCATGCCAGTATGGGGAGTATGGTTGCGAGCAATGCACAGGGGCTGGGGTTGGCCCCTCAGGACGTGGTTTTACCGGCCTCGTGGATCTCTCATACCGCTGGATTACGGCTGACGTTTGCGGGGCTCTGGGCCGGTGCCAAGACGAATATTGCACGAAGATTTACACCGGACGAGCTGTTGGGGTTGTTGCGGCAGACACGCCCGACAGTTGCGCAAATCCTGCCCGCGCCGTTGGCGGCATTGCTGAAATCGCCCGGCGCAGTACGAGAGGACTTTACCTCTCTGAAAACGATGATGGCGGGTGGGGACAAGCCGCCGCAAACGGTGGTCAAAGCGTTCGACGCGTTGGCTGGCGTTCCGATAGGATCGTTCTACGGGATGACGGAAATGGGAACGTCGCATTCCAACACGCATGGAGGCACGAACAAGGCGGGCGCAGTGGGCCTGAACAATCCGGGATATACCTCAGAACTGCGCAATGAGGCCGGGCAGGAGGTTTCGGTGGGGGCGGACGGTCGGCACTGGGTCAAAAGCCCAAGCATGATGACCGGGTATTGGAACGATCCGGAGGCAACCGCAGGGGCCTTTCAGGATGGTTGGCTGGACACCGGTGATCTGATGCGGCGGGATGCAGATGGCTATTTTTGGTTCCGGGGGCGCGAGAAACAGATCATTGTGCACGATGGCTCAAATATCAGTCCGGCAGAGGTTGAAGATGCGTTGACAGGACATCCAGCCGTCGCAGCAGCAGCGGTGGTTGGGGTCAGAGACGAGATGCATGGTGAGGATGTTTGGGCATTTGTGAGCCTGGCTGAAGGCGTCGCACCTGTTGATGCCGGTGAAATAATTGACGTCGCGCGAGAGCGGATTGGTTACAAAGCGCCGGATGTGGTTAAGATATTGAATTCGCTGCCGCTAACAATGGGTGGTAAACTTGACCGGATGGCGCTGAAGCGATTGGCCGCAGAAGAGAGCGGCCCCGCGCATGTGCTATAGAACTTTTGACAGCCGGGGGGCAGTTGCTAACAGACCGCCGATTTTCTCTGCGGAAAACACTGTGCGATGTCTTGGGTGCCAAGTAACGAATGTTGCATCGCTAACCAATGGCCAATGCCTGCCAAAAGCCAAAATTCCATGAATTTGCGAACGGCCCTTTGGTGCCGTTCATCACGTTAGGAGTAATCCAGCCACTTGATCTGGGCTGTTTGGATGTAGGATCGCCAGCATGCTAAATATGCGTCTGTCGGGCAGTGGATATTCAGACTCGCCGCGCCGATCCATCACATCCGACACAGCCTTATGCTTTCGCGCGTGCTTCTTGTTTCGTGATCGTTCCAACGATCTGTTCGTCAGAAAATCGCGCTTCATCGCCCATCATTTGCCCGGACGGATCATTAACACCTCAAGGGCCTGATTTCACCGGGCTGGGTCACCAACGGCCCGTTGTGCCCACAAACAGTCCATCGGATCAATTGCTGACATCTACTCTTACAAACTAAGCGACACTCGCTGCTTGCGGTAATTGCATCATCGCGTTGGCCAGGGCGTCCAGATCGTCGTTGGTGATCGGGCTGGCTGCGTTTTGCGACATGCCGTGGTTGGCGACGTTCTTCATTTCTGCGGCAAGAGCCACGGCCGTTACATGGTCACAGGTCGAAGGCAGCTCTCGGGAAATTCCGCATGCGCGCATCAGATCTGTAAATGCCAAAGGCAGGTCCTTGGCTGATGAGGATGCCCCGAGCGCGCGGGCCGCGCGGGCGTAGTTGTCGGCGCCTTCGGGACGGTCGACCAGCACGGGCAGGCTGATCTCCAAGGCCAGACCCGTGGCCAGACCGTGATGAATGGGCGCCAGCGACCCAAGGGCGTGGCTGATATTGTGCCCCATATGCGTGTTGCAATTGTGAAGCGCCAGCCCGGCTACAGTGCTGCCCCACAGCACCTGACTGCGTGCTTCGATATCGGAACCGTCGGCAACCGCGCGTGGCAGCGCGTCAGCAAGTGTCTGCAATGCTTGCGTTCCAAACAGCAACCCCGCGGGGTTGGTGGTTCGGGCGGTTGAGGCCTCCAGTGCATGGGCCACGGCATCAATACCTGTCCACGCGGTCAGATGAGGCGGTAGGCTCAGCGTCAACTCTGGGTCCAGCACCGCATGGGCGAACATCAGTTCCTCGCCCCAATACCAGTTTTTCTGGCCGTCTGGCGAAGACACAATCGCAGTGCGCGTGACTTCCGATCCGGTGCCGGCGGTTGTAGGGACTGCAATGGCCGGAAGGCCGGTTGCGGGCAGCGGTTCGTTCGCCAATGCGAAGGTGCGCGCCGGTTTACCGCTTGGGGCAATGGCCGCGGTCAATTTACCTGCGTCCATTGCCGCGCCGCCGCCAATCGCAATGACCGATTTCGCCCCGGCCTTGCGCGCGCGATTGCTTAGATCATCGACAAGGATATCTTTCGGTTCCCCGGCAATCTCGGCGGCCAGGACATGGTCTATGCCCCGCGCATCCAAATGCTGTGTCACCCGCTGTGTGACGCCAAGCTGTGCCAGCATTGCATCCGCGACAATCAGCACGGGCCCGCCACCCATATTTTTGACAACGTCCGGAATTTCCGCGATCACCCCGACCCCAAACGTCATCGGGGGCACACCCCCAACATTAAATGTAGACATAG
Source organism: Pseudomonadota bacterium (assembly GCA_039028255.1). GTDB lineage: Bacteria > Pseudomonadota > Alphaproteobacteria > Rhodobacterales > Rhodobacteraceae > Ruegeria. The sequence continues at coordinate 56,235 of JBCCIK010000001.1, read as the reverse complement.
TTCCCTGCTCACCGAAATGTCGTTTCACGCACAGTGTTGTCGCAGCTTTAAATGCGGTTCAATCCAAATGTTGACGTCGTCCTGAAATAAGCCATTGCCTCAGGATTTTTACAGCGCATCGATCCGGTCTTACAGTGTATCGCGCATCGTGATGCGCGCCCTCTCTTCAATGCTGTGCGCGCCGGAACCACGCCACGGCTGGCACCGCCTGGTCACAGTTGGTGCAGGGTTGTGATCTGGTATAGTCGAATGCCCGATGCGTGTGCGCGGCGGGGCAGCTTATGTTCTGCTGTGTCCTAAATCTTTGCGTTTTAAGCGCAAAAGGCGGATAGAAACAGGATAGCCGCTTGAATCAGGGAGGGACGCAATGTCATTGCAGCTAGAGGAAATGTGCAGCGGGCTTGGATTTCCCGAAGGTCCGGTGGCGATGAATGACGGATCGCTGCTGTTTGTGGACATCAAGGATGAGACTCTGTTGCGTCTTGGCACGGATGGTAAGGTCCACGTTATCGCCAATATCCCCGGAGGCCCAAACGGTGTTGCAATAGGACCGGATGGCGCGGCTTATGTGTGCGACAACGGCGGTGTCTACAGCTTTGTTAGCCATGGCCCTGATCAGATCACCGTACCGTCACCGATCCGCCCGCATTACCGCGGCGGGTCTGTGCATCGTGTCGATCTGAACACTGGTGAAGTCACCCCGCTGTTCGATTCTTACGAGGGCAAGCGTCTTATCGCTCCGGATGACATCGTGTTCGATCGCGCAGGCGGTTTCTGGTTCACGGACACAGGTATCGAAGACGAAGAATCAACACGCTATGGCGGGCTTTATTATGCGTCTATCGATGGCAAGACGTTGATCAAGGCCTCAACGATCCCAATGCCCAATGGTGTCGGTTTGTCGCCGGATGGTCAGACGGTCTATGTCTCGGATACCGTATTCGGGCGGCTTTGGGCGATGAAAATCACTGGTCCGGGCAAGGTTGAGCCTGGACCGATCCCGGGTATGCCCGGTGAAGTGATCCAGACGTTGCCGGGATATCAGTGGCTTGACAGTCTGAAGGTCGAGCAGGACGGTCGCGTCTGCGTCGGAACGCTGTTTAACGGCGGGATCACAGTGTTCGGCCTGAACGGCGAAACCGAGCATCTTTACGTGCCCGACATGTTCACCACAAATCTGTGTTTCGGCGGCGACGACATGCGCGATGTGTGGATCACCGCATCCAGTACCGGAAAAATCTACAAAACTAGATGGCCGCGCCCCGGTCTGAGGCTGGAATTTACAGCCTGACGCAACCCTGCCGGGAAGCTTTGGGCGTAAATGCGTGACATTTTAGCTGCCATTTGACTGGTCCTTAGCGGCAGAATGTCGCCGGGAGTTGGCAGAACAACGCCGAGTGTTGTAGAACACCAGCCAAAATGGGGGATGTCGGGAACATATCTGCTGAGCAGCCAGCAGACCTGGGGCAAAAGCGCCAGGTCTCGGTGCTATTTGCCGATATGGTGGGTTATACAGCCATCGTTTCGAAACTGGGCGAAGAAAAGTCGCTTGAGTTTGTGCGCATGGTCTATGACATGCTGACAAATGCGGTCGAAGAGCATGGCGGCACGGTGCGCGATTTTGCCGGCGACAGCATCATGGCCCTGTATGGTATTCCCGACGCGGTCGAAGACCCGGCTTTGCGTGCGTGCCGGACTGCGCTTGAAATTCACGATGTTTTCCGCAAAGCCGGCGATAGTATCGAAGCCCGATTTGGTGTGCGACCGTCCATGCGTGTTGGGGTCAGTTCCGGCAGTGTTCTGATGGCAACGGTGCAGGGTCAGGACGGCCCGACCACAGCCGTTGGCAGTACAGTGAACCTGGCCGCCAGGATCGAAAATCTGGCCGCAACCGGCGGCACGCTGATCTGCGACAACACACGCAACCTGGTGGAATGGGTTACGGATCTGCGTTTTTTCGGTGAGCAGACCCTGAAAGGTCTGGCGGAACCGCAACGGCTGTGGGAACTGCAATCCGTGCATCAGGATGCAACCCGGTTCGATGCGTCCGTTGCAAAGGGGCTTAGCGATTATGTTGGGCGCGATACCGAGCTGAATGCGATCTCGCATGCATTGGACGAAGCGCGCACAGCGATGTCGGTGATAGATGTGGTTGCAGAGCCGGGGCTGGGCAAAACCCGCCTTGTGTTCGAATTTCTGTCGCATCTGCCAAAGGAACGCACCCTGATCATGTCCGGTTATTGCTTTGCGGATGGTCAGCACGTTCCGTTCCTGCCGATTTTGGAAATCTTGCGGAACACATTCAAAATCAAGGATCAGGACGACCCGGTCAGAGTTGCCTATAAAATCGAAACCGGTCTGAAAACATTCGATCAGTACAGCGAAGAAAATCTGGCGCTGCTGTTGAATCTTTTGGGCCTTGCGCCCACGCCGGGTGTGCTGGACGGGCTGGATGGCGTCCTGATTGGACTGCGCACCAGAAAACTGTTGCCACTGCTGCTTCAGGCGCGATGTGCCCAGGAAATGGTCGTTATACTGATTGAAGACGCCCATTGGATCGACAGCGCATCCGAAGATCTTTTGCAAAGCGTCATCGACAGGTGCGAACAATCGAACCTGTTGATCATTCAGACCCGCCGTCCGGAGTACAAACCCGACTGGCTGAATCATCCAAGTGTAAAAACCGTAGCGCTCAAACCGCTGGACATCGACGATTTTGCGCATTTGGCCCAGACCCGGCTGGGCGTGGCGGACCTGCCCCAAGGGCTGGCGGCGCAATTGACCGAACGCGCGGGCGGCAACCCGCTTTTCGGAGAAGAGATTCTGGGTTTCCTGCAGGATCAGGGCGCCTTGCGGGTTCAGGATGGCAAGGCGTTTCTTGATACGGACATGGTGGATTCCGGTCTGCCGGCCAGCATGCACAGTCTTTTGACCGCGCGGCTGGAGCGCCTGTTGCCGCAAGATCGTGAAATGCTGCAGGCTGCGGCCGCAATTGGCCGACGGTTCGATCTGGGCCTCTTGTCGCAGCTTGTGGACAATGCGGATGACATCGATGCGGCGCTGCACAGGCTTCAGTCGCAGGACGTCTTGTATCGCGAAGGGAATTCATCGGATTACATCTTCAAGCATGTTCTGCTGAGAGACACGGTTTATCATAGTCTGGTGTCCAAACGCCGGTCCGAACTGCATCTGGCAATTGCCGAGGCGCTTGTGCTGCGCAACGCCAACCGCATTCAGGAAGCCGCAGAGGCCGTGGCCTTTCATTACGGTCAAACAGATCGCACCGATCAGGCGTTTTTCTACAGCACCATGGCGGGTGACAAAAGTCTGGGCGTTTATTCTCTGGACGAAGCCAATACCTATTTCGTCGCAGCGCTTGAGATGTATCAGAAAGACCCGTCCTGTGCGACCAACGAACAGTTTGCGGGGTTCCTGGCCAGTTTCGCCCTGTGTTCAAACATTTCGTTGCGGGTGCGCAAGTTTATCGATCTTGCCGGTACGGTCCGCCCGATTCTGGAACAGGTTGGCGACGACCGGCATCATGCGCTGTTCTTGCATCACTATGTGTCCTGTCTTGTCTGCAATGGAAAATACCGCGAGGCGCACTGGGTGCAGCAGGAACTGAGCGCCATGGCCGAGCGTTTGGGTGATCCCGCGTCCAAGGCATACGCCATGGTCAATGAGCTGTCGGTGTCGATCTATTTCGCACCCATTGAAAACGCCGTGTTCGAGGCCAAGAAGCGTTTGATCGAAGCTGAATTGAAGCGCCTGGACGATCCGTATATCCAGAATTTCTTTCTGGCGACAGTCGGTTGGAACGAACTGACCCGTGGGCGGGTGGCGCGTGCAATTGCAAATGCGGATCGCATGATCGAGGTGGGGCGGACGATGAACGACCCGCGGTCCCTGGGCTATGGCACGGCCATGAAGGCGCTGATCGCGATGGTCACGGACGACTATGACCGCGCCTTGCCTTTGGCCGAAGAAGCCCGACGCGAATCGCAGGTCGAGTTCGAACTGGCCATTGCAGAGGCAGCCCGCGTTGGGGCTTTGGTGCCGCTGGGAAAACCTGATGCAATTGAAACTGTAAAAGAACACATCGCCTCTTGTGAGGAAAAGGGCTGGACCCTGTTCACGATGGGGCCTGCCACCATGCTGGGCGTTGCATATGCCCAAAACGGACAGGTTGCCGAAGGTTTGCGCCAGGTTGAAAGCGCCATTCAGAAACGCACGGATGAAGGCACCAAGGTATCGGCTGATTGGGCGCGGTTGTTTCTGTGCGAAATGTATCTGGCCATTTTAACAGGCGAAGGTGGTGCTTCGGTCGGTGTGCTGCTGCGCAACATCTGGTCAATCCTGCATGTCATGTTTTTTGGTGAGAAAAAGCTGATTGCGATGATCGACGAGGTTCGCCAGAACCCTCAGTTTGATCCGCGCGGGCACTATATTGCCAGATGCGATATGATGATGGGGCTTTTGTACAAGGCCAGGAAAAACAAACAGCTGGCCTTCGAACACCTGACCAAAGCGCGCACCATTGTCGAAACCGCCGGTAAATCGTCGATGCTGATGCGCATCGACACCGCGTTGGCAGAGCTGAGCTGATCAAGCGATCAGGTTCTGAGTTCTGACAGGTATTGGATTGCGGCCATGCTGGGCAGAAAAGTATAGGCGCCGCCGCGCGTATAGATCAATCGAGGCAATCCATGCAGCCGGATCGTATCGCCATCCGGTAATGTCATGTCGAACCAGCTGGTTTCTGGCGTGTTTGCCCCCAAAATCGGATCGTTTGCGCCAGTGATGTTTGGATCATGAAGCCCCAAATTGATCCAGTCGCACATAACCGCTTCGAACTGAGCAGCAATATTGGCACCGATAAAACTGCCCAGCAGCCCGCGTTCTTGATCATCAGGATGTTTGGGATCGAAATCCGGGCCATAGGACATGCCGCGCCGCACAAGGCGTCGCGTGTAATTGGCGATACGCTGCACAATCGGACCTCCGCGCGGATTGGCGCGCCGCAGATGTGATCCTGCGGGGCAGCGCGATGCATGGGTGTAATTGAAATTGGTCGGCGAGACTTCGGTTTCCGGGAATTGTGCGTCCGGGGACAATTCATACGGGACCCCGTTGCGCCAGCGCCCGCACATCTGCGCTGCAACAACTTCGCGCAGGGCACCGTGCATGTCCAGATCGGCTCCGATCAGGTGCAGTTTGTCCGGATTTGCCAGTTGATCCTTTTTGGGATGCGCCATCAGCTGTGTCGCGGCGCGATCCAGGTACGCTTCAAATCCTGCCACATCCTGTTCGAGGACCCGGAATGCGTTGAACGACCCGTTAAACCCAAGCTCATGTGGGGTGGGAACGCGAAAGTACACGCCTTCTTGCCGGGTCGGGTAACCCAGCAACGCTGTTCCCAACGGATCCATCGGCTCGTCCATGTCTGCCGTTTCGGGGTCGATGATCCGCCTGAACCGCGGTTGCGAGATCCCATCCACATATCCGAAGAATACGCGCCCGTCTGGCAGATTGCGCCCGTTGCGCACCCCCAGCACGTTGAAACAGGCCGCGACCTGAGCTTCGACCTCATCCAGATGATCCGGGGTGTCCGAATGGATCGACGCAATCAGGTGCACACGCTCGGGCCGATCAAACGGCGCCGGCCAGTTTACCGGCCCGCTGTCGCCGAAATCGCCGATCTTGAGAGCCCGTTTGGCCATGCCTTCCCGGAATTCCGTTGGGAACGTTGCCAGATGCTTGGCCGGCGTTCCAAGCGCTTGCAGCCCGTCAAATGTGATCGAGATGTTAAAGCAAAAAGGTGGCCGGACCGTCCAGGTCACATCCCGCGTGATGGCCGGCACCGTGCTGCTGCCGCCCGCGACAGCGGCCGCGAGAAAGTTGCGCGCGCTGGTCTTATCGGTCACTTCCAGAACAAGATGGCGCACCAGATCGCGGCGGTAACCCCTGAGTATGTTGCCTTGGATATCGGCAAGTTTGAAATGCGTGTTCACCAGCCTTGTCCAAACTTCTGGCGCACCTGCGCGGCCGAGACGCCGGGATAGGCACGATATCCCCCGCCCAATGAGATATTGTGGTTGGCGTGCAGTTGCAAAATGAACTCCTTTGGCAGTGTCCTCAGCGCGTGCGGCGGCTGGTTCGGCGTTTCACCTTTGGCCGCATCCTGCAATCCGAACATATCAGTCGGAAAATCGGGGGCCTGAAACAGATCATGTTCATGCACCCAATCAATGAACTCTTCGACATTGTGCTCGGTCGGGATCAGGTGTTCGGCCCCGTCCACCAAGGAAATGACATCGTTGAATACGCTGCCGATCGTGGTGATGAAATCGCGGATGTAATTGCTGAAATCGCCGTCATAGACCGAGATCATGCAAATGTTCTTGTCGATCAGCAGGAACCGCGCAAAATGCACCGTGCCCACGTTGTCGAGGCCGGCGAATATTTCATCGACATTCTGAGCGATTGCAATTGTCGCGCGGGCGCGTCCTGCGGGCGAGGGATCTTTCAACGGCATGATCAGGTTCATCATCCGCTGGACATTCTCACTGGGTTGCGGCGACGGACGGGGGCCGCCCGGCAGCTTGGGTTTCGGCTCTTTCCAGATCCAGTAAGGCACCACGACATAGCGCGACATGAATTTGAACCACCCGCGTTCGGGCAGGCTGTTGACATAGCTGTTGAACCAACTGTGATGGCTTGCCATTGGCTTACTCCTGCGAAAACGGACAGGGTGTTCCGCCGCGCCACGCGCTGGAAACTCTGTACGAGTCGATGCGGATTTGCAGAACCGGATCGTCCGATGCTTCTATTCCCTCTGTCAGCAATCCCGGGTTAAAGCTCAGCTTTTCGGAATGTTCGATCTGATCTTCGGGCACTGCATTCAGCGTCAGGGTCCCCATCATGATCCGCTTGCGATGTGGCGGCCAGGGACGCGACGAGTCGTTGAAATTGTCACCAACCTCACCAATTGTCATCATCAGCGAAAACCGTGCCGGTTCCAGCGCCAGGCGGTCTTTCAGTTCCTGACGCAGGAAATTATCCTCGGGCGGCAGATGCGGATCGGTTTTCAGAACTCCGGCAATGGGTTGCCACGAAAACCGGACGCATCGCCGCGCGCCATCGGGATCAGTGACGATAAAGGTATGCACGGCGTGATAGGCCGCGCGGACATAACTGACAGGCGCGCCAATCTCTGCGGCCTGCAAGACAGCCAGTTGTGCATGCGGGTTGTTGTCGGCGAATTTGATCGCGCCCTCATCGGGGCTGATCGTCTCGCCGGGATAGGGGTCGCGTTTGGGCAGGATTAAATGCAGAAGATTGAAAATCTTTTGCCAGGGTTTTTCGCCCTTGTACAATTTTGGCTTGGCGGCCAGAGCAAAGTCCAGAAAATCCTCGGGCGTGGGTGAAAAGAACTCGGGCAGGGTCATTGCGATCAGATCGGTGTCGCCGCCATCTTTCAGATGAAACCGCACCGCCAAGCCGCGTACGTCCGACCACCCGTCCCGGACCTGCGCAGCCCCCGATCCGTTGGAAAACCGCACAATGACATCTGTACGCTGATCCCTAAAATGCTGAGCCACGCAAAAGTTGCGGGCAATCGGAGAGGGTTTGAAATATCCGGTCGCACTGATCCCGATCGTATGAACCGGCCGCAGCGCCGTATCGCCATCCGGACGCTGCAAGACCTCCACCAGTTTTTCGGCGATGCCTGGCACCCCCATCCCCCCTTTTTGTTAATTTGTTATATTCTATAAACTAATTTTTAAGGACTGTTCCAGTAAAGGCAACAATCACCTTCCATACCTTTGGCAGATTACCAACGGTTGAGCATTTTGACCGCGTTTTCCCAATGGTGGGATTGCCTGCTGGCTTTGAACGCCTCATCCATCAGGTCATAGGATTCCGGCTTGTGCGTCGCTAGTCCGACCACCTTGGGCAAAGGCGGGTTAAGCCGAACCAAACGGTCCTTCAGGACCAGATGTGCCATCCAATACTGATTTTCAGCCGAGGTGGTCAGCAGAAGCTCGATCAATGCACCCTTGGTGGCGCCAGATGTAATGCCGAACCATTTCAGCAACCCCCAGTCATCCGGATTGCGGATCATTTCTTCGGAAATGTCAGTTGGTTGCTGGCCGGTGCCGATGGATAACGCTTCGATATGGTCCAGGCCCCTGGCCTGGTTTGAAGCGATCGCAACGTTGATCCCGTTCATAACGGGATTGTTGGCAAATGCACCGCCATCGGCGAAGTACCCGTAATCCACCCCGCCCGCCTGTATCAGATGCGGCGGAAAATACGTTGGTGCCGCAGAACTGGCCATTGCCACATCCAGCAGTTTTACAGCCCCCATATCCAGCCAGTGCTCGTGCCCCAGATCTTGATTTGTCACCGTAAAGGGCGACCACCCGACCTTGTCACTTCGGTGCAGGCAGACCGTGTTGACAGCCAGAACCAGATTGGGATCCAACGACGCAAGCGTCCGCTCGCCAACCAGCGACTGCCCGATTTCGGCCAACCCTGTCGAGTTGTACTGCGCCGCCGTGATGCCGGGGCCACCCCCCAGTTTGAACTTACGCAAAATGTCATCAAAGGCCTTGTCCAAAAGCGTCCGCTCATTTTCACGAAAGATAGTGTCGGCGTTATATCGGTAGTGGCCGGCCAATTCGCCAATCAAAGCACCCATGTCCTTGCACTGAGAGCGTCCATCCGCCAGAGCCACCGCAATCAGACCTCCTGTGGACGTTCCGGCAAACCCGTCGGCCACATCCAGAAACCCCGTCTCTTCATGTAGGTTCTGCAAGATCAGGCAGGTCAGATACCCCCTGATCCCGCCTCCATCGCAGGACACCAGTTTGAATGTCATCTGACATGCCTCTTTTTTTTTGCGCGACGACTTTTTTCGATCTGATCGCATGTCACGCGAGCCGGCGAAAGCCATTTGGTGAACCGATGTGACGGGTTCTTTGCTTTTGTGGCTTTATGCCACAAGAAAGATCGACCTACGATCCGGACAGAGTGGTGGGATATCTGAGACCGGATGACCTGCGGGCTGCACACAGAAAAATGCAACGTGATCGAGAATCGACCTTGTATCCCGGTGACATGCACGGATATACCCATCGACGGAGACGTGGCCGAGTGGTCGAAGGCGCTCCCCTGCTAAGGGAGTAGGCGGGAAACCGTCTCGAGGGTTCGAATCCCTTCGTCTCCGCCATACCGCAATTTTCGGTGAATTTGCCACTTAACGCGCTGAGCGGAAAGAACAGAGCCGGGGTTCGAAAACCTGAGTTTCGGGTAATATACTGCCAGAACCAATAAAAAGAACTGAACTGAGAATCAACACCATCCCCCTCGTTGTGAAGTAAGACGAGGTCGCGCGATCAGTGAGTGGTGTAGTCAATGGGTATTTCCTAAAGACAGTCATTGGACGACGGCGACAATCAACACTCTCTTTGCGTAGCTGACATTGACAGTCCGAAGTGCAATGGTGATTTCAGCGCTTTCCCGACGTCCAGTCACATCACGCACCGGGAGGCTTTGGAAAAAATCGAAGTGGTGGTCCGTCTGTATGAGTTATTTCAACATTGATGTCTATTCGCGACTGGTCACTACGACCAGTTCTGAGGCGCAGCTTTGGTTTGATCGCGGGCTCATTTGGTTATTTGGATTCAACTATGAAGAAGCCAAATTGTGCTTTCGGACAGCTTTGGAACATGACCACGAATGCGCAATGGCGCATTGGGGAATCTCATACGCGTCGGGCCCCAACTACAACATGGAATGGCGGCATTTTGATCCGGTTGGTCGAACAGAAGCACTGGCAACCGCATATGACGCATCGCATGCCGCATTGGCTTTGCGCGACACGGTGACCGGGGCCGAGCGTGCCTTGATTGATGCGCTGCCCGCCCGCTATCCGCAGCGTAATACAATCGACGATCAACGTCCTTGGAACGTCGATTTTATGGAGGCAATGCGTCTCGTCCATGCTGAGCATCCCGAAGATCTGGATATCGCGTGTTTCTTTGTTGAATCGATCATGAACGTAACGCCTTGGAAGATGTGGGATCTGAAGACAGGCCGCCCTGCTGAAGGCGCTGGTACAGTCGAGGCGGACGCCGTGCTGACGCAGTGTTTGGCGACCGATCAGGCATGGTCACATCCGGGCCTTTTACACATGCACATACACCTCATGGAGATGTCGCCACACCCCGAACGTGCCTTGAGAACAGGTGATGCGCTGCGCACGTTGGTGCCAGATGCTGGGCACCTTATCCACATGCCCACGCATATCGACGTCTTGTGCGGGTTCTATCGCGATACGCTTTTTTGGAACCAGAAAGCCACAGAGGCGGACCTGAAATTTGTGGAACGTCGCGGGACAATGAATTACGAGACAGGCAACCGCATTCATGCCTATCATTTTGCCGTCTATGGCGCGACCCTTCTGGGCCAGTACGAACCAGCGATGCGTGCCGCAGAAGGGATCCTTGAAACAACACCCATCGATCTTTTGAGGATCGAATCGCCCCCCATGGCCGATCAGCTTGAAGCAAATTTTGCCATGAAAGAACACGTTCTGGTTCGCTTTGGAAAATGGCAAGAACTGATTGATTTGCCGCCCGTGGAAAATCAGGAAATCTTATGTGTTACCCATGCGATGCGCCTTTATGCCAAAGGCGTTGCTTTTGCCGCGTTAGGCCGGGTGGCGGAAGCCGAGGCAGCTCGTGAAGAGTTCCTCAATGCGCGGGACCGCGTGCCCGACACCCGCACTTTGCACAACAACACCTGCCTCGACCTGCTGGCAATCGCCAAGGCCATGCTTGACGGTGAAATCGAATATCGCAAAGGGAAATATGATGAGGCTTTTGATCACTTGCGGCGGGCGGTTCATCTTGACGACAACCTGCCTTATGATGAGCCGTGGGGATGGATACAGCCGACCCGTCATGCGCTTGGCGCACTTCTGTTCGAGCAAGGTCGCGTGGAAGAGGCTGAGCAGGCTTATCGCGAAGACCTCGGGCTTGGCGGGCATTTGTCTCGCGCCGAAATCCATCCTGACAATGTCTGGAGCCTAAAAGGGATCGTTGATTGCCTGAAGGCGCGCGGAGCCGGTGATACCGAGGAGGCAGAGCATCTTCAGCAGCGGCTTGATATCGCACTCTCACGTGCGGACGTTGCAGTTGCAGCCAGCTGCTTTTGTGCTCAGTCGGCCATGGTAGCGGAATGAATGATGTAAAAAATGTATTGGGTCTGATGCCGAACACCTGCCGGTATCCCAGTCACCAAGTGATTTAAGTTTAGAGAGGTCGTATTGTGTTTGCCGGCTTCATGGCCGCGATACGGTTTGAAACGGTTGCTTCTTTCAATGTAAATTAAAATGCTTATGCCGAAAATCTGGATCTGGTTGACCTTATCCAGAAACAAATACACTGAGCATGGCCGCAGCATGTTTGGGTGCTGCGGCCATGTGACTGTCTTACTTGAAAACGTCGACCAGATCGGAAACGCTGACGCCTTCCTTGATCTCTTTCAGGCGCGCAAAAATCATTGCGATGGCGAAACCGCTCCAACCGTAGCCGATCGCGCTGATGACTGTCTCCGGGATCATCCATAGTCCGATTGACGACGTTGATGTGCCCGTATCTGAGAAAAGACCCAACAATGCTGCCAGAATGAAACCAAATACGATCATGACAAGAAAAATGCAGAAAAATACCAGAATAAGGGTTCCGACAATTGGCCATCGGTAGTCCTTGGTCAGCTGCGCGCTGCGCTGCAATGCGCGAAAACCTGCGCCGTCGATGACAATGGCCGGTACCAGAACAGAAAACACGGCAAACAGCCAAACACCCGGAATAATCAGCAATAGCATCCCGAACATGTAAAGGATCGAGGCCACAACAGACAGAACCACAATGGCGGGAAGATTGCGCACAGCGGCAAGAAAATACGCTGCGATCTGAACCGACCGACCTAGCTTGGCATCATAGGCCAACTGAATGACCATCGCTGTTGTTACGCTGGATACAACCAGAGTGACAAGCGTGGCGATAGCGGTGGTGAACGTAAAAGCGGAACTTACGAAATCCGTTCCGGGCAGGGTTTCAGCGCTCTGATTCAAGGCGTAGCTGTTCACGATGACTTCGAACAAGGCCGGGATGAAACCCAGCAGGATGACCACATGGATCTTTTTGAAAAAGACGGAAAACGTATCTGCGACGACCGCTCCGGCGCCGAACGGAACATGGGTTTGGGAATGTGTGGTATCTGTCATCTAGTATCCTGAACAAATCTGATTTTATCTTTAAGCCTGATAAAGGCGCGGGGTGGCGTACATCCGCAAGGGGAAACCTGACAATGCGCTGCACGTTCGGGTAAATTTGCAACAGAGATGCTTATCGTTTGTCAGAGGTTGCGTGATGCTTGTCTTCGCGACGGTCACCAAACAGTTGACGTTGTTCCAGAAAGGCGCGCTGGGCTTTGTAAAATGTTTCGAGAAACAGCATCTGATCTGCCACGGGGACTGCATCAGCATAGTCGATTTTTTGTCGGATCTGGGCCACGATGGCGGCCACCGTTTCCTTGCGGCGCGCGTGTTCTGCGGGTCCGGCCATGCGGTTTGCGCCGCGCAAATACGATTCAAGAGTTTGCAACTCGAACGCACCATAGTGTTCAAGCTGGTGGCTCAGGAACTGAAACTCTGTTTGTGCGGGCCGGGGGGGACGGACGGCTTTGGACATATCCGACAGCAAAATCGGTTTTGGAAGGTGAATGACATAAGTGCCCGCAACGATGTCGCCCAGTCGCTGGCGGCGTGTGTTGAACAAAGGCACCGCAAGCACCCCCATCACCCAGGCCAAAGACATCAGTGACGGGATCAGAGCTTCTGCATTCAGCGTCAGAACCAATGTTCCTGGTAGAAATATCTCGGCCTCTTTCATCAGATTACGCACGACCAGGGACTGCGTCGTCAGCGCCCGGCCATCGGCCGAGACCACTTTGATCTTCATCATGCGCTTGCCGATAGTCTGACCGTTCCAGATCAGTTCGGACACGGCGTAATAGGGAATACGAATGACAAAGAACAACATGGCGGCGATGGCCTGTGCCGTTCCGGGGGATATCAGATCAAGCGTCAGAACCAGAACAAAAATCGCAACGGCGCCAATTCCAGTGATCAGCAGGTCGGCAATCTGGGCCGCCAATCTGACAGCGATACCGGCGACACGGAAGTAAAGCGGTACGCCTTCCGGTGGCAACAGACGGTCCAGCGCGATTGTGGTCATGATCGCTGTCTCCCGCCCAGAACAAACCATGACAGCCACAGCGCACCAACGCCCCAGCCAATTGCAATCCGGGTTGTGCGATCCTGTACAAGCTGCCGCCCAAAGCCTTCCAACAAAGCGGCAATCATCAGCATCAGGGCTGCTATAATCGCCAGTTTGACTGCATCATGCCCGGCGGCGCGCAACGCGCTGCGCCGTGTCAACTGGCCCGGGAACAGAACGGCCAGACCCAGTTTCAGCCCACCTGCACTGGCTATGCAAATGGCCGACAACTCGGTTACGCCATGGATCGACAGCCAGCCGAATAGATCCCATCCCAGACCGCGCTGGATATGCAGGGCGTAGAAAACACCCAGAATGAGGCCGTTGTAAAAAATCAGCAATATGGTTGGCGCACACAGAAAAGCACCGAGGCCAAAGGCAAAGATGGCGATCCGCGTATTGTGTGAAAACAGAAATGTCGCAAACGCGCCCAGACCCGATCCGGACTCTTCTCCGTAGATCACGCTGCGCAGATATTCGGCGCTGGCGTCCGGGCCGCGATTGCCGGCAAGTTCTGAGGGCATGAAGACATAAAACCATTCCGGGTTTTCAGCATAAAAGGCAAACCCGGTAAGGGCGCCGGCGATCATGCACAAAAAGCCCAGCAAGACAGAGCGCCACGATGCCCGCATCGCTCGCGGCCCGCCTGTCGTCAGAAATCTGCGGACAATGCCGCCAAGCCGTTGCTGCGGTGCGTAAACGCTTAGATACGCCCTGCTCGTGAGCGCTTCGAGGTAGTCAAGCAATCCTCGATCCAGCGAAATCTCGCGCGCGATGGACAGCGATGTAGTGGCCTGACGATACAGATCGGCCAGATCGCGCGCCTCCTGAAAGCTCATGTGGTGCAAGCCTTGCGTTTCGGCCTTGTCAACCAGATCGGACAGCCTGCGCCAGTCGTCTTCCCGTTCCTGTCGAAATCGGGCCGAGCGGATCAGATCACTGTCAGACATCAGATCATCTCTCTCGCTTTGATTTCCAGATAGGTCGAGATCAGCCGGGTCGAAATTTCGTCCGGTTGTGTATCGATGACCGTCACGCCAATCTGCTGAAGCCGTTCCAAAACCAGGCGTCGTTCGCGCAGCAACTGTCCTGTGGCCACCGTTTCGGCAACATCATTCATATCACCGGGCGCTGCATTGACCTGCGTTTCCAGTATCGGGTCGCGCAATGCCACAAAAACGATCAAGTGTCGTTTTGCCAGAACACCGATGTTTTCAACCATCAGCTCTGCTGACGTTGTATCCACAAAATCGGAAAACACGATGATCAGACTGCGCTTGGGTGTGCGCGCATTCAGTTCTGTCATGGCCAGCGTGTGGTTGGTTTCGATGCTTTCATATCGCAGCTCGGCAGTGCGGCTGCGCAGCCGTGTAAAAGCGGCACGGCCTGGTTCCGGCGGCAAAAACAACCTTGGTTTGGCGTCATAGGCATAAAGCCCGACCAGATCGCCGCCAATGGCCGCTGCCCAGGCTGTCGCCAGGGCGGCGGTAATCGCGTGGTCGATCTTGGGCAGGCCGGCGATCTCTTCGCGCATCTGGTACCCATTGTCCAGCGCGACGATGACATGGTGATTGCGTTCTGCACGCACCTCTTTCGACACAAGACTTCGGTGCCGGGCCGATCGTTTCCAATCAATCGAGCTGGCGTCCATACCGGGCACAAAATCCCGCAGTTGATGGAACTCGGTTCCCTCGCCGATGGTCCGGTTTTCCTTGACGCCGAACAATCGGGACTGAACCGTTGTAGAAATTTCGCCCGACTGCACACGGCGGATGTTGGGCACAACCGAGATCTTCAGGCCCAGCGGGATTTTCGGGACAAATTCGAACAGCCTCAGTTGGGATGCCCATGTCAGCCAAAGGCTGGTCAAGGTCCACGTTCCGCGCCGGGCAGCGCGAAACCCGACCTGCGCCTGTCCTGACGACAGATCAAACGCTCTTGAGCCTTCCAGCCCGGCTGGCCAGTCCAGTTCGCCACGCACACCTGATGTCACCGGGTGCAGTGTCAGGTCGACGTAGGCGCGTTCG
This sequence comes from Pseudomonadota bacterium, assembly GCA_039028255.1. Lineage (GTDB taxonomy): Bacteria > Pseudomonadota > Alphaproteobacteria > Rhodobacterales > Rhodobacteraceae > Ruegeria. Next base: position 40,856 of record JBCCIK010000001.1, on the reverse strand, counting down.
CCAACAAAAACATCCGGCAGTGGTTGCACCGTTATCGACCGTTTGCGCGGCCATGATACGATCAGATCGCCGATTGCCAGCAAGCACAGGATAAGCCAGGGCAACCCGGATACGGCTCGGGTCGCTTCGCCCAGGACGACCGCCACCAAAGACAGGCCAAGTGCCGCGCATGCGGCGATCAGTAATATGCCAGAAGGGCGGATCAGCGGGGGGCCTCGATCTGATTGAGGATGTTTTCCAGCACCTGCCGTGCGCCGCGCCCTTCGATCTCGGCCGCAGGAGACAAAACAATTCGATGCTGAAGAGTGTGGATGATCAGGTTCTTAACATCATCGGGAATGGCAAAGTCGCGCCCGTTCAATGCTGCTGTGGCGCGCGCCGCCCCGGCAATTGCATCGGCTGCACGGGTTGACGCACCAAAGGCGATGTCCGCGCTGTTCCGGGTGGCCCGAACCAAACGCAGAATATAGGCCAGTATGTCGTCATCAAGCACGATGCCGTCAATCAAGCGGCGTGCCGCCGCCATGGTCGCGGCATCCAGCAACGGTTGTACAGTTTGCGTGGCGCTGAATGCGTCCAGAGGTTCAGCCGCATGTTTGCGCAGGATCGCCATTTCCACATCTTCGGACGGAAAGGTCAGAACAGTCTTGAACAAAAACCGATCCAGCTGAGCTTCGGGCAGAGGATAGGTGCCTTGTTGTTCGATGGGGTTCTGCGTGGCAACAACGATAAATTCGGACCCCAATGCGTGATCGGTGCCGTCAATGGTAACCATGCGTTCATTCATCGCCTGCAAGAGCGCAGCCTGAGTTTTCGGCGGCGCGCGGTTGATTTCGTCAGCCAGAAGGATCTGGCTGAAGACCGGACCTTTGGTCAGAACAAATTCGCTGGTCTGAAAATTGTAGATCGACGTGCCCAGAACGTCCCCCGGCATCAGATCGGGCGTGAACTGGATGCGCCCGAATTCCAAATTCAACGCACCGGCGAAACTGCGTGCAAGCAGGGTTTTTGCGGTGCCCGGCGGTCCTTCAAGCAGAACGTGACCGCGCGCGAACAAGGCGGTCAGCAATAGGTCGACCGCCTCATGCTGGCCCTGGACAACTTTGCCGATTTCGGCGCGCAGGGTTTCGGCATGGGCGAACAAATCATCAAGCGTCATGGGAAATCTGCTCCAGTATCAGTTCAAATTGGTCAATATAAGCGATGGCGTCGTTCGGGCTCAGATGCGGCGGCACAGAACGGATTTCTGCTATCAGCGTTTCCAGACGCATCGCGTGGTCGGGTTTCTTGGTGCGAACATAGCTCAGATAAGCGGTTTCCGGCGAACCTGCGGCCACATGCGCAGATCCAAAGACCGAAGCTGCGCAGGCGCGTATGCGGGTGTCCACGAAGTCGGCCAAAAGTGCACCGTCCTGATCCGTCAGGCGCATCAGGCGCGCGCGAACGCGATTGGCGGTTCGCTTGCCGGCCCCAAGTGTGATCTGTGGGTCCATAACCGGTCCGCTGCGCAATCCACCGCGCCATATTGCAAGGACCAATATCAGCCCTATCCCGATCCACAGCACAAGGAACGGCGGCTCGAACAGACGTTTGAGATCGCTCCAGGTGCGTTCTCGTTCGACCACTTGTTGCGGTTCGGTCAACCAGTTGCGATCGCTGTAATCAATGACGATGCGTTTGGGTCCGGCGATCTCTGGCAAAAGCTGCGCTGCGATGCGGGCATTGTCACCCAGAACCAGACCATGATTGTTCAGCAGATCCGGATCCGACAGCACATAAACCTGACCTGTGCCGCTCGGCAGCGGGCACCGACCCAGCAGCATTGCACCGGCTCGACCGATCAGGGGGTCGCACCCCTGCCCATCAAACAATTGCGCAGCATACAGCTGCGCGACCAGATCGGGATCCGATTGCAGCTCATAGTCTGAAAAAGGTGTTCGCGCATATGAGATGCGACCAGCAGTTTCGCCCAGTACATCCTGCAGCAGCGTTTCGACATCCGCGCGTGGTACGATCAAAAACGGATGCCCCAGACCAGTCAGGCGCATGCCGCTGCGCCATTTCGGAAGGATGATCAGGCTGGTTACTGAATTCGCCCTTTCCACAATGACGTCAAGGTCCTGATCAAACTCGTCCGCTTGCAGCAACAGCTCATCTTTGGTCTGCGCGACGCTGCGGTCCTGCCCCGGTATGGTATCGTAAACCGGCTGAATCATAAGTCCGATGGTGGTGCGATCCAGCGGCCAGCCTCCGGTAAAGCTCTGGGTCGGGTGGCCTTGGTTGATCAGCCAATGGTCAAGCCCTTCAAACCCGGTGGGCGAGTCGCGCAGCGCGTATTGACGTCCGGCCATGACATATAGAAAGACACCAACACACAGAACAACAACCGCGCCGATCACGATCCAGTCTGGCCGAATTCGGCCGGGTTGAGGCATCGCCGCGCTATCCGTCATGCCGGAATCTCACGCAGGATGGGGCGAGCCCGGGCCAGCAGGGCGTTGAAATCCTGACTGCTGATCGAGCGATGGCCAAAATTCACCTTTTCACTTTCCAGAACCAGTGCGCGCAGATCAGCGAGATACCACAGACCGTCCGGCAGGCTGCGCAGAGCCTCGCGGTGGGTCCAGCTGCGTTTGAACAACACTTGGTTTGCGGCGAGACAGCGCCCCAGAACCAGCTGAGTCAGGCCGATAACAGCCTGATCGCGATCCGTTTGTCGCAAAATCGCATCCAGATCCGGTATGCCGCTTGCGCTGGGCGTGTCATCTGCGGATGTCTTTTCAATATCGCGTTTTGCATTACCGGCACCCGTACCAAAGGAAACCGTCAGGTTTTTGGCGTTCGAATACACGATGACAGCCAGCGTGATCAGCACCAGCACCGAAATCAGCCCGACCACCCACTGACTGTCGATGTCGACCGAGGCGGGTTCGCGCTGCGCCTGCGGTTCAAACTGCGTATCCAGCGGCGGTGCCGGTTGGGAAGGATCGAAATAGACCACCTTTGGGTCGACCCCCCTGTACCTGATCACCTTCAGGTATTCCTGGCCCGATGCGCTGATTTCGGCGCTGGGTATGGCCGTTTCCTGTGCGGCCGAAATAGAAGGCACACATACAAAAAAAGAAACAATCAAGATCAACAAAAAACGCATTGACGTATCGATAGTTTACTCTCGTTTTGCATGCAACGTCCGGAGTAAGGCTCATCTATGGATTGATGGGTCCGATCGCAGGCAGAAGCAACCGCAGCAGATTGCCCGGATGCGGCAAGGTCATGGCGATTTCGTGGCCGCGCAAAGGCTGGCACGCTCTGCCTTGTGTCTGTGAGTCGCGATGATTTGATTCACTGCGCCACTGTTTTCGTAAAAATTATTAATATTTTCAATTGATTAATGTGTTCTCTTTTTGCGGTCACGATCCGGTAACGCTCGCTGTGGCACCTGTGTGTTGTCGATAAGGAGGCCGTCATGCCGCAAAACAACACATGTACCCAACCTGAACTCAATTCCGGTTCAACAGGTCCCAAGATGGGCGCGTCCCAAAACTGGACGTCCGCCACGGTGACGGATGCATCGTTGGGACTGGCGGTCCATAACGGTGAATCCGACTTGTTCGCCGAAGCCTGGCCCACCAGCTTTTCCAAAGGACTGCCGCATGATGTCTATGGCATTGTTGACGCGCACGCCTATTCCGAATTTATCGAAGAAATTACCGAGCCTACATATACCGACAACGCGGGCAACCGCGTCGCGCTTTTCGACATGCCGGCGTATACTGGGCCGTTTCGCACGCAGGCCAGCAACGGATCAGGGGATTTCAGATGGCGCAGCTGGGATGAGCAGGTCGCCGGCCGGCCCTCTGGTCTGCGAAGCCCGGATGCCGGGGCTGTATCAATTGCGCCTGCACCGCGACTGGGCTCGGATGAACTGGCTGCTGAAATGGCAGAGGTTTACGCCATGGCTTATTTGCGTGACATGCCGTTCGAGGCCATCCGGGCCGGGCAGGGCGAGGCCGGGCAGGTGGCTGATGCTCTTGCTGAAATGGCGTGGTTCCGCCCGGACGAGCCTGCCCATGACGCCGATGGGGCAGCGATAACCAAGGTTTCAAAGGCCCGGCGGGTTCGGGATGGCGGGCCTGTGACCCCTCAAACCCTGTTTCGCGGTTCTACGCCCGGATGTGCAACGGGCCCCTATCTGTCTCAGTTTCTGGTGCAGGGGCATGACCCTTTGAGGGAGCATCCGACCAAAGCGGATGCCCTAAACAAAGTGTCAGGCGACGGTACCAAAATCGGCATTGCGGCATGTATGGCAGCGCCACGGATTGACCACAGGATTACGCCGCAGAAGGCTGGCGTCGATTACTTGCGCGATTGGGCCGAGTGGCTTGACGTTCAAAACGGCGCAGATACGACCGGAGAGCAAGCTTTTGAACCAGACCATCGCAAGTTCATAGAAACACCGCGTGATCTGGCCGGCTTCGTTCATTTCAACGCGATCTATCAGGCGTATCTGAACACCTGTCTGATTATGCTTGGATGGGGGGCTACCCCCGACTTTGGCCGTGCGAAACCGTCGGTAGGGGCACGCGCAAATTCCCTGACCGGTTGGCGCGCGCCGCAACTGTTGACGTTGCTGACTGATACTGCGACGCGCGCCATGCGAGCCGTGAAGTCGCAGACCTTTCGGGTGCATAACCGGGCACGCCCTGAAAAACTTGCAGGCGTCGCCTGTCTGGTGGCAAACGGTTATGGCCCCAGGCTTCGGGCTGCCGCCGGTCCCGCGCTGGCGCATGTTGAAAAACTGGAAACCGCGGTCGCGGCTGATTTCAGTCTTATGCAGGCAATCGCACGCACGCCCACTACGCAGCGTTTTGCGCAGAATGCGGTCTCGCAAAACGGGCTGCCGGTGATGGATCGGAACCTGTTGTTGCCGATGGCTTTTCCGGAGGGATCGTGCATGCATCCGTCCTATGGGTCGAACCACGCGGCTGTGGCCGGAGCGTGCGTTACGGTGCTCAAGGCAGTTTTTAGAACCCATGACGAAGCCGGTCATCCCCTGTCACTGGCCGATGCTGGCGCGGGCGACAGCTTTGTAACTGCACCTGGCGGCAAATCCCTGAACCGTGCAACACGGCAGGGTGACACTGTGCACGATCTGACGCTGAACGGAGAGCTGAACAAGCTAGCCACCAATATTTCAATGGGATGTTGCATGGCCGGTGTGCACTTTTACAGTGACTATTTTGACAGTCTGCGCATGGGCGAACGGCTTGCCGTTGGTGTGCTGGCCGAACAGCTTGCAACGTCGCCTGAAACCATGCGCATGACACTGGAAACATTTGATGGAGACCGGCTTGCAGTGACCGGTAACGACCGGAACGGCAGCGAAATCGAGGTTCAGGGTTCAACAGCCGAAGCATGGTGGACACGTCATCTGTCCGAACAGGCGGGGTGGTAACATATGTCCGTCGTATCTTGTAACCGCGAAACTATCGTCGAGCCATATGTTCAGAGCTCGGCTTTGCCCTGGTCACACTTCTCAGATATCGAACAGGACGCTCATATGCCGGTTTTTCAGTCACCGGGTTTGGCGGACAGCCACGTCAATCAGGTGGCGCTTTCGGCCTGGAATGCACGTGTCGCGGGCTTGATTAACCGCCAAGGTGTCAGCCCGTTTATGGTTCTTGATCCGCGTGACATCCGGAATGGCCAAAATTCGAAAGGGTTCCGCTGGTCCGCCAATCCGCGCGAACCGCTGGACTGTCTGGGTGCGGAATTGGCGACCAAATTGTGCGATCTGGGGTGGTCCGGCAGGGCAGAATTACACAACGAATATCTGGAATACGGCTTGGTCATGCGCCCCGATTCCACAGGCAGGCTGCGGCCCAAACGCTTTGTCGCCACAACTGAACTGATGGAATGGTGGATGACCATGGCCGTCTTTGATCTGGAGTATTTTCTGACAGCGGCCGAAGCTGTTTCAGGACGGCTCTGCGATCCCGAAGAAATTTTTGGTGTCTCAACCTCAGCCTGGGCACATTGGGACATCGCAGCCCGCAAAGCCTGTTTTCAAAGACGTCTGGTGGGCAAGTCTTCCGACACCTCGCCCGAGCATCCTTTGAATGTCGAACACCTTCTTTTCATGTCGAACAGGCACAATCGCCTGAAAGATATGATCCTTGCCATGCACGCCGGTTCATTTCCCTTTGTTGTCCCGCAGACCGGGGATAAACGCATAGCGGCGCGGCTGGATGAGGTGTTTTCTTTTTTGAACAAGCCCGAATATCTGGGTCGCAATGCCACGTCGACCGTCGCGCAAAGGGCCCATCATCTGGCTTACATCCCGTCCGTCGAACGCCCGCAGGGCCGCGCGTTTGCATTTTCCGATCCGTTGGGCGTTTATATCCGGTCATTTGCCAGCGACAGGCTGTCCATTGATGGTTCGGCGATCCCACCCGACTGGGTGCGGTATTCGCGAGGCGCCTCGGGTATGCCGATGCGGCTGGAATTTGGGCCGGATGATCAGGACCCCAGATTTCTGGATAATGTGCAACTTGGCCAGGGGTCCATAGCGCGATTCATATCCGGATATGCGCTGTCGCAATTGATCGAGGTCGGACCTTTGGTGACCGTCGCGGCAGAGCGCCGGCCTATTACACAGGTTGAGTTCGTCCCGATCCCGGCCTTGCCGCGCGGTCAAATGCAACACGATTTGCTTGGTGCCCCGCGCAGCTTGCAGCTTTCGGATTTTGCGGATCGTCACGAACACGAAATCAGCACCATAGCTGCGTCTGGGCAGCTCTAAAGCCAGGGCGTCCGGGCTTAGTGAATATACCCACCTAAAAGTCCGTGCGGCGGTGAGATCGACGACCGACATGCACTGCCGCCGGGTGCGGCAGTGCATTGATGCGCTGTAGGTCACTGGAATGCGGTTTGTTACGGTTGCACCTTGTGACACCCTGTCCGGGAAACAGGATCGCCCGTATTTTACCGTCGCCTAGAATGACGCTGTCAGGAACACGTTCACTTCGCGTGGCGGGCCAATCCTTGTGACCCCGCCGGGCGAGCCCAGCGGTTCGCGGCGCAGCGTTGTGTATTCGCGATCGAACAGGTTCGTGACAGATCCGCTCAGGCGCAGACCATTGGCGAAATCATACGCACCATAGGCGTTGACCAGCCAATAGTCGTCGTTCTCAAGGTTGGGCGTGTTGAGCGGGTCCGAGAATGTCGATCCGACATAGTTGATATCACCGCCAACGCGCCAGCCGTTGCCAAAATCGTAATCGGCGCCAATCGATGCGGTCAGCGTTGGGGATGACGGGAATTCATTGCCGCTCAGGTCGACATCCTGGGATACAAAATCCGTGAATTCGGTATTCGCATAGGCCACCGAGACAAAGGTTTGCAGCCCGAGTGGCAGGGTGGTTCTGTAATCGACCTCGAAACCCCAGATTTCCGATGATCCTGCGTTCTCGATGATCACGTCCCCCTGGGTCGCGCTTTGCGGAACAAAGACCTGCTGATCTGTCCAGTCGGTGTAAAAGAGGTTGGCATTCAGGATACTGGTCCCGTTGTTGAATTCGGAACGATAGGCCAGTTCAAACGTGTCGGTGAATTCCGGATCGAACTCGAAGGTCTCAAAAGGTATGGTGCCCAGATTGACACCGCTGCCACCGGCAAGATAGCCGCGCTGATAGGTAAACCCAAGACTGCGATCTTCCGAGAAATTGTAGATAATTCCGAGCTTTGGCAAGAACGCGTCATAATCTGCGTCCGAGGTTGTTGGTCCGTTTGACCGCAGCGGTATCTGGATGCCCGCATTTGTCAGAACCAGCGTGTCGGTGTCGCTCGAGCTGAACTCTTCAACATCGTAACGCGCGCCGGCAATAAGCGTCCATTTGTTCGACAGGTCATATTCAAACTCACCAAAAAGGGCGTAGTTCTCCCTCGATTGCGTGTTGGTAATGCGTGCATCAATGGTCGCGTCCGGGGCAATCGGAAACGGGATAGGCAAACCGGCGGCAGGGCCGTTTGCCGTGGTCAGTTAATCGGTGTCGATCTTGGTGTAAAACGCACCCACGACCGCCCGCAACCGGCCCGTTTCGTAATTCAGCCGGAATTCCTGTTCGATTGTGTCATAGTCGACATCCCTGGCACGGGGCAGGTCATCGGGAATCAAGCTGAAGCTGTCCGCATCGGAGTAGATGGTTGAAGAACTGAAAGTCAGGCTGTCGTTGATGTCATAGGTCACGTCGGCCGACCATCCGCGCAGGATTTGCGAATTCTGGATTTCGCTTTGCACAATGCGCTGCGGAAAGAAACCGCCATCCGCACTGCCTGATCCGCGATTGTCGTCGATGAACGTATATTTCAGCATCGCTGAAAAGCGATCAGTCGGTTGCAAACGCAGCCCGGCCCGCAAGGTCAGTTCGTCCTCGAAATCGGCGCGATCATTGGTTACGTTTGCAGTGTTGAAAAAGCCGTCCGTCTCGCGCTTGTCTACAGCCAGACGAAAGGCCAGCAGATCGTCTATCAGCGGAGTGTTGGCCACAAAAGAGCCCTGATAGCTGTCGTTTTGCCCGGCGCCCACCCGCAGCTTGTATTCGGGAAAGAACTGCGGGTCCCGGGACTTTAGATTGATCGCGCCGAACAGGGCATTGCGACCCGTCTGTGTTGATTGTGGTCCGCGCAGCACTTCGATCTGTTCCAGATCCCATGTCGACAAATCTGTTTGATTAAAGCGCGAAAAGTCAGATACGCGGATACCGTCCAGCGTTGTTGTAATGGTCCTGCTGCCCGGCGCGCCAATTGGCCCGTTGGCCGGGACTCCGCGGATTGCCGGGCCATCGGCTGTTACACCCGGGGTGCGGTTCAGAACCTGTTCCAGAGTTGTTTCGCTGCGATCTTCGATTTCATCTGCGGTAATGACAACAACGCTGGTCTGACTGTCCTGAATTTCGCGTTCGATCAGCTCACCCGTGATGACGATTGTGCCAAGATCAAACGGAGCGTTGTCCTGGTTTTGTGCGACGAAATTATGTGTCACCACCGCGCTGTCGACCGAAACGCTTTTTACGCTCAGGTTCAATCCGTCCACCAATGCCCGCAGCGCCTGTGTTGGTGTCATCGGTCCCCGGACCGCCTTGCCGTCCAGATTGGCAATAGCCTCTTGCGGAGCCATGACGTGCAAGCCTGTTTCCTGCCCCAGTTCGGCAATGGCATCGACCAAGGGCTGCGAGGGGATATCTATGGGCTGAATGTCCTGCCCCAGAACCGGTCCGGAAAGCCCAAGACCCAATATTACCGCCGACGAGGTCCCATGTCTTGTTTTTCGCATCTTGTCCCTATCTGATTCCTGTCCGCCGCCACGTGCGGTTCGATACAAAGACGAAGAAGGGACAGAATTTTTCCGCGACATAGAAAACTATTTTGCAACAACGACAGTTATCAGGGCGGAGACCGACACAACCCGTGCATCCTTTGCTGTGGCCAGAGTGCGCAAGGCCACGTCGGGTTCAGAAAGGTCGACGCTGCCAGCAACCAGAGAATTTGCAAGATCATCCCCGATGATCACCACATGCCCCGGAAGTCGTCGTTCGATTGCTTCGGCCACCTGCGCGAATTTCATGCCTTTGGTGACCAGACGGCCATCGCGCCAGGATGCGATCTCGCCCGTCGCAATGTCGCTGGATACTGCGCCCGTTTCTTTGGACCATTGCAACTGCTGACCCGCGTTCAGCACCCATGTGTTTTCGCCTTCGGTTACCTCAACAATGCCTTCTGAAACCGCAATGGACGTGATGCCGTTAAAACTTGCGGTTTCAAAGGCGGTGCCGACAACCTGAACGCGCAAATCCCCGACAATGACCTCAAAAGGCCGGCCCCCAGCTGTTTCGACGTCAAAGTATGCCGCCCCCTTTAAAAGCTCGACACGGCGGGTTCTTTCATCGGTTCTGTCGACCAAAGCCGTAGAGGCATCCATTTCCGAGATGTCGCCGGACAGCAGCACAACCTCGCGATCCTGGCGCTGCGTCAGGTGATCGGCCGTCAGGTAAATCTGCGCCGGGCGTGCCAGAAGAAATGCGCTGACCAGCATACATGCGATTACGGCAACGGTGCCGATGCGCGGGCCGCGACGGTTTACTGCGGTGCCTTTCCAGGCTTTCAGAACAAAAGAGTATACCTGTCTTTCCGCCTCACCCCGCGCCAGGAATGCGTCGCGTTCGCGGATCAGCTCAGGGTCGTCGGGATGTTCCTGCAACCGCGTGAAGATATCCGCCGCTTGTTCGGCCAGATGAAGGCGATCGGGGTTGGGCATACGTAACGCGTATCCTGTTTTGAACCATCGTTTTTACAATAACGAACAGACAGGGTGAAAATTCCGCGGTCCTCACTCCATCAGACAGACAGTCAGATGCGCCAGTGTCTTGACCACATACCCATGTATTCGCGATGGCACGGTGTCCATGCGTTTTGCGATTTCCGCATAGGTCAGACCGTCCACGCGACTCATGCGAAAGGCCGCGACGTTTCTTGATGGCAAACTCTCCAGCGCCGATACGATTATCGCCAGATCCTGACGCGCAATGACGACCCTTTCCGTATCCAGCTGATACTGTGGCTCGTGGGCCTGCGCCGAGAGGACCAGAGTTTCCGTTCGTTTCCGCCGATACCAGTCGCGTGCAAGATTTGCGACGATCCGCCGGAAAATCGGCAGAGCCTTGTCATCGGGATAGGTCCTCTCGATCCAGCGCAGCCAGCTGTCCTGTACAAGCTCCTCTGCGATCGCCCGGCTTTGAACAATGCTGCAGGCCACCGAGATCAGCAGCTCGCGCTCTTGCAGAAACGTTTTAAGTGCCGGTTCCCGGGTATCAATCGACATTGGCTCAGTACCTCCAACGGTAACGGTCTTGCTGAGCCTGAAAAGCTTGGCTGATATCGGGGCGTTTTAGGTTCAGGCTGGCGTCTTGACCAGATGCAGAGCCATGTCGACCGGTGACTTCACGTCGATTTGATTGATGAATTGGCTTGTTTTGTCCGCGTCCCAGCAGGCGCAGATGTTTGCAATTGTGGTCGCTTGTTTGACTGGGAAAATCAAAACCCGGCTTGAAAGCCGCTGTGGATGTGTAAAAGCCGTCTGAGTGTTTTGACGACCGCACGGCGACATGTCACCTGACGCGGCTTACTTGCCGTGGACGGACCGCAAAATATCCAGAAACAGGTTCAGGCGCCGCCCTTTGGACGCGCTTTTCCTGACAATTGCGGCCATCGTTGATGAGAATTCGGCATCCGGACAATTGATCTGTCTGAGAAAACCGTCATTGACCAAAACACGGGCTTTATGTGTTGGAACAAAACCCAGATAGCGCCCGGAAAGGACCAGCAGCATCAAAGTTTCTTCATTTTGGACAAATGCGGACTTTCTGAGCATCAATTTTTGGTGAACCGCCATGTTGGGCGAGTTAAAGCTGAGACCGACATAATTGTACTTGCGCAACTGGCTGAGCGGAACGACGTCTGACGCCATCTGAAACAGGTCATGGTCGCGGCCGCAGAACAATCGCATTTTTTCGACATAGAGTTCTGAATAGGACAACATCGGAGACTGCCGGTGCAGCGGCACGATACCCAGGTTGAAACGTCCGTTGATGACGCCCTCCTCGATGACGTTGGGCGGTTCCATGGAGATGTCCAGCGTCACGCCCGGCGCCTTGTCGATAAACCTTTTGATTGTCCCGCTCAGATTGGACTCTTCATTGGAAGAAGAGTGATCAAACAATGCGATACGTAGTTTCCCCGTCAGTTCTGACCGCACATCGCCCAGCCCGTTCTGAAACTTGTCAATCGCAAAAAACAGCTCGTTCGACGCGTCGAGTACATACTGACCGTCAGACGTCAGGGAAAAACCTGCCGCCCCGCGATGGCACAGCTTTGCGCCCAGCCGGGTCTCAAGATCGGCAATATGTTTGCTGATCGTGGATCGGCTGATGTTCAACTCGAATTCGGCTGCCGTGAACCCTCCGCACCAAGCAACTGTACGGAAGACCTGAAGCAGCCTTATGTCGACATCAGAGATGCTGGTGATGGCTTTTTTCTGTGGCACGGCTTACGTGAATTTTTCTGCACCTTTACGTCGACTACTTTATCTTATTTGCACGGCGCAAACAACATAGAGTTCGTGCGAAGTGGGCCAGGTGGGCGCTTGTTCATGTCGGAACACTTTCCAAAAAACCTACAGGAGGAGGAGGTTTTATGACACTGCTCAACGGCATCAAAACATTTGCGGCAGTCGCTTCGCTTGGTGCATTGGCACTGGCCGCGCCTGCAAGCGCCAAAAACTTCAAGATTGCTGTCGGCGACAGCGGCGGGTCCAGCCAGGAAGCAACCGGCCTGGCCTTCAAGGAAAAACTGGAAGAGTTGTCAGGCGGCAATCACACCGCGACATTGTTCCTGAACGGCCAGCTTGGATCGGAACAGGACACCGTCAACGAGGCCGCAATCGGTACACTGGACATGTCGCTGCTGGCGATCAACAACGTCACGCCGTTCTCGCCGACCGTTGGCGTGTTCACGCTACCTTACGTGATCCTCAGCCTTGAAGACGCCGAAACCCTGACGCAGGGCCCCATTGGTCAGGAACTGACCGAAAACACGATCAACGACGCCGGTGTACGCATCATCGCCTGGACTTATACCGGGTTCCGCGTTCTGACCAACTCGAAAAAGCCGGTGAAATCGGTGGCCGATCTGGAAGGTCTGGTCATCCGCGTTCCCAAGAACGAGATCATGATCGACACGTACAAGGCATGGGGCATCAGCCCAACCCCAATGGCCTGGTCCGAAACCTTTGCTGGTCTACAGACCAAAGTTGTTGATGGACAGGACAATCCTTACACTACGATCAACGCGATGAAGTTCTACGAAGTACAGGACTATGTCACCGAAATCCGCTATATCTTTTCTATCGAGCCGCTGATCATTTCCGAGCAGGTGTTTCAGGACCTGTCCGCCGAAGATCAGGCCGCCGTTCTGGAAGCCGGCGAATACGCGACACAGGCATCCGCCCAGTTCCTGCGTGACAAGGAAGCCGAAATCAAAGCGCTGCTGGTTGAAAAGGGCATGGAAATCCACGTTCCCGAGAATGATGAGGCCGAGTTCATCGAACTGGCAACAACCGCTGTCTGGCCCAAGTTCTACGACAGCATTGGCGGCGTTGAAAAACTGAATGCCGTTCTGGCCGCAATCGGTCGCGAACCGGTTTCGGAATAAAAAACAAAAAGACCAAGAGAGCGCCCAAGCGGCGCTCTCTCACTTCTAGGGAGGGGCATATGAAAACCTTTTTAGGGATCCTCAACAACTTAGAAAGCTATCTCTGTCGCTTTCTGCTGGCGACGTTTGTTTGCCTGTTGTTCCTTCAGGTTATCGTCCGAACAGTGTTCAATTTCTCGTTCTCGTGGGTCGAAGAGCTGTCCATCTACATGTTTGTCTGGTTCGTGTTTTTTGGTGCGAGCTATGCGGCAAAAATGGGCGCCCACAACCGGGTGACGTTTCAGTTCAAGTTTCTGCCGCCGCGCGCGATCAAGTATATCGAAGCCTTCGCCGACCTGTTCTGGATCTGCTTCAACCTGTATTTTGTCTATCTGGCGCTGGACTTCATCTTTAACCGGATGAACAGGTTCCAGTCGTCACAGACGCTCGGGTTCCACCTTAGCTGGGTCTACATCGTTCTTCCTATTGCGTTTGCCCTGATGACCGTTCGCATCATTCAGGTGAACTACAAGAAAATCGTTTTGGACGAGGATCTGCGCGATCCCGACAAGGTTGACCTGGAAGAGGTCCGCGCCGAACTCGGCGAAGAAGGGGGCAAGTAATGGGCACCGAAATCATCTATATCCTGTTCGGCGGGTTCCTTCTGCTGTTGTTCATCGGCGCGCCGATTACGGTTGCTTTGGGTGTGTCGACGCTGATCACCTTCCTTGTGCTGGACGAGAATCCAATCAAGTTTGTGCAGATCGCCTTCACCTCTGTCGGCTCGTTTCCTCTTATGGCGCTGCCCGCCTTTATTCTGGCCGGGGCGCTGATGGAGGCATCGGGGCTGTCACGCAGGTTGATCAGCGTCGCGGAAAGCTTTGCCGGCCCATTCACCGGCGGCATGTCTGCGGCTGCGGTTTTTGCATGCCTGTTCTTTGGTGCCATCTCGGGCTCGGGCCCGGCGACCACCGCTGCGGTGGGCATGCTGATGATCCCGGCAATGATTCAGCGCAATTACAGCCGCGACTACGCTTCGGCCATTACTGCATCATCAGGTGGTCTGGGCATCGTGATCCCGCCGTCGATTCCGCTGATTATCTTTGGTATCGCAGCGCTGGGCATGCCACCCCCACCCGAGGCCGTCGCCGAGCATGGCACCTTTCAGACGGTGTCGATCCCGAAACTGTTTATCGCTGGGTTTCTTCCTGCGTTCCTGATCGCCGGTAGCCTGCTGATCATGAACTATATCCTGTCGAAAAAGCGCGGCTACAAAGGGACGACCGAAGGCTGGTCCGCCCGCGAAATCTGGTGCGAGATGTACCGCGGTTTCTGGGCTTTGATGGCACCTGTGGTTATTCTGGGCGGTATTTATTCGGGCTTTTTCACCCCGACCGAAGCTGCGATTGTGGCCATCTTTTACACGCTGGTCGTGGGCGCGTTCATCTACCGCGAACTGTCATGGGAAAAACTGTTCTCGTCTTTGGAAACAACCACATGGCTGACGGGTCGTGTCCTGTTGATCATGTTTACAGCAACAGTCTTTGGCCGGTTGCTGGTCGAAAACCAGATACCTGCGATCATTGCGGACGGGATGCTGTCGATCACTGATAACATCTACATCATCTGGACGCTGGTGATCCTGTTTTTGCTGTTTGTCGGCATGTTCATGGAAACTCTGGCCACGATCCTTATTCTGGTGCCGGTGATGCTGCCGGTGGCCTACAGCATGGGGATCGACCCGGTTCACTTTGGCGTTGTCATGGTGTGTACTCTGGGGATCGGCTTTCAGACACCGCCACTGGGTGAAAACCTGTTTATCGCCTCAGGGATATCCAACATCTCGATCGAGCGAATTTCGGTAGCGGCTCTGCCGTTTGCCTTCATCAACACGGTGGCGATCTTCGTGATCGCGTTCGTGCCCGAAATCGCGCTGTGGCTGCCGAGATTCTTCGGGTACTGATCCGCGACGCAAAGGAAAACACAAATGCTACCTAAAATTGAACATATCCTGGTCGCAACGGACTTGTCGGAGAACGCGGACAACGCGCTCCGGCATGCGCTGAGCATTGCAATTGCACATGGCGCGAAAATCCACGTGCTGCATGTTACCGAGCCTTTGTCGCAAGATGCGATCGTCACCCTGAACATGTTCATTCAAGACGATCATTCACGCCAGCGGGCTATCGATGACAGACATGCCGCCGTAAAGCAGTTGCTGAAAGACAACCAGCAAACCTTTCTAAAGTCACTGACCCCGGAAGATCAAAAGACATATTCTGCGGTGAATTCGGTCGAACTTGTGGATGGTAATCCTGCCGAAGCGATCCTGAAGCGGATCAGGGAACTGAACTGCGACCTCATCGTAATGGGATCACACGAACACGGTACGTCTCATACGTTTCTGGGCACAATCGTAAAGCGCGTCCTGCGCAGATCGACCGTTCCGGTTCTTGTAGTGCCGAACCAGGGTTAAGGCATCTGTTGCGCTAATTAACATCCCAACGATCGTGCCACGCCTTGAAAGCACTCGCCGTCCTCGTGTGATCATTGCTTAAGGGGTTTGGGCCTACCATTGCTTTGATCGATACTTCGCAGATTGTATCAGGCGGGAACGTCCAAGGCCGAATGATAAATGACACATGAACGACGTCGGGATCATGATGCGCGTTAAAAGCACCGGTTGTGGCGCGCGATCGCCGCAAATGGCCCCTACCGGCAGCATCCTGTGGATGCACCTGCCGGGCAATGGACAGTCTCGTACCAACTCACCAAAACACCAAAGCTGCCAAGTGCTGCTTCAAAAGGTTGGTTGCCAGACTCGGCGAACTCACCTCAAGCTTATGCCGCCACGCGCGTTCCGACGCGTTCAACCTCTGGGACGCTTATACTGCGGAAAGGAACGCTTGATCCTGCCTTTGGCAATACCTCACGCGCTCAGGTCAACAACTTGAGGCTACCACATAAAGACTTGCCGGGTGATCGTTTTCGTTGCTCCATCACGTTGATAATCGCGCCGTAAATGCTGATCGGAACCGCGCGGTTGAAAATGCGGATCGCGCAGATGCCGCGTGATCAGACTGGAACCGCCTTGACGACCGGCAAGGGAAGCTCTGGAGCCGTCATGTCAAAAACTGCAACGGGTTGGTCCAATGCCGTGGACACGGCCGTCAGCACAGTTGTCAGTGTCGGATCGGGTGCATGCCATGTGTCGGCGTCAAAAGGTGCAGATGGCGCGCGCGCTCGATCCCGTTCAGCACCGCGGTAAAGCTGGAACAACCGCTTTTGTTCCGGGGCCATGCCGTCCTGTGTGACGCCGTTAAAATCCAGCATCACCATGTTACGCCAGGACACCACGGCCTCGGACGCAGCATGCCAGACACCGGTGTGCAACTGATTGGACAGGGCGGTGCCATATGTTGGTCGACCCCCGTCCATGTCGGCGCAAACCGCGCGGATCAAAAGCCCGACCTCTGGCACAACATTTAGCTGGATCTGCAAATCGCGCAGATGCAGATGCAACCAACGCAACAGATCCTGCGGCAGCATCTCGGCAGACAGCATATGGGTGCTGGCTATGTCGCCTAACGCATGTTCCAGACACTCAAGAATTGCGCGCATGGTGGCGGCCTCGTGGCTGGGCCCGGCTGCGGCACCTTTCGAGGTGATCTTGCCGTTGGTTGCAGGCGCTCCGAGGCAAAGCGCATCAACCGGCAACACATGCGTCTGTCCATCCGATGCCAGCAGGCTTTCGCGTGGATCGGCGTGTCTCTGGGAATACTGCAACGCGAACCGTTCAATCGCTTCGAACCCGGCCAGCCGGGCAGCATCTTGAGCCGTCCGCGCAGTACCAAAGGCCACACGGGTATTCATGCCCCCCAAAGGCGGTCGCGTTCCTTCGCGCAATTTGATCATCCGGAACGCGGCATGTATGGGCGCATTGGCGGGAAATTCGGCAAAAGAGGGTTGGGATACCAACCTCTCCGCTTCGGCCCGGGCGATCATTGCGTCAGTCATTTTTCTTTCCAGAATGCGCTAGATAGCGTTATACAAATGGCCGTGGTTACTAGGGAAGGAAATTTATAATGGCAAGATTTACTCTAAATGCGAATTACACGTTGAAAGACCTGGGATGCGAAGTTTTGCGCGCTGCTCGTGGTCGGGCCAATGGATCCCGAGGACAAGAAGAAGAGGCCGAGAAGAAAATCCGCGATATGATTGCGCAACTGGAAGGCCGAGATGTGCAGTTTGTTTATGATACAGAAAGACTGATCAACGTCATTATTCCCGATATCCGCGACAAGGTGTCCGAAGACGATGAAGAAGAATCGTGGTGCAATGATTTTGCCTATGAGGCAATGGGTGGCATTGTGGTCTTCGGCTGTGGTTCATAAGTCCGGTGCCCGAGCCTGGTTGAGGGCGTTTTGTGACCGAAGGAAGAACTAAAGTATTTCTGACCGGACCTTTTCAGGTCATTTGCGACAATGGTCAGGATGCAACACCACGTGGGACCAAGGCGAAAGCGCTGATCGCCTTGGTGCTTTTATCCAAAAACGCTGTACGCAGCCGGGTGTGGCTGCAAGACCGCCTGTGGAGCCAAAGCTCACAGGCGCAAGGTGCGGCTTCGTTGCGAAAAGAGCTGAGCGTTCTGACAAAACACTTTGGATCTCTTGGGCTGGGTTTCCTTGAGGTTGATCGACAGAACATTTCGCTCAGACTTGCGGATCTGGAAGTCGACCTGTTTGACGAACAACTGCAACCCGATCGCGCGGAACTGCTGGAAGGTCTGGATGTAGCCGACCCCGAGTTCGAGGAATGGCTGGCCGTTGAACGGCAGGCATACTGGGACATCGATACAGGCCGGGACGGGCCGGTCGCGGTGCCATCGAAAGTGAACTTGCCGATCCACTGGGGTCGCCAGCGCCCGGCTGTTATTGTCGATTCATTCGAAGTGGTCGGGGCTGCACCGGATGTCGCCATCGCCGCCGCCTCAATCCGGGATGAGCTGCTGTTTCTTCTTGGCAGCTTGTCCGACGCAATCGAACTGCGCGACGCCCGAAGACAGGATGGTCCGGTCGATGGATATGTGCTGAGCGGCAGCGTCGTCGGGGCCGAAGGCTTGCGCGTGGCAGCCCAACTGACATCGACATCGGATCAGTTGTGCCTGTGGACCGAACGCTTTCGGTTTCGCAAGCAGGAAACGTTCGATGCGGTTGAAGAAATTGCCATGAAAGTTGTCGAGGCGCTGCAGCTTCGGTTGCGGGACGGGTATTGGTCGGAAATCTGGGCAGGTCGGGCGGCATCGACCGAGGTCTGGACCGCGTTTCAGAACGGACGCATTCATGAAAGTCACACAACGCAGGATGGCTTGCGCCGCGCCATTGAACAATATCAGATCTGTATTCGGCGTGACCCGGATTACCTGCCCGCCAGGGTTGCAATTGGATTTTGCCGTCTCGATCTTATCCGTCTTGGTATGGACGACGAGCCCAACCAGACACTGGCGCAGGTGGACGCCGATTGCAGCAGGCTGCGCGCGCAGTACCCGACCGATCCCTACTGTGCAGCCCTCGAGGCGTTTACGCGCAATGTAGCCGGCAGGACAGATGAAGCCTGCGTGTTGATGCGCCGGGTTCTGGACCGTTTCAGCAGCAGCCCCGAGTTGTTGAGCTATTACGCGTTGCTATTGCTGTACGATAACCGTGTCGAAGACGGGATTACCGTTTATCGCCAAGCGCTTGCATTGACACCACATCCGCCGATCTGGATTGAAAGCAATCTATCGATGGCTTTGGCGTTGAACGAAGACGTGTCTGCGTGGCAGCATGCGCATAACGTTTTGCGGGTCGATCCCGGCAGTGTGCGTGCCCGGGTTGTTTTGTGCATGCTGTCGGTGCAAGCAGACAATCTGTCGCTTGCGCGGCGCCACGCGCGGCGAATTCTGGAGCTGCAACCGGGCTTTACGGCCCGGCGCTGGGCCTGGCCCGACTGTTTCAGGAACCCGGATCATTATGCCGAGGGTGCGCGCCTTTTGGCGGCAGCCGGTCTTTAGGTCGTCGCGCCCAGCACCTTGCGTGCCACTCTGAAGCACTCCAGCGCTTGAGGTACACCGCAATAGATTCCGATCACGTGGATGATGGCCCGGATTTCTTCCTGGCTGACCCCGTTATTCAAAGCACCTTTGCAGTGGATTTCCCATTCGTGCATTTTTCCCAAAGCGCCGATCATTGCCAGATTCATCATCGATCGCGTCTTTGCGTCAATAACATCGTCGCCCCAGCCAAACCCCCAGCACCAGGCGGTCATCGCCTCTTGAAACGGGCGCGTGAAATCGTCCGCCGCAGCCAGATTTTTTTCCACGTATTCTGCGCCCAGCGTGCCTTTTCTCTGCTCCAGACCTTTCAGGAAAAGATCTTCGTCGAAAACGTCTGCCATGTCTGGTCTCCGGTTCTTCAGCGCCCAAGGCGGTGTTTGTACAAGTGATCGTAATGCGGTTTCATGCGCCGGTGCACCTGTCTGACCCGATCAGGGGCGTCGGCGATGTCGATATATGTGCGCGGTTGCGGCGCAAGACCTGTGGATTTGGACAGGTTGGCATGGAACGAGCCGCCGTCCCACCAGCTGTGTGCGGACGGGTCGCCGCCAGCCTCCCACGTCAGGGCGTCTGCCATAAACGGAATCCCGACAGCATCGCAGAATGCCTGCGTCATCACATGCGGGTCCTCCAGCAAATCATCGCTGTCAATCACCGGCGGAGGCATGTCGTTCAGGGCCGTCAGCAGGTCGAACAAGGCGCGTTGTTCGGGAAACCCGACTTCACCCTCGGCAAAATCGGGCCAGCGTTTGTACATCGATGTGATTGTTTTGGCAGGATCACGGATCAGGAATGCGTGGGTGAAATGAGACAGGAAATCCGCATCCCACATATGATTGATGTAGTGCGGGAAATCCTTGATAAACACCGGCCCGGTTCGGGCGCGCGCCTGAATGTCTGCCCAGACACTGTCCAGGGTCAGGCCGGGTGTTTTCACATCGCCGGGCTTGAACCGGTGCCACAACGGGTCGTCGCCCTGATACCAGGCCTCGCCAAACGGTTCGTGCAGACAATCCAGATCACCACGCTGTCGCATCATCCATTCAAAAGCCGTGGATGTGGACCGGGGCACCGCCCAAAGCGCCAGAATTTTGTGCATTTCGTATCTACTCCAGTCCGCCAGGCGGTGTTTTGATGGATCGTTACATGCGGCGTAACAACTGACCCTGTGGTTTTGCGGGCTTGAGGTCCAAGGATTTGAATATGCGCCAGTACAGCGCAATATCATGGCCGATGACGGGTTTGCCCAACGCGGATTCCAGTTGATCGGCAAGATGCAGCGGGCGGCGTGGCGCCCCATCCGGACCCGAACGAAAGTTGCACATGCCATTGATCAGGATCGCTTGTGCGGCGGGGGCTTTGTCGGCAACGTATTCAAAGCTCTTGATCGCCAGATCGTGGTCAAAGACCCAACGACGCGCATTGACGTCTTCTTGCGTTTCGAACCATCCCTGATCGTGGAAATTGCCCGCCCAAAGAACGTCAAATCCTGCCTCTTGCAAAAATCCAACCGTGCCTTGCCACCAGTCCGGCCAGTGATAAGCAGCGTTCAAAGCCACCTTTTCGACATTCATTTCGCGTAGTGCTTCGACCATGGCATATCCCGCCATGTGAAACCGTGTGCCATATTTGTCTGACAGGTCCTCGCAATGCTGTCGCACACCGTCCACACCCAGACCGCAAGCATGGACCCAGTTCGATCCAACCTGAGCGCAGACATCGACCCCGTTTCGCGACATGCAGTGGACAAAGTCTTCAAGCATCCCAAAATTCTGTTTTCTCTGATCCAGACCGTGAACATAATCGGGAACGTGCAGCATCCAGCCATGCACACCGACGGTATCCGGGCATATGCGCAAGAAATCGGACGGGGCTGCATCAAAGTCGAAAGGCGGGCATGTAAAACCCACCTGATGCGGGAACAGTTTGTGTTCCGGTTGCCAGTTCTCCGGCATCAACATGAGTGTGACCGCCTGCAACAGATCAGGTCAGACCGATGCAAGCCCGGCATGGGTAGGTTTAGGATCATTCCACCGCCTCGCGCATCCATTGCTGCAAACGGGCAATGGAATGTTCCGACATCACGCCGCAGCCGGGGTCCAGAACCAGAGGTCCGGGACGATAGCCGCGGGATTTCAGTCCGCGATGTACGGATTCCACAAGATGAATGTCTTCTTCGACCGTGGTTTCGCGATCCTGTACGGCAAGCTGCCGGATCACCGCGCTTTCCGATCCGCCCTCGGTGTACCAGCCGCGCCAGACAGTGCAGTTGTCGGGACCATTGGCGCGCCAGTGATAGGTGTTCAGCACGTTGCCCGGGTAGCATTGAAACGAAAACATCGGCCACAGGAACCACGACTGATAGTCGCCCGCATGGGGTACCGACAGATCGATGGGATAGGTCATCCGGTCCAGGCTCTGGCACTCGGTCGTGTGGCGCAGAACATATCCTCCGTTTGCATCGGGCTGGATGTCATAGGTCTGAGGTTTGACCACGCCCTGTGCAAAGGTCGGATGGTTGGTCGGGCAGTGATAGCACTCGGAATAGTTCTCAATACTGACTTTCCAGTTGCAGTTTTCGGGAATCTCGACCCATTCCAGCGGTTCCAGATTGTCGATATGAGGAACAAATGCGCTGATTTCCTCGCGTACCCCGGGATACCACTCATCCATGGGCGCGGCATCATCGTCCAGGTTAACAAAGATGAAGCCGTTGAAAATTTCGGTCCGCACCGATGTCAGACAGATTGCGCTGCGGTCAAAGCCGGGCACGGATTTGATATTGGGTCCGGCGCGCAACTGGCCTGAAAGTTCGTAAGTCCAGGAATGATACGGGCAGACAACGACGCGGGTATTGCCCGCACCGCTGACCATTTCATGTGCGCGGTGCTGGCAGACATTGTAAAACGTGCGGATTTCTCCGTCACGTCCTCTGATGCAGAACAGGTTCTGACCGGCGATTTCAAAGGCAAAGTAGTCACCGACATCCCTGACCTGCGCAATATGCCCGGCAAACTGCCAGGTTCGCGCCAGCAGACCCTGCATTTCCTGCCTGAAAATCGTGGGGTCGACGTAATAGCGCGCGTCCAGTGAATGGGTCAGGGGTGCGTTCATTCGGGTTCCTCCGCGTAGAGGCCAAGCTGGTGCCTGCGTTGGTGGAAACGTTCCACCCGTTCGACGATCTCGTCGCTGGACACGGCAATCACAAATGACAGCAGCGTTTCCAGCAAGGCGATGGTCGAAACGGATGAGGGAAAGAATTGCGGCGTGTCCGCAGCAACGACGAAACCATGTTGCGCGTTCAGTATGACAGGACTGGCCGGACTGTCGGAAATGCCGACAACTGTCAGGCCCTGTAGCCGTGCCAGCTTGATCGCGTCAATCACTTCTGTTCGGTAAGGATGGCATGTGATGGCAATCAGCACATCCTGCTGGTCCGCCCAGGCCAGATCGTCGACCGGGGTAGAGCCGGGACGCGGAATTGCATGGAACTGCTTCATCCCGGTCGAGGCAAGATAGGTAAAGTTGCGCGCGTTGGAGTTGTTGACGCCCACGCCCAGTGTGAAGATCTGTCGGCAATTCCAGATATCTTGCGCCGCCGCCTTCAGGCGCAGCGCGTCGATCCCCGCAAACGTATCCTCGATGTTGCGTATCGCCGCGCCGATCATGTCGGCATATAGCCCACCCAGTTCATCGGATTTGCCGATTTCCTGAAGCCAGCGCGCGCGATCAGGGAAAGAGGCGGTGCCTTGCCGAATCGCGTCCCGGAACGGCGCCCGGAAATCCTCGTACCCGTCAAAGCCGACCTGACGCGCCATTCGAACAAACGTATTGGGCTTCACCTTCGCGGCTTCCGCAATCTCACGCACTGTTGAAACACCAACATCCGACGGGTTTTCCAGCACGTAGCGGGCAGCTTTCTGCGCCTCGGGCGTCAGTGCTTCCCACTCTTCTGTGAGGCGGTCGAGAACGATTGATGATACATTTGTGTCATTCATGATTGACGATGGTACAAATGTGGAATTAGCCTGTCGAGCAGAAAAGCGACTCGGGAAGAGGAAATGTCATGTCCGAGAAGAATTTGCCTTCACATGCCCGTGTAGTCATCGTTGGCGGTGGCGTCATGGGGGTAGGTCTGGCCTACCATCTGGCCCATGAAGGATGGGGCGGCGATACTGTGCTGCTGGAAAAGGCCGAATTGACCAGCGGCAGCACCTGGCACGCGGCAGGTCAGATTACGCATTCAACCTCTAGCTTTGGTCTGGGCAAATGCGTTGATTACAACATCGATCTGTATTCAGGCGCGCTGGAGGCTGAAACCGGTCAACCGGTGACGTGGCATGGTTGCGGGTCTTTCCGTCTGGCCTATACCGAGGACGAAATGGACTGGCTGCGCCACACCCTGTCGGTCGGCCGGTCGCTGGGCTTTAACATTGAACTGGTCGGGCCCGGGAAAGTGGCCGAATTGCATCCATTCTACAATCTGGAAGGTGTGCTGGGTGCCTTGTATACCCCGGATGACGGCCATGTGGATCCGACCAATGTGACCATGGCGATGGCAACTGGTGCGCGACAGAAAGGTGTACGCATCTTTCGCAATTGTCGCGCCACCAACATTACACAGGCCGACACAGGCGAATGGGTGGTCGAAACCGAAATGGGCACGATCACCTGCGAGCATGTCGTAAACGCGGGCGGCACATATGCGCGGCAAATGGGCGAATGGTCCGGGCTGCAATTGCCCATGACGTCGATGACGCATCATTACTTTGTGACCGAGCCGGTGCCCGAATTCCGGGATCTGGACACCGAACTGCCGGTCATTCGCGACGACCGAAAGGTTTCGGGTTACATCAGGATGGAGCAGCAGCGCGGGCTGATCGGGATTTACGAGAAAGAGAACCCGAACTCGGTCTGGCATGATCACTGTCCCTGGGAATACGAAAACTGGCTGTTCGACGCGGATTATGACCGAGTGATGCCGTGGCTGGAGGAAAGCCTGAACCGCATGCCGATCTTTGCCGAACTTGGCATTCAGCGCGACGTGCATGGGGCGATTTCGCATCCGCCGGACGGCAACCCGCTGATCGGCCCTGCGCCGGGCGTTCGCAATTACTGGTGCTGCTGCGGTACTCAGATCGGCATCGGCTGGGGGCCGGGCCTGACCCGGGAACTGGCGCGCTGGATGGTGCGCGGGGCCGCGGATATCTCGATGCGTGAATTCGATCCCCGTCGCTTTGGCAGTTATGCCACCAAGGATTGGCAGGTGATCAAGGCCGAGGAGGATTATTGCCTGCGTCACGAGATCCCCTTTCCGCATTTCAATCGTCTGGCGGGGCGGCCGATTAAACCCTCTCCGTTGCATGAGCTGTTGAAATCCAAAGGCGCGGTGCATGAAGAGGTTTATGGTTTCGAACGTCCCCGCTGGTTTGCGCGGGATGGGGTGGCGCAAAACGATCACTATTCCTTCCGTCGCACCCAGGCCGACGACATGGTCGCGGCCGAGGTCAGAGCCGTGCGCGAACGGGTCGGCATCATGGATGTCACTGCCTTTACCAAGGTCGAGGTTTCGGGACCGGACGCCTACGCATTGTTGGACCGGTTGACCGCGAACCGGATGCCGCAAAAGGACGGCTCGATCACGCTGACCCATATGCTGAATCGCCGAGGCCGGATCGAGTTGGAAACGACCATTGTTCGAATGGCGCAGGATCGCTATTACCTGGTCTGCGCCGCATTCTTCGAACAACGCCTGCTGGATCATCTGGCTCAGCATCGCGCGGATGAAGATGTGCAGATCACCACCCTGTCCGCTGATTGGTCGGCCCTGTCGCTGAACGGCCCGCGGTCGCGTGACGTGCTGGCGCGCTGCACCGATGCTGATCTGACCAATGCCGGGTTTCGCTGGTTGTCGGCGCAAGAGATCACAATGGCAGGCCACAAAGTCTGGGCCTTCCGCATGTCTTACGCCGGAGAGCTTGGCTGGGAACTGCACATGCCCAACGCTGCGTGCCTTGACGTTTACAACGCGCTCTGGGCCGCCGGCATGCCTCACGGTATCGCCGACTATGGCAGTTTCGCCATGAACGTGATGCGGATGGAGAAGGGCTTCAAAGGGGCAGGTGAACTGACCAACGAGGTGACACTGGCCGAGGCGGACGTGCTGCGATTTGCCCGTACCGACAAGACGTATCTGGGCAAGGACAAGACCTTGAACCAAGACCTGCCATGGGTGTGCGCCTATCTGGAAATTGAACCGGATGGTGAAATTGACGGTCACGGCGGCGAAGCGGTCATGTTGAACGGAACGGTCGTGGGCTCGACCGCTTCGGTGGCCTATGGCCATACGGTCGGCAAGATTCTGGCCTTTGCCTATATCAAGCCAGAGGCTGCCAAAGCCGGAACCACCCTGGAAGTTGTGATCCACGGCAAACCCCGCGCGGCGCGCGTATTGGATGAACCCGCCTATGATCCGCAAAGCCTGCTGCCGCGCACCGACGCTGCGTTGGAGACCGTGTGATGACCTTACCGGATACAATGAAAGCCATGGTCACGATGGGCCATGGCGGTCTTGAGCAGATGGTGCTGCACAAGAACTGGCCGCGCCCTGAACCAGCCGCAGGTGAGGTGCTGATCAAAGTTGCCGCCTGCGGTCTGAACAATACGGACGTCAACACGCGATCCGGCTGGTACTCAAAGACTGTGACCGATGCGACGACCGGAGGCGCATTTGAAGACGTGGGTGAAGATGATCCGACATGGGGCGGCAACCCGATCACGTTCCCGCGTATTCAGGGGGCGGATATCTGCGGTCACATCGTGGCAGTTGGTCAGGGTGTGGATGCGGCGCGCATTGGACAAAGGGTCATCACCGACGGCTGGCTGCGCGATCCGACAGACCCGGACAACATGGATAAAACCGGCTATTTCGGTTCCGAGCGTGATGGCGGCTTTGCAGAATATGCCACGACGCTGGCGGTCAACGCAGTGCCGATTACGTCTGATCTGACGGATGCTGAACTGGCGACTTTTTCATGTTCGTACTCCACGGCCGAGGGCATGTTGACCCGCGCCGGAGTAACCGATGCAGATACGGTTCTGGTTCCCGGCGCGTCCGGTGGTGTTGGCGGGGCTCTGCTGCAACTGGCCAAACGCCGTGGCGCTCGGGTGATTGCCATGGCGTCCGAGGCCAAGCACGATGACGTGGCCGCATTGGGCCCTGACGCGATCCTGCCACGGGCGCCGGAAAACCTGCGGGCTGCATTGGGTTGGGAAAAAATCACGGTGGTTGCCGATGTTGTTGGAGGCCCTTACTGGCCGCATCTTATCGATGTTCTGGAACGCGGCGGGCGGTACACCTGTTCCGGCGCCATCGCTGGGCCGATGGTCGAATTTGATCTGCGAACGTTCTACCTGCGCGACCTCACATTCACCGGATCGACTGTGATTGACCCGCAGGTGATGCAGAATCTTGTCAAGTATATCGAGGCAGGAGACATCAAACCGGCGCTTGCGGCGACCTATCCTCTGGAAGAGCTGCGCGAAGCGCAAGCTGCGTTCATCGCAAAGCAGCACACTGGCAATATCGTGGTGACCCCATGACGATGGACGATGTATTAGAGGCCGCGCGGCAGGTGCATCAGCGGCATTTCGATCTTGCACAGTTTGGTGCGTGGCCAACGGATCTGCAAGCGGCGAATCTGACACCGAACCCGATCCCGGCCACCAAGCTAGTGTACGAGTGTCAGGCTGTCGGCAGTGCCACGTCAGATGCTCTGACCCGCGCTATTCGGGCGACTGCGCATCTGGCTCAATGGAAAGTCACATACACCGAAGACGAGGTCGGCGTCGATTTCCTGAACCGTTACGGATACTACGAGCTGTTTGGCCCGACCGGGCATTTCCACTCGACACAATTGCGCGGCTATGTGGCCTACTGGGGTGCGGGCCTGACCTATGACTGGCACAGCCATCAGGCCGAAGAGATTTATCTGACCCTGGCCGGGGGTGCCATGTTCAAGGTTGACGGCGACGACGCGTTTGTCGGTCCGGGGCAGACCCGCCTGCACGCCAGTTGGCAAAGTCATGCCATGGTAACGCGCGCAAAGCCTATTCTGGCCTTTGTCCTTTGGCGGGGGAAAGGCATGGAAGATCTGCCCAGAATGGATGCGGCATGAAGATCACCCGCATTCGCGTCTACCAGACCAGATTGCCCTATGTAGGCGGTGCCTATGTCTGGGGCGCCGGCAATGCCATTGAAACGGCGATTGCTTCGGTGGTGGTGATTGATACGGATGCCGGTTTGCAGGGCTGCGGCGAATTCACCCCATGTGGTGAAAACTATATGGTTGCGCATTCCGAAGGGGTTGCGGCGCTTGCTCGCCTGGTTGCGCCGGAACTGCTGGGCGAAGACCCCAGGCAAGTAGGCCGGATCGAACATCTGCTGGATCATCTGGTTCAGGGGCACGGTTACGCCAAGGCACCCTTTGATGCGGCCTGCTGGGATATTCTGGGGCAGGCCAGCAATCAGCCGGTTTGGATGCTGCTTGGGGGCAAGCTGACGGACGGCGCACCGATGTACCGCGTCGCGCCTCAGAAAGCGGTGAATGAGACCGTAGCCGAGATGAACGCGTATCGAGATCAGGGCTATCGTCAGTTTCAGATCAAGGTTGGCGGCGACTGGACCACGGACATCGACCGCATTCGCGCGACTGTGCCTCTGTTGCAGCCGGGCGAAAAGGCGATGGCCGACGCCAATCAGGGCTGGCGCGTGGACAATGCGATCCGGGTGGCGCGGGCGACGCGCGATCTGGATTTCATTCTTGAACAACCCTGCCGGACTTACGAAGAATGTCAGCAGGTAAGCCGTGTTGCACAGCAACCGATGAAGCTGGACGAATGCGTGACCGGCATCCAAATGGCGCAACGGATCGTTGCCGATCGCGGGGCCGAGATTTGCTGCCTGAAAATTTCGAACCTTGGCGGGCTGAGCAAAGCACGGCGCGTGCGCGATTACCTGGTGGATAACCGCATCCCCGTGGTCAGCGAGGATACCTGGGGCGGCGAGATCGCCACAGCCGTGGTGGCACATTTCGCGGCGTCGACCCCGCCCGACTATCTGCAAAACACAACAGACCTGATGAATTACAACACCCGGTCCACCGGAATTGGCGGCCCGGTGTCGCGGGATGGCAAGCTGTATGCCTCTGATGCGCCCGGGCTGGGTGTGAGCCCTGATTTCCGCGCGCTGGACACACCGGTTGAGGAGTACAGCTTATGAGACCACAGGCCCTTGCGACCCTCATGATTGACGACGCTCGTGTGCGCGTGACCCGGTTTGATTTCGAACCCGACGCCCAGACCGGATGGCACCGTCACAATATGGACTATGTCATCACCGCCATCACCGACTGCCATATGCGACTGGAATTGCCGGATGGTTCAACCACCGAGGTGTCCGTCCCGGCCGGAACTGCCTATCGCCGCGATGAGGGGGTTGAACACAATGTGATCAATGCCGGGTCCGCGCCCATGTCCTTTGTCGAGATTGAACTGAAATGAAGCTTACCCGGATCACGGTTTTTCAGGCTGATCTGCCGCTCGAATATCCTTATTGGTTGTCCGCAGGGCGACTGAAATTCGAAACACTGGATGCGACGCTGGTCAAGATCGAAACCGATGCCGGGCTTGTCGGCTGGGGCGAGGGGACGCCATGGGGCCATACCTATGTGCCGGCGCACGGGCCGGGCATTCGTGCCGGCATTCAGACGATGGCGCCTTTTGTGCTGGGCCTGGACCCGCGCCGCTTTCTGGATATCGAACGGGCCATGGACATGGCTCTGCCCGGCCACTTGTATGCCAAAAGCCCGATCGACATGGCCTGCTGGGATATTGCTGGACAGGCGGCGGGTCTGCCGATTGCCGATCTGATGGGCGGCGGGTCGCGGACCCCACGTCCGATTGCGTCCTCTGTGGGCGCCAAGACCATCGAAGAAACGCGCGAAGTGATTGAGCGGTATCGCAGCCGCGGCTACGTCGCGCACTCGGTGAAAATCGGTGGCGATGTCGAACGCGACATTGCCCGCGTGCGCGATGTAGAAAACATTCGGCGACCGGGTGAGATCATCCTCTACGACGTCAATCGCGGCTGGACGCGGCAACAGGCCCTGCGGGTGATGAGCGCCTGCGAGGACCTGAACGTGATGTTTGAACAGCCCGCCGAGACACTTGACGACATCGCCGCTCTGGCTGGATTGCACGCGTCGCCCGTGTCGGTGGACGAATGCCTTGTGACCCTGCCCGAGGCCACCCGCGTAGCCCGTGACGGTCTGGCCCAGGTGTTCGGGATCAAACTGAACCGCGTGGGCGGACTGACCAAGGCGGCGCGCATGCGGGACATTGCGCTGGCCCATGGGATCGACATGTTCGTGATGGCAACCGGAGGCACAGTTCTGGCGGACACCGAGGCGCTGCACTTGGCCGCCACCATTCCGGACGCCAACTGCCATGCGGTCTGGGCCTGTCAGGACATGATCACCGTCGACATTGCCGCCGGGCGTGGACCGCGCAACATCGACGGCCACCTGCACGTGCCCGATACGCCCGGCCTTGGTGTGCACCCCGACGAAGCGTCTTTGGGTCAGCCCGTCGCTGTTTATGAGGTTCCGCAATGATCCGCAGCTTCATCTGGCCAAAAATATCCCAGGGGTTGAATTGGCCGCAGGCCAAGAAGGGGGCTGGCCCCCTTTCGGCATCCGTTCCGGTTGCACACGTGCCTGTCAAAGGACGGACGGTATGAAAGTGATCAGGATAAAGCTCTGGTCTGTCGATCTGACCAGCCACGAAACTTATCACATGGCAGAAGGTAAAACCTGCGCCACGGTCAAAACCCACATCCTGTGCCTGGAAACGGACACCGGACTGATCGGCTGGGGCGAGGTCTGCCCGATCCCCCATTACCTACCCGCCTTCGCCGACGGCGTGCCCGGCGCCGTTGCAGAAATGAGCCCCGAGATTCTGGGCATGACTCCGTTTGGCGCCGACGCTCCGATGCGCAGGCTGGATGCATTCCTGCCGGGCCAGCTGTATGCCAAATCCATTGTCGACCTGGCTTTGTGGGACCTGTTCGGAAAAATTACGGGCCAACCGGTTTATGCCTTGCTGGGGGGGCGCACCCGGAAAGACATGCCGCTATACCATTCGATCACCTGCGTCGCGCCGGACGATATGGCCCGGATCGCTAAAGCAGCCTATCAGACCGGTATCCGCCAGTTTCAGGTAAAACTGGGCGTAGAAGGTGACTGGCAGGCGGACGCGGAACGCCTGATCAAGGTGCGCGAGGCCGTGGGCGATGGTCCTCTGGTCTATGGCGATTGGAATTGCGGTGCATCGCGGTTGCAGGCAACCCGCACGGGGCGGGCTGTTGCGCATCTCGATATCATGCTTGAACAACCTTGCAAAACACTGGACGATTGTGCCGCCGTGCGTCGGGCAACGGGCCTGCCCATGAAGATTGATGAGAACGCGTATGATCTGGCATCGCTGCTGCGCGCGCATGAACTGGGATGTATGGATGCGGTGGCATTGAAACTGTCCAAGTTCGGCGGTCTGTCGGCCATGCGTCGCGCACGGGACCTGACCGTTCACCTTGGCGCAGAAATCTGTGCGGAATGTACCTGGGGCTCGGATATTGTCACGGCGGCCTCGTTGCATTTTGCAGCGTCGACGCCGCGTGGCTCTTTGCTGAACACATGCGATCTGTCGTCTTATGTTTCCCCGCGCGTCTGTCCAGAGGCGCCAAACCGCGAAAACGGGCGCATTGCCCCGCCTGCAGGTCCCGGTCTGGGTGTTGAACCAGATTTGGACGTGTTGGGCCCATCAATATTGGAGATCGACTGAGATGCTCAAGATCAATACCCAGTCCGAATGGATTGCCCGCGCAAACCAGGCGCTGCCCGCCGGAGGTTTTGGCAATTTTGATCCCGGTATCATTATCTCGCACGGAGACGGCAGCCGGGTCTGGGATGAGAACGGCAAGGAATATGTCGACTACCTGATTGGGTCCGGCCCGATGCTGCTGGGCCACGGCCATCCCGAGGTGATGGAGGCCGTGTTGGAGCAACTGCCCAAAGGCATGACTTTTTTCGCCAATAATACCAAAGGGATCGAATTGGCCGAGGCCATCATCGAGGCGGTGCCATGTTGCGAACAGGTCCGCTTTGTCGCCTCGGGGGGTGAGGCGGATATGTACGCGATCCGTCTGGCCCGTGCCTATACAGGGCGCGACCGAATTCTGAAATTCGAAGGCGGGTATCACGGGATGAGCCCCGAGGCCCAGATGAGCCTGGCGCCCAGCCGGCATGTGAATTTCCCCCAGGCCGTTCCGGACAGCGCCGGCATACCGGCGGGTGTGGCCGAGCAGATGCTGGTTGCACCGTTCAACGATCTTCAGGCGGTTGCTGCCCTTTTGGATGAACATGACGACATCGCCGCAATCATGGTCGAACCGCTGCAACGAATCATCCCGGCAATGCCAGGATACCTACAGGGTTTGCGCGATTTGTGCGACGCGCACGATGTTCTGTTAATCTTTGATGAAATTGTCACCGGCTTTCGCCTGGCCTATGGCGGTGCGCAGGAAAAATACGGTGTGACACCGGATATATGTACTCTGGGCAAGATCACGGGTGGCGGCTTTCCTTTGGCCGCGCTGGGTGCAAGCGCTGAAATCATGAAGCATTTCAACAAGGCAGAGGTGGGCGAACAAGGCTGGCTGATGCAGCTTGGAACCTTGTCTGGCAATCCCGTGGCCTCGGTTGCGGGTCTGAAAACTATGGAAATCCTGCGCCGGGACGGCATGTACGAAAAACTGCGGGACACGGGCCGACAATTGCAGGACATGCAATCTGACGCTCTGGATCAGGCCGGGATTGCGCATCGAATCTGCGGTGATGACACACTGTTCGACGTCTTCTTCACCGACAACATCTGCCGTGACTACCGCAGCGCGAAACACGATGATCCTCAGCACGGCGCGACGTACAATGCGGTCCTGCGCGAACATGGCGTGTTCAAGTCGCCCGGCAAGCTTTATCCGTCCATGGCCATCACCCAGGCCGATCTGGATTTAACCCGCGATGCTGTGCAGCACGCTGTTGCGGCAATCAGCTAAGACGCACAGGCCAAAATGCGGAACGGGCCGCTGTCGTGCACGACAGCGACCCGCTACCTCTTGAAGCCTGGAGCCAGTCTCGCCCCCTCGAATACT
Organism: Pseudomonadota bacterium; assembly: GCA_039028255.1. GTDB lineage: Bacteria > Pseudomonadota > Alphaproteobacteria > Rhodobacterales > Rhodobacteraceae > Ruegeria. The sequence continues at coordinate 8,250 of JBCCIK010000001.1, read as the reverse complement.
AATTAAAACACTGACAATCTGAAACTCTTCGATACTTTCGAGACTGACCCGGCTTGACAAGCGGTGTGAGCTATCAATGCCTGATCCCGTCTGTGGATACAGTGAATTAGATCACACTAATCAAATTTTTTTCGAATTTTTCCATTCGAAAAAGTTCGGACCAGCCTGATGCAGCAGTTTGGCCGCCATGGCCTGTCCCATTTCAGCCCCGTCTTCGATAGGGCCGGTCACGTCCAGTGCGATAGCCTCGGACCCATCCGGCCGCAGAACTTCACCGCGCAGCCTGAGTTGACCGTCAGAAATTTCTGCCAGACCGGCAATAGGCGTCTCGCACGACCCGTCGAGCGCTTTGAGCAGCGACCGTTCCGCGGCAAGTCGCTGGCTGGTTTCGATGTGGTGCACAGCTTCCATAAGAGCCGCCGCGCGATGATCGCTGATGCGGCGCTCGATGCCGATGGTGCCTTGCGCGATCGCCGGCAGCATGTCGTCAGGTGAAATTGCGGTCGCGGGGACTGTTCCCATGTTCAGGCGTCGAATGCCGGCCATCGCCAGAAATGTGCAATCCGCGACACCATCGCCCAGTTTTTTCAACCGTGTCTGCACATTTCCGCGAAATTCGACCACGTTCAGATCGGGACGGCGGCTAAGCAGCTGGGCGCGTCGCCGCAACGACGAGGTGCCCACGACCGCCCCCTGCGGCAAATCGCGAATGGCGTGCAGGTCATGCGAGATAAAGGCATCCCGTACGTCCTCGCGCGGCAGGAATGTATCCAGCACAAGCCCGTCCGGCTGGTCCACGGGCATGTCCTTGGTCGAATGCACGGCGATGTCGATCTCGTCGCGCAACATCGCCTCTTCTATCTCTTTGGTGAACAGCCCCTTGTTGCCGATCTCTTTCAGCGGGCGATCCGCGTCGATCATGGCCCGGTTGTCTCCGGTTGTTTTGATCACGACGATCTCAAAGGCATCTTCCGGCAGATCGAACGCGTCGCGCAGCCGTTGACGGGTTTCATACGCCTGGGCCAAAGCCAGAGGAGATCCTCGAGTGCCGATTTTCAGTGGCGATGCGGGGGTGGGCAAATTCAATGTCATGATCACAGCTTTAGTCGCGTCACATTGCCCTGACAATGGGGGCCGCGCTTGACAAATCGCTGTCGAACACGGACCCGTTGGTTTGGATTATACGACTGAGGGCGAACAATGGCCGAGAAAAAGACACTGCTGCGGGCGCTTGCGGGTGAAGTGCAGGATGTACCGCCCATCTGGATGATGCGGCAGGCCGGTCGATATCTGCCCGAGTATCGGGCAACCCGCGCGCAGGCCGGGGATTTCCTGTCATTGTGTTACAACCCGGAACTGGCGGCCGAGGTCACTTTGCAGCCGATCCGCCGCTATGGGTTTGACGCGGCGATCCTGTTTGCAGACATTCTTTTGGTGCCGCAGGCGCTGGGCGCTGATCTGTGGTTTGTAACCGGCGAAGGGCCGCGCCTGTCCACAATCACGCAACAGGCGGATTTCGACCGCTTGAAACCTGTTGCGGATATTCACGACACGGTGTCGCCCGTCTATGAAACCGTCACCATTCTTTCACGTGAGTTGCCGGACGAAGTAACGCTGATCGGGTTTGCGGGGGCACCCTGGACAGTGGCCACCTATATGATCGCAGGTCGCGGCACGCCCGACCAGGGACCGGCCCATGCGCTCCGTCAGGAAAATTCGGCCTTGTTCGACGCCTTGATGGATCGGATCACGCTGGCCACCGTTGAATATTTGTCGGCCCAGATTTATGCCGGGGCAGAAGTGGTAAAGATTTTCGACAGCTGGGCAGGTTCGTTGCAAGGTGAGGCATTCCAGAAATACGCGGTTGAACCCTGCCGGATCATCACACAGGCGCTCAAGACGCGTCATCCGGGCATTCCGGTGATCGGATTCCCGCGCGAGGCCGGCGAAGGCTATGTCGGATTTGCCAGGACGACCGGCGTGGATTGTGTTGCGCTGGATAACTCCGTGTCTCCGGATTGGGCGGCCCGCAACGTGCAGGTTGATGGCTGTGTGCAGGGAAACCTTGCGTCATCACATATGGTTACGGGTGGGCAGGCCCTGGTGGACGAGACCCGGCGGATCGTCCGGGCATTTAGTAAAGGACCCCATATCTTCAACCTGGGGCACGGGATCACACCGGATGCCGACCCTGACAATGTGCAGCGTATGATCGATGCAGTGCGCGGGGCCTGAACCGAACGGGGATTGGCCTCTGAAGAGCCTCAGCCAGATGAAGGCGCGGTCCGGTTTCGCCTCGACAGTTCTTGCAGAATGTCCTGCGTATGTTGCCCTCTGGCCGGGCTGGGTTTGGGTGTCCACGCGGCATTGGCAAAGCGCGGTGCTGCGGCGGCTTGCAAAGTGCCGTCCAACCGGCGCCAGGTCTGCCGGGCGGTGTTCATTTCGTGCGCGCAGGCTTCTTGCGGACTGAGCACGGGAGCAACGCAGGCGTCGGTGCCTTTGAACAGGGCGGCCCAATGGTCGCGGTCGCGACTGGCAAAGATGGCAGCCAGACGCTGCGTCTGGGCAGGCCACAACGTCTGATCATACTGAGCCTGTAAATCCGGATCATCACGCAGCCCAAGTATCTCGAGGAACAGGGTGTAGAATTTTGGTTCCAGACACTGGACCGAAACGTGACCTCCATCGGCGCAGCGATAGGTGCGGCTCCAATGTGGACCGTCCAGAAGGCTGGCACCGCGCCTGTCTGACAGGTTGCCCGCCTGTCCAAGGCTCATGAGCAGGTTCATCATGTGCGCTGAACCGTCATAGATTGCTGCATCAACCACGGTTCCGCGGCCTGTTCGCGCCGCGCTGATCAAACCGGCCAGAATGCCCGCCACAAGATACATCGCACCGCCACCGATATCGCCGACCAGCGTCGCGGGCGTTTGCGGGGCCTGATCGGGCGCAGAGGCATACCACAAAGCCCCGGAGAGGGCGATATAGTTCAGATCATGCCCTGCCGTTTCTGACAAAGGACCCTCCTGACCCCATCCGGTCATGCGGCCGTAGATCAGTTTCGGATTACGCGCATGACACGGCGCGGGTCCCAGCCCCAGCTTCTCCATCACGCCGGGGCGGAACCCTTCGATCAGCGCGTCGGCGGTGGCAATCAGTTCTTTGGCCGTTGCCACGTCGGCTGAGGATTTCAGGTCCAGCGCGATGGATCGCTTGCCCCGGTCCAGAATGGAACGGTCGGGCATGCCGGGTGTGGCATCAGGACCCTTGCGATGGATTGTGATGACATCCGCCCCCAGATCCGCCAGCAACATGGCAGCAAACGGCGCGGGGCCCAGTCCTTCGATTTCAATGATGCGCAACCCGTCCAGCATTATGTTCCTCCGCAATAATCCAGCTTTTCCGGGCGAACAACGGATTGCAAGGCAGGAATTGACGGGCGATGCTGGGCGCGGTCCGACGTGGCCGCATGATATGAAAGCGCCCAACGCCACGGGAGTGTTGAACCGGCCTGCAAAATGCGCCATGCGCATTGCGAATTTGACCTGTTGCGCCACGCGTCGTCGCGCTAGGGTCCGGCGCAGACCAAGGAGCATGCATGACGACCATTTTGTCGATTAAGGATCTGCGCAAGTCCTATGCTGGCGGCTTTGAAGCCCTTAAAGGTGTGTCGCTGGATATAAACGAAGGCGAAATTCTGGCTTTGCTGGGACCGAACGGTGCAGGCAAGACCACTCTGATTTCGACAATTTGCGGCATTACCACCCCCACATCGGGAACGGTCACAGTGGGCGGCCATGATATCCTGACGGACTTTCGCGCAGCCCGCAGGATGATCGGACTGGTACCACAGGAAATCGCGTTAGAGCCGTTCGAAAAGGTTTTCAACACAGTGCGATTCTCGCGCGGATTGTTCGGGCATGGTCATGATAGCGACCGGATCGAGGAAATCCTGCGCAAACTGTCCCTTTGGGACAAGCGCAAGAATGCGATCAAGGAATTGTCCGGCGGTATGAAGCGCAGGGTTCTGATCGCAAAAGCCCTGGCGCACGAACCCCGGGTCCTGTTTCTGGACGAACCAACGGCGGGCGTCGACGTGGAATTGCGCAAGGACATGTGGGAGATCGTGGCCGAACTGAAACAGGCCGGTGTGACCATCATCCTGACAACGCATTACATCGAAGAGGCCGAAGCCATCGCCGATCGCATCGGTGTCATAGACAAGGGTGAACTACTGCTGGTTCAGGACAAAAAGACGTTGATGGCGCAAATGGGCAAGAAACAGATCGAAGTCATGCTGACCGAGCCGATCGCCGCCATTCCGGACAGTCTGGCAGCACATAATCTGACATTGAACGGCGCGGGCGACGCACTGATCTACACCTATGACACAAATGCCGACCGCACCGGCATAACGACACTTTTGAACGAGGTGGCACAGGCCGGTCTTGTGCTGCGGGATGTACAGACCCGGCAATCCAGTCTGGAAGAAATATTCGTGACCCTTGTTTCAGGAGATGCCGTATGAACTGGACCGCCATTGCCGCCATCTACCGGTTCGAAATGGCCAGATTTTTTCGCACGCTGGCGCAAAGCTTTCTGTCCCCGGTCCTGTCCACATCGCTGTATTTCCTGGTTTTCGGAACAGCCATAGGCAGTCGCATTCAAGAGATCGAGGGCGTGTCATACGGCGCGTTCATCGTACCGGGCCTGATCCTGTTGTCGGTGGTCACTCTGGCCATTTCCAATGCTTCGTTTGGAATTTACTTTCCCAAATTCCTTGGCACAATTTATGAATTGCTGTCAGCACCGGTGACCTTCATTGAAATTGTGATTGGCTATGTTGGGGCAGCCGCTACAAAATCGCTGTTCGTCGGGCTGGTCATCCTGATCACGGCCACCTTTTTTGTCGATATTCGTGTCGAACATCCGCTGGCCATGGCTGCGTTTCTGGTGCTGACCTGCCTCAGCTTTTCCTTGCTGGGCTTCATCATCGGTATTTGGGCCAGCAATTTCGAACAGATGTCGCTGGTGCCGCAACTTGTGGTCACGCCGCTGATCTTTCTGGGCGGTACGTTCTATTCCGTTTCGATGTTACCGCCTTTGTGGCAAACGATCACGTTGTTCAATCCGGTTGTCTATCTGATCTCAGGGTTTCGCTGGTCCTTTTACGGGTCGGCCGATGTGCCGATCGTGTTCAGCCTGTTGACCATTTTGGTGTTCACTTTGCTGTGTCTGGGCATCATCGGGTGGATATTCAAAACCGGCTGGCGCATCCGCAGTTGATCCAACTGACCTGCGTTGCATTTTTGCCCATCACGTTCAGTAAATTGGGTAACGTCGTGTTTAACGCCCGGCGTGTCCCTTGTTTACGGGTGGACCGCACTCTACATCGGCACCCATGAAACTCAGCCTGCCTTTTGTCAAAAAACAACCCGTTGTGGCCATCGTTCGCCTGTCCGGAGCCATAGGAATGGCCGGGCGCGGGTCATTGAACGATACCGTATTGGCGCCGGTACTTGAAAAGGCGTTTCGCAAGGGAAAACCGGCGGCTGTCGCGCTTGAGATCAACTCGCCCGGCGGCTCGCCCGTGCAAAGTTCGCTGATTGGCGCGCGCATCCGGCGTCTTGCCGACGAATTGGACGTTCCGGTGATCGGCTTTGTGGAAGATGTTGCCGCCTCGGGCGGGTATTGGCTGGCTGCGGCGGCTGACGAAATCTGGGCTGATGAAAGTTCGGTGCTGGGATCGATTGGCGTGATTTCCGCCGGTTTCGGCGCGCATGAATTTCTGGCACGGCAAGGGTTCGAACGGCGGGTGCATACGGCCGGCAAATCGAAATCGATGCTCGATCCATTCCGGCCGGAAAAGAAAGAGGATGTCGCGCGGCTGGAAAAGCTGTTGGGCGATATCCACGAGAACTTCATTTCCTATGTCAAATCACGCCGGGGCGGCACGCTGGATGACACCGCGGATCTGTTTACCGGAGAGGTCTGGCTTGCCCGGCGCGCGCAAGAGCTGGGCCTGATCGACGGCATTGCACATTTGAAACCCAAGATGCAGGAGCGGTTCGGCGACAAGGTCAGGTTCCGCCGCTACGGTCTGCGAAAACCGATTTGGTCGCGGTTTGGTGCGGCGCTGGCACAGGATGCGGTGGCAACCCTTGAGGAGCGCGCGGCCTATGCGCGTTTCGGTTTGTGACGTGATCATCAAGATTGTGACACTGTTCCTGATCGCCATGGGTGTTTTGGCGATGTTTGGCAAGCTGCGTTTTCCGGGACAGAAAAAACTGAGTTCCGCAAAGTGTCCGCGGTGTGGCCGCTTTAGGATCGGTAAAGGTCCGTGCGCCTGTGAAAAAGGGGGCCGGTCATGACCGCATGGCTGCTCTCTGGTCTGGGGCTGCTGATCCTTTTGCTGGCTGGTGACGCGCTGGTGCGTGGCGCGGTGAATCTGAGCCTGCGATTGGGTGTCCCCGCCCTGATTGTCAGCCTGACCATTGTGGCGTTCGGGACATCGGCGCCCGAGCTTTTGATTGCGATCAGCGCGCTTCAGGAAAACGCGCCGGGTATTGCGCTGGGCAACGTGGTCGGGTCAAACACTGCCAACATTCTGTTGGTTCTTGGTCTGCCCGCACTGTTTGCGACACTGCACACCAGCGAATGTGACAGCCGTCGAAACTATGTCTTTATGCTGCTGGCTACAGTTTTGTTCATCGCGCTGGCGTTTTGCGGCGTGTTCACATTGCTCAGCGGCGTGATTTTGCTGACCGCGTTGGCGCTGGTTTTGTGGAATGCATTCAATCAGGCCAAGGCGCACCGCAAAAGCATTGGCGACGCATGTGCGACGGACCAGGATCTGGACGGTCTGGAAGAGGCCGACCCGGACATGCCGTACTGGAAGGTATCCATCTATCTGGTCCTGGGTTTGATCGGTCTGCCGATGGGCGCGCATCTGCTGGTGGATAACGCGACGATCATCGCCATAACCTATGGCATCAGCGAAACCGTGATCGGTCTGACGCTTGTTGCCATCGGTACGTCTCTGCCCGAGCTGGCGACCACTGTCATGGCCGCCCTGCGACGCCAGGCGGATGTGGCACTGGGCAATGTGATCGGCTCGAACATGTTCAACCTGCTTGCCATCGTTGGCATCGCGACGTGGTTCGGGAATATCCCTGTAGATCCCGAGTTTTTGTATTTTGATCTTTGGGTGATGCTGGGTGCGTCACTGCTGTTGATTCCGTTTGTGTTTTTCAAACAAGATATATCGCGCATTTGGGGTGCGGTGTTGACTTTGCTTTATGCGGTTTATGTCACCACCTTGCTGGTATGACGTGACGATACGAGGTGACTTATGACCCGGGCTTTGGTGACCGGTGCCGGAAAACGACTGGGCCGGGAAATGGCCCTGTATCTGGCCGGCAGAGGATATGACGTTGCGGTTCATTATGCATCATCCCAAAGCGATGCGATGAAAACGGTCGCGCAGATCGCAGCGATGGGGCAAAAATCGGCGGCGCTGCAGGCGGATTTGCTGGACGAGACACAGGTTGAAAACCTGCTGTCGCGCGCAGTTAAGGCGCTGGGCGGGCCAATAACCTGCCTTGTCAACAATGCGTCCATCTTTGAATATGACACCATTCAAACGGCCACCCGCCAAAGCTGGGACAGGCACATCGAAAGCAATCTGCGCGCACCGTTCGTGCTGACACAGGCGCTGGCGCATCAAGGGCTGGAGGCCAGAACGGACGATCAGGGCGAACCGGTGGCAACAGGTCTGGTCGTGAACATGATCGACATGCGGGTGCGCAAACTGACACCGGAATTCAGTTCATACACGATCGCAAAAATGGGGCTGTGGGCTTTGACCCGAACGTCCGCACAGGCGCTGGCCCCGGCAATACGCGTCAATGCAATTGGTCCGGGTCCAACCCTGCAAGGTCACCGTCAAACTGCGGAACATTTCAAAACCCAACGCGCCAGCACCATTCTGAAGCGCGGTGCGCATCCAACGGATATAACTGCTGCGCTGGGATATCTGCTGGATGCACAGGCTGTCACTGGACAGCTTATTTGTGTGGACGGAGGTCAGCATCTGGGCTGGCAAACCCCGGATGTTCTGGGCGTAGAATAAATTCCTGCCTCGCAAGTTTTGCACCGGTCACGCCGCTGTTACTTTGCCGTTACAAAAATGTCTTTTCTTTCATGTACTTGTCACAGGTGAGAAAAAATATTGAATAAAAACAATATATT